>NZ_JBHTGY010000036.1:0-506146 GCF_042676305.1 Paenibacillus sp. GCM10027630 | reverse complement strand
GTGGAGCGGAGAAGCGTCAGCGGTTGCCCTTTGAATCTTGTGTTCAAACCAATAAAAATATGATCAAATGTACACAAGTTCAAGAGGCAATCGTAGCCCACCTTGCTGCCCTCCCACTCGCCAAACTGAACTCAATCGTCAGAGGCCGTCCGCAAGGATGGTTTTCTTATCCTTTCAAAACTTACGCTCCTAACACGCCAGCAAAAGCTTCTACTCAAATTCAGCTTCCGTTAAAGCTGTGTTAACCCCAATTGCGGCTCGACTTCCTTCTGCTGCAGCAATGATCAATTGAGCAGGTGCGATAACTGACGCATCTCCTGCTGCGTACACCCCATGAATGTTTGTTTTACCGTACGAGTCCGTCACATATCCGCCCATTTGATTAGTTTCGCAGCCCAAACGTTCACCGAATGAAACGGCTTGAACCCATACAGGTGTTACAAATCCGCCTGCTCTGCTAACAGCGCTGCCGTCCTCGAATGTTACCTGCTGTAAGTGGCCGCTTTGTCCAATAAATCCGGAAATTCGCTGCTCGAACACTTGGATATTTTTGCTTTGAAGCTTAGCTTTTTGCTCGGAAGTAAGATTTTGCTGTCCATTTGTGCACAATATGATATCACGGCTCCAATTATGAACCAGTTTAGCCATATGGAATATGTTATGCCCCTCTGAAATTATAACAAGCGGCTTGTCTCTTAACTCCCATCCATCACAATAGGGACAACTAAACAGACTAGTGCCATAGAAATCATGAATGCCGCTTATATCCGGTAAAATTTCCTTTAAGCCTGTCGCGAGTATGATATTTTTGGCCTCAACTGTTCTGCCTTCCCGAGTCATCAATTGAAAAATATCGTTATCCTTACTTACAGAGGTAATTTCTTGGTTTGCAATCTCCACAGAGGGATACCTGCTGATTTCCTGGTGAGCGATCATTCTAAACTCGCTTGGCTTGACTCCGTCACGTGTGATAAATCCGTGAGATTCATGGGTAACCGCATTCCTTGGTTTATTATTGTCGAATAAAATAATATTTCTGCGTGCTCTTCCCAATACAAGCGCAGCGTTTAATCCGGCAGGTCCGCCGCCAATGATGGCACAATCATACTGCATATCTACCACTCCTTAATAAAAGATCTAATAGAATCCTTAAGTCTAAGAACATTCATTTCGCCTAATTAAAGACTTAATGAATCTATAATAGCTTTGATTGACGCTTCAGTCAAGTTCGTTTGTGTCCACAAAACGTTCATTCTTCCTTGACATTCAATGTGACTTTAATCATAGAGATGGTCCCACTCAAATTCTAAAATAAGGGCATAAGTTTAAGTCCGAAGGGAGTGGGATACCATGGGTGAACAGCACAGGCAAGAGGATTCATCATTAAAAGGAACATTAGTAGCGGTGATGCTGTTAGGTGCGTTTTTGGTATTGACCTGGGTAGGTGTATTCGTATTATTCATTGCTAGAAGCTAGGCCGATACATCACTAAAAAACATTAGATCAAAGGGGTTGGAGCTTCATGCATATTCATCGCTATGAAAAAATTTGGTTAACCTTCGGCATCACAATGCTGATAGTGTTTTTGGTCGTCCTGGGGGTTGGTGCATTTGCACTTGGAGCGCAGACTCCCGGGGAGCATGATCACGCACAGCATCAATCCCGCCAAACGGTGAATCCCGAGACAGTGGATCAAACGGCTCCCTTTAACGAACTGGGCTTGAAGAAAATTGGGGATAACGAGTATGACGCTTATATGCTGGCATTCGCCTTTGGCTATAGTCCGGACAAAATGGAGGTGCCAGTTGGCGCCACCGTACATTTTCACATTACAAGCAAGGATGTTGTGCACGGTTTTCAAATTCCGGGAACGAACGTGAACATGATGGTGGTTCCTGGTGAAGTGAATCATCTGACTTATAAGTTTACGAAGAAAGGTGAATTTCTAGTCCTGTGCAATGAATATTGCGGTGCAGCTCATGAAATGATGCAAACCTTAATTATTGTGAAGTAACAAAGGAGAGGCTGAAACTATGATTACACAATTAAAAGGCTTTGACCGTAGAGATTCCGCACTAGTGCTTGCGCATATTTTGTTTGCATTCCTTGCGTTACTGCTGGGTGGCGTCGCAGGAGTGCTTCAAGGTCTGGTGCGCGGGGGTATGATTACTTTGCCATATGGTATCGGTTATTACCAGCTGCTGACGGCGCACGGGATATTGATGGCCATTGTGTTTACCACGTATTTTATTATCGGATTCCTCTACTCGGGCGTGGCTAAGACGTTAGGTGGGCAATTGCTGCCGGTTGCCAGATCATTAGGATGGCTCGGTTATGGTTTGATGACCTTGGGTACAATAATTGCAACTATCCTTATTTTACTAAATAAAGCGACTGTTCTATACACTTTTTATGCTCCGATGATGGCTTCTCCATGGTTTTATGTCAGTCTGGTTTTCATCGTAGTTGGCAGCTGGATGAGCTGCTTCGGGATATTTATTAATTACCGGTATTGGAAAAAAACGCATAACGGCAAGCTATCGCCACTATTCGCTTTTATGTCTGTGGTGACAATGCTTATGTGGTTTATCGCGACGCTTGGAGTAGCAATTGAGGTACTTTTTCAGCTCATTCCTTGGTCGTTTGGCTGGGTTGAAACAATTAATGTAACTCTTAGCCGTACTTTATTCTGGTATTTTGGACACCCGTTAGTCTATTTCTGGCTGCTGCCCGCCTACATTTGCTGGTACGTGGTTATTCCGAAGGTGATTGGCGGCAAAATGTTCAGCGATGCTTTGGCACGGTTAGCTTTTATCCTACTGCTTTTATTCTCTATTCCAGTAGGATTTCACCATCAGCTGACGGAGCCTGGGATATCCTCCGTTTGGAAATATGTCCAGGTTGTACTTACATTCATGGTAGTCGTGCCATCCTTAATGACGGCATTCTCTTTGATCGCCACTTTTGAAATGCATGGGCGCAGCATAGGGGCTAAAGGATTGTTTGGATGGGTAAAAAAGCTTCCGTGGAGCGATGTACGTTTTTTTGCCCCATTTATGGGGATGCTCATATTTATTCCCGCTGGAGCTGGTGGTCTGATCAATGCAAGTCATCAAATGAACATGGTCGTTCATAATACATTGTGGGTGACAGGGCATTTTCATTTGACAGTAGCTACGAGTGTTGCACTGACATTTTTTGGAGTGACGTATTGGTTAATCCCGGCTGTGACTGGACGTGTACTAACTCCGCTGCTTCATAAGCTGGGCATTGCACAGACGATTACTTGGCTCGTGGGTATGTTCTTCATGTCTGGAGCCATGCACACGGTAGGATTATTTGGTTCTCCCCGTCGGACGGCTTATACGACGTATCAGGATCACCCGGATGCGATCCTTTGGATGCCATACCATGTAGTTATGGCTATTGGTGGAACGGTGCTATTCATCGGAGTTATTATGATGATTGTGAATGTGGTTATGCTGCTAAAAGCACCAAAGGGCGAAACGGAGTATCCAATCGCTGAAGTTAGTGATGCAGCTGAGAAGACGCCGGCCCTATTTGAGCGCTGGGGTCTATGGGTAGGTGTACTTGTAGTTTTAATATTAGTGGCTTATTCAATTCCGGTAATGGAATTGCTGAATAATCCAGGTACGGGTGCAAAAGGCATAGTGACCTGGTAATTCAGCTTGATTATTCTAAGGTTTCGTTATTATGATTGCTTCTGGTTTCTTGGAGGGAGCGTAGACGGTAGCAGTTCATGCCAACACGGCCCAGTTCATCTAGGAGTCCATAGTTGGCCCAGGCCCCAACGACTGCTCCAATACCGGGGACGAGTTGCAGCATCTTGCGAAAGTCGATGGTATCACGGTATTCCTGCTGAAGCTGTTGCCAATTAATATGCTTTACATAGGATTCAGCCGGAGGGAGGGAGCGAGCCGTTTCAGGCCATTGAATAATGGTCTGGAACAAGGCTTGCTTTTTTGTCTGGCTGGAGAAGGCTAGCTGAAATACATGCAAAATGTATAGCCTCTCGCGGTAATCCTGGGTCGAATATCCGTAAATATGAGCTAATTCAAAGAGAAGCTTCATCTTTATGCCAATTAATATCGGGAAGTCGGCCAAGCCCAGCAGGATTCCCCCAGCTCCGGCTCCAGCCCCTTCGGCTGCTGCCAGCTTTTTATATATAGAGATTAATTCCTCCGCCTTGTGATCGCGCATAGCTAAGGAAATTCCGACCAACGGTGGATTCTTGGGCATATAGTCAATGCTGAACAAAGAAGTTTTAACGACACCTTTTACAGTTGCTGTAATAGTCTGATGTACTTTTTCAGGTATAACCTGATTAATACGAACAGACACGGCTTTTGATGTTTTTTCCAGAAAACCAGGAGGCTTTAACAATTCTTTTTCCCAAATCTTTAACATCCTTGCTGTTTGATGTTCGTATATGCTCCAATTCGTTTCGATGGGGTTCAGCCTCCAATTCACAGTTTCACTTTAATTCTATCTTAATATTAAACCAGGCTGCAATGATTGCATATTTCAGGTTTTGATTTAAACAAAGACTTTAATAAAAAAACGGCTTCACGCGTCCAAAAGGCAGCGCAAGCCGTTTTCTAGTATTTATATATGCTGTATTTTGATCAAATTGGTAGATCCGGATTGTCCAACCGGTACTCCTGCAGAGACGACTGCCAAGTCGCCTGGCTTAACAAGTCCGCTTGTCAACGCACTTTGAATGGCCGACTCGAACATCTCGTCTGTTGATCGAACGGATGCTCCTTTTATAGGTATAACACCCCAAAACAAGCTGAGACGGCGCTGTACTCGTTCATCAGGAGTTACAGCGATAATGGGTGCTTTTGGACGGTATTTGGATACCATACGAGGGGTAAACCCACTAACAGTAGGTGTAATGATAGCCACAGCCTCCAAATCAAGAGAGGAGCTAACCGCAGCTTGGCTTATGACTTCGGTAATGTTGTTTTTTTGTACGGCAGCTTTTTTCTGAAGCATCTCTTTGTAAGAGAGCGTCGATTCGATGTTGGCAGCTATTGCAGCCATTGTTTTCACTGATTCGAGTGGATATTTTCCAGCAGCGGTTTCGCCAGAAAGCATCAATACATCGGTACCATCATAGACTGCATTCGCTACGTCGCTTGCTTCCGCTCTTGTCGGCCGAGGGTTGTACTGCATGGAATCCAGCATGTGGGTAGCGGTAATTATTGGCTTACCGGCTGCATTGCCCTTTTGAATCATTTGCTTTTGAATAATAGGTACATCTTCAATAGGAATTTCTACCCCGAGATCGCCTCTAGCAACCATCAATCCGTCCGATACTTCTAGGATGTCGTCCAGATTTTCTACGCCTTCCTGATTTTCAATTTTCGATATGATTTGAATATGTGAAGCCTGCCCCTCATCCAGCAAACGTCTGATTTCAACAATATCGCTTGCTTTACGTACGAAGGAAGCGGCTATGATATCGATATCCTGTTCAATACCGAATAAAATATGCTCTACATCTCTTGCGGTAACCCCTGGCAAAGAGGTTCTCACACCAGGCAGATTAACGCCCTTACGGGATTTAACAATACCTCCGTTGATAATCCTGCAGCGGATCTCAGTGCCTTCGACAGCTTCAACAATAAGCTCAATCAGACCGTCATCGATCAAAATACGTGATCCTGGCTCGATATCTTGAGTGAGTTCCTTGTAAGAGACAGAAATACGCTCAGCGGTTCCTTGAATTTGTTCGGTTGTTAATGTTAATAGCTCACCTGAACGAAGCTCGTAGGAAGGCTGCTCCAGCAAACCTGTACGAATTTCGGGGCCTTTAATATCCAATAAAATCGAAACCGTTGCTCCCAGTTCCCGGGCGGCTTGACGGACTCGCTGTATTCTTCCTTTGTGGTCTTCCAGATCTCCATGGGCCATGTTCATCCGGGCGGAGTTCATACCAGCACGTATCAATTCCTTCAGCATTTCGACGGAATCGCAAGCGGGTCCCATGGTGCACATAATTTTCGTTTTTGGTAACATGTAGGTTTCCTCCTCGAGTTGTAGTTCGCTGAAACCCATTGTAGTGAAAAAAACTCATAAATACTATGAAGAATAGTATTGTATTTGTATAATAGTATCTAAAACGTGAGGCGATTAAGATGTTATTTATACAATCAGTTCGTCAAGATACAAGCATGCAATGGTTTGAGGAATTTCAGGAGGGAATGCCTACCTGGTTGCTTGTCATGGTCAACTATGGCAAATGCTTATTTTGGATACGACATGAAAAAGTGCTGCTCGAAAAAGGCGATCTTTTGCTTATCCCGAGTCACACCTCCTTTTATGGAAAAAGTATTCCATCCGTAACCCACGAAAAATATATGGTTTCTTTTCAAGTAGAAGAGGGAACTTTGATGCAATTGCTGCCTTTATTGACTGAATCCCGAGTATTCAAATGGAGAACAGTCAAATACGAGCTGTTGCTGCACAAATTTAGAACCATGCTCGAGGAATGGACTGAACGGCCTGCTTTTGCAGAAGCAATGTGCGGTGCATTGGCTATGGAAGTGTTAGCGCTCTGGAGCAGGGAAATGAGCGATGGTCATCCATCCACAACAAAGGAAAGGCATACCGAGCTTATGAAAGCTTACATTCAAAACCATTATCGAGAAAAGGTAACGAAAGAGGAATTAGGCGCAGTTATTGGAAAAAGTCCCAACTATGCAGCTTCTGTATTTAGTGAGGTGACAGGTCAGACGATAGGGGGATTTGTGCACGCACTCCGTATCAAAACAGCTGTTTACCTGCTCATCCATTCACAACGAACGGTTGGCGATATCTCCGACTATTTAGGTTATTGTGACCCCTCGTATTTTCACCGTATTTTCAAAAGAGAAACTGGCCAGCCGCCAGCCGCTTATGTAAAATACAGAGAACAACCTTCTCTTTAACGAAGTAACAGCGAAAAGTTTATTAAATTGGTCCTTTTCCTAATTATCTTCTTAAGTTTTGTTGGCTTGGCTTATAACCATTATCCCTTAAGCTCAGTTTATCGAATACTGGGCTATAAGCGATGTAATCTGCTGTTGATGTTCTATGCGCACTATCCCTTAAGCTCAGTTTATCGAATCCTGGATTTAAGCGATGTAAACTGCTGCTGATGTTCCTATGAATATTATCCCTTAAGCTCAGTTGATTGAATCCGGCCACACGTGACAAATTGCTGTTGTTGCTTTGCTTCGACTATTGTCATTTCTCATACCAAAACAAGAAATTTAAGAGCAGCTTTTAGTGGAACAGCCCTTTACTCAATATTGTTACGGGAAAATTAATTTTTCAATCTCCTAAAGAGAGGGTTGGCGTTCTGAAATCATAGATTGTTTCAATAAATGAAGAAGTTTACGGAAGGGTTCATTTTTTAAAACAAAATCATAATTTGATCAGTTGTAATCAAGTGTTTCGATATATTTGTGCTTACATCTGATGGAATATCAAGTCTTGTAGCGTCCTGTTATGAAAAATATTAAGGAAAATTTATAATAATTATTGAAAAGAGAACGGATGTTTGGTATGCTTATATATAGGATCGTACGTTCGTTTTTTTGTTTAAGTTAGGTTAAATTTGAGTCTTCTTTTTAAAAAAAATATTTATGGACAGAAATAACATTAGGTGCCTACTTGAAAAAAGTATCTACATGTGGTCGACCGCAGTCATGCTACGCGATTCCTATGTGATGCGCTAGGAGCTGCTGAGCGCGGTGCGGAAAGAGTTTCTGTGATTAGTCGTAATCATGCAGGAATAACATATAAATTCATGTTCAGCGGGGTGTATTAATGGCTGAAGAACGGACAAAGACAGCAGAATGGACGTTATCAGAGGAGCAGCTTCAATTATTGAGCTCGGAGGAATCCTGCGCGGATGTTTTATTTGCAGCTAAATGGCCAGATGGATTTCGGTGTACCCACTGCGGGCATCTTCATGCCTATAAGATTACGACACGTAGGCTGCCGCTTTTCGAATGCAGCTCTTGCCATTACCAAGAATCTCTTACTGCGAATACAATTTTTGAGGGAAGCAGGAGTGATTTGCGAAAATGGTTCCATGCTTTGCTGATTGTTTCGCATACTACGTGCGGTATCAATGCTGTTCAGCTCAGCGAGGCAATAGGTGTTACTTATAAAACAGCGTGGCTTATGCTTCATAAAATTCGTTACGCTATGAGTAAGGCGGATGCTGGCATGATGTTGTCGGGTATTGTTCGGATCAATTCAGCTTTGAATGGCCGTCCTCATAATCCATCTGTTAACCGCCATATCCAAGAACAACCTCTCTTAGTAGGTGCTTCCTTAAATGCAGAAGGAGAACCTGTATATGTCAAAATTAAACGAGTTCCTGACGATCATTTGGAAGGAAAGGTCTTAAAGCCCATTGGAAATCAGCATTTTATTGAACAGTATGTTGAGCCGAAAACCGATGATTTAGAAAGCATTACCGCTCGATTCAGTTCCCGCCGATTTCAGCGGCTGCTGACCATAGCAAAAAAAGCAGGTCAATGGATCAATGCAACCTATCATGGAATTGGCCCAAAGCATTTACAGGCCTATCTCAATGAATATTGCTGCCGTTTGAATCTTGATTTTCAGGGTGGAGCGATTTTTCGCTATTTGACTCAGCTATGTGCTGCTGCTGTGCCGGTTACATACCCCCAATTAATACGATTTCCAACCACTTCCTAGCCAGGAGTTAGTATTTATTAGTACTAGAACTCTTGTTTAACTGTATGAATTATTTCATACTCATACAGAGTTTTTTTTAGAAATGACTCTATGAAAAATGCTTCAAATAAATTCGTTAATCCGTTTTATTGTACTGTTTCGAATCATTCTTCGATCAGGTTATAAAATATCTCAAATCGTAGTAATTTTCTTAATTCCATAATCATCTAAAATCATGAGTAATATCTCAACAAGTCACCTCGAATCGCAGCAATTATCTCGAGTCCGTAAATCCCCACGAGTCATAGCAACTATCCAAAGTCCGTAAATCCCCACGAATCGTAGCAAATGCAAAAATCCCAAGTCGATAAATCCCCGCGAGTCATGCAAAAATCCCAAGTCGATAAATCCCCGCGAGTCATGCAAAAATCCCAAGTCGATAAATCCCCGCGAGTCATGCAAAAATCCCAAGTCGATAAATCCCCGCGAGTCATGCAAAAATCCCAAGTCGATAAATCCCCGCGAGTCATGCAAAAATCCCAAGTCGATAAATCCCCGCGAGTCATGCAAAAATCCCAAGTCGATAAATCCCCGCGAGTCATGCAAAAATCCCAAGTCGATAAATCCCCGCGAGTCATAGCAACTATCCCAAGCCCGTAAATCACCACGAATCGTAGCAATCCTCTTAATTCCATAAATCACAGCAAATCACAGCAAATCACAGCAAATCACAGCAAATCACAGCAAATCACAGCAAATCACAGCGATATTCTCAAGCACATAAATCGTTTGGAATTACGGAAACTACCTTAAATTCATAATCAACTGAAAAGGTAGCAATTACTTCAAGTTATCCTCACTTCAAATCAATTCATGTCGCATCAAACTATTTTCATACGATAGTTTTCTTTTAAATTAATCCCACTTTTAGATGATTCCTGAACATGTCATATGGGCGATATTCGATAAAGCTGTACTGAGTAAAGGGGATAATGCTCATAAGGAGGGCAGAAGAAACACTTGCGATCCTTTTGTGGCTATAGCTGAGACAGACAGACTAGCTTATAGACAGGCTAGCATATATACAGACTGGCATATATACAGATAAGAATATATTTGGAGGGCTTCTGTTCTTGTTTGAAAATTAAAAAGGTTGAAAAAACTTCCTACTTACACCAATGTGAATTTATAGTTATATTTGTAAGCGTAGACAAGAAAGCGCTTAATAAATGTATAGGTGAAAGCGGGAGGCAATTTATTATGAGAATGATTTATCTTGATATCGATTCTTTGCGCCCTGATCATATGAGTTGTTACGGTTATGATCGGAATACGACGCCAAACATTGATCATATTGCAGCTGAAGGGGCACGGTTTAACAGTTGTTATTGCGCTTCATCGCCATGCGTTCCATCCAGAGCAAGCTTTATGTCTGGACGTTTTGGAATCAATCATGGAGCTCTGACCCACTGGGGACCTGGTTGTGATTTCGATTATCCGGAGGGTGATGGACATAGTACATCGGTTCCTTTTTTTACGAGACATTTGCGCAATGCCGGGTATAGGACGGTCACTTTTTCATCTTTTGGAGATAGACATCATGCTTGGTGGTATTTTGCCGGTTGGAATGAGCTGCACACGCATTCTTTGAAGGAAGGGAATGAGAATGCAGTTGAGGTCAATGCAGCAGTAATTCCATGGTTAAAGGCACACGGCAAAGAAGACAACTATTTTCTGCATATTCAGTATTGGGATCCTCATACTTTGTACACCTATCCAAAGGAATATGCAGATCAATGGAACGACTCCCCGGTTAAAGAGTTTCCGAATGAGCAGACGATTCAGGATCAACAGAAAGACAGTTTTCCGCGATCCGCTACCTTCTTGCACTGGGCGGATCGATTCCCTGAAACGATGCCGAAGCAGATCCGGAACCGGCAAGATTTAGCTCATTTGATCAATGGATATGACGGGGGCATTTCTTACATGGATAAACATGTAGGAGAAATCCTGGAAACGTTACGTGAGCTGGGGATTGAGGAAGAGGTATGCTTTATAATAAGTGCGGATCATGCTGAATCGATGGGTGAGCATGGGGTTTATATGGAGCATGCGAATGCATCCGAATCCGTTCATCATATTCCATTGATAATGAAGGTTCCGGGAGTGACTAAGCCTGGACAGGTAGTGAATGGCTTTGTATATAACGTCGATGTAATCGCAACCATTACAGATATGGTGGGATTGCCAGTTCCTACTGGCTGGGATGGGAAGTCGTTCTTGAATGCCCTGCAAGGGGGACATTGGGAAGGACGTGATTACCTAGTTATGGATCATGCTCTGTATGTTTGCCAGCGGGCTGTACGCGACAGCAAATGGTATTTTATTCGTACGTATCATCCGGGATTGTTCGAATTTGGAGAAATTTCTCTTTATGACATGGAGCAGGACCCGAATCAAACGGTTAATGTGGCAGCAGCTTTCCCTGAAATAGTCAAAGAGATGGATCACCGCCTGGCTAACTGGCTGCAAGAGCAAATGGGCAAGCCTGGCAGCAAGGTAGATCCGATGCAAAAGGTTATCGAAACCGGTCCATGGAAGTACATGACGGTTGAGGATTGGCATCGCCGGCTGCAGCAAGATGGCTGGCAGGAAGAAGCTAGTATTCTTGCGGCTAAATATAGAAAATCCAATGATTTCAATTCTTTATACGGAATGTAGATGGTATCGAATATAAAAAGAAATTATGAAAGGTTCATGAGTATGGAAAATTTGCAAAAAAGAGTAATGCAGCATAAAACAAGGAAGGTACCCTTCTCCTCCAGGGTGCATCCTAACATCATGGTAATGCTTTCATTATTGATTGGGGTAGCCGTCTGGTGGCTGCTGTCAACGATACCCTCGGTTGGAAGCATCTTATCCAATCCGGTAACTTTGTTAAAAAGCTTTATGGGCGAGCTGCAAAGCGGGAGGCTTTGGAGTAATGTTTATGCGAGTATTTTTAGAGTACTTGGGGGGTTCTCGCTAGGATTGCTGGCAGCCATTCCAGTTGCTTTTTTAATGGGCTGGTATCCTACGATCCGGGCATTGATTGAACCTTGGATACAATTTTTCCGTACAATTCCACCGATCGCCTTGATTCCATTAGTTATTGTAGCGTTCGGGATTGGGGAGGGAGCAAAAATTTCGGTTATTTTTCTAGCTACCTTTCTGGTCATGGTTATTTCCATTTATCAGGGTGTGCGGAATGTTGACCCAACGCTTATTAAAGCAGCTCGGGTATTAGGAGCAACGGATAAAGATATTTTCATGGAGGTTGTCGTTCCCGCTTCATTTCCTTACATTCTGGTTGGCGTAAGATTAGGATTGGCGAGCGCATGGACGACATTGGTTGCGGCTGAATTGACTGGCGCCTCCAAGGGGCTGGGCAATATGATCATGGAAGCGGGTTTGTACTTCCGTATGGATCTTGTAATATTAGGAATTATTATTATTGGTGTTATCGGATTTGCCATGGATAAAGGTGTACTCTATCTGGAAAGGAAGCTGACAGGATGGCAGGAACTGCGGAAATCATAACTAGAGATAGCCAAGAAACAGACCGGCCCAAGATTGAGATAACCAATTTGACCAAAGTGTACCAGGGCCGTAACGGAGACGTTGTTGCTTTACAAAATACGAATCTGACCATCAATCAAAATGAATTTGTATGTGTCGTAGGCCCGAGCGGCTGCGGGAAGACGACGCTGCTGAATATCATCGCAGGATTGGAGGATGCAACGACAGGCAGCGTGACAGTTGACGGACAGGAGGTGTGGGGTCCTGGTAAAGAGAGAGGGGTGGTGTTTCAGCAATACGCTCTGTTTCCATGGAAAACGGTTATCAAAAATGTAGAATTTGGTTTGAAGCTGAGAGGCCTAAATAAAAAGGAACGGCGCGAAAAAGCGGAAAAGTATTTGGAACTGGTAGGCTTAAAGGATTTTGCTAATTCCTATCCTAAGGAATTATCCGGTGGTATGAAGCAGAGGGTGGCTATCGCAAGGGCGTACGCAGTAAATCCTGAGGTGCTGCTAATGGACGAACCATTCGGGGCGCTTGATGCACAAAGCCGCTCACAGCTTCAGGAGGAACTGTTGCATACATGGGAAAAAGAGAAAAAGACATGTTTTTTTATTACGCATGATGTGGAAGAAGCAGTTATTTTAGCACAAAAGGTTATTATTATGAGTGCCAGGCCAGGCAGAATTAAAGAAATCATTGAGGTTGATATTCCATACCCCAGAACACAAGAAACGAAGCTGCATGAACGATTTGTGCAAATCAAAAATGAGATTTGGGCCAAGGTATATAAAGAATATTTGGAAGTTAAAAAGTAAAAGTTGCTGCATATGAAGCAAGTTTTCTTATGAAAACGCTAAGGGAGAGATTAAACAATGTCCATGTTGATACGAGCAGGTAAAAAGAGCTTTGGTGTTTGGATGATCGCCATATCGCTGCTGCTTACTTTGAGTGCATGCGGTACGAGTGGCGGAACAAATGGAGGCGCAGCAGGCGGTACTGCCGGAGGTAAGGACACGACAGCTCCGGCTGCTAAACCGAAGGAGCCTGCGAAGGAAGCACCGAAGGAGCTGCCAACTATTAACGTTGCGTATATGCCTGATATTCATGGGGCTACACCTATTGTTCTGGGTGAAGAAAAAGGATATTTTAAAGAAGCCGGAGTAAAGATCAATGCTGTAAAATTTCTCAGTGGTCCTCCTGAATTTCAAGCAATGGCCGCAGGTGATATTGATATTGCCTACATTGGACCTGGTGCAACCTTCTTATCCGCCCAAGGCAAAGGCAATATCATTGCAGTTGATAGTTTGAATACAGGCGATATGGTGTATGCAACCAAGAAATCGGGAATCAAGGATTGGAAGGATTTGAAAGGGAAAACAGTCGGGGTTCCGAAGGGGACATCCGGGGAAATGATACTAAATCTTGGCATCAAAAAAGGCGGTCTTAAGCCAGAGGATGTTAACGCTGTCAATATGGATGTTGCAGGAGCGGTTTCGGCTTTTGTAGCTGGTAAAGTGGATGCAGTTGCGATCTGGTCTCCGTATACATCTGAGATAGAGAAGCAAGTTGGCAAGGATAACATTGTGAAGTTAGGCGATAACAAGATGTTTTTCCCTGAATACGTATTCCCGCAAAGCTGGGTGGTCAATCCTAAGTTTTTGAAGGAAAAGCCTGAGCTGGTCGAAAAGTTTCTTGCAGCATGGGTTAAAGCCAATGATTATCGCATCAAAAATATCGAAGAAACGATCAAGCTGACTGCTAAATATACGCAGGTTCCTGAGGATTCCCTCAAGGTGCAAGTGGATACAACGGAATGGATTGAATCGAAAAAGCAAGTCGATTATTTCAAGGATGGTACTGTAATTAAGTGGTACGAGAATCTAGAGAAATTGTTTGTTGAAAACGGCAAATTGACCGAAGTCGTCAAAGGTGACACTTTTGTTAGTCCAGCTCCGTTTTTAAAAGTAGTTAAATAAAGGTAGTTAAAATAAGGAATAGAAAATAGCTCTTTCTTTGTGCATTTAACACAACGAAAGAGCTATATTTTTATGACTACTAGGTTGCTTATTGATCTCGTTTAATTTTATGAAACAGATGGGTAACATTAAGCTCTTGAAGTAGTTTGACTACTTCCTTAGAGCGCTTTTTATGAAATTTTTTGAGTATAACATTAATTTGCGATTTGATTGTGGAGAGCTCGACTTGTCTCGTTTGGGCTATTTCTTGCACCTTTTGATCCTTGAGCAGCAGTTCAATAATTTCCATTTCTGTTGGCGTTAGCTGGGAGAGGATGCTCATGGCGTCAAACATATTGGCTTGATTTTTCCGTATTCGGGTAAATTCATTGCGAATTTTATAAGCTATTTCGGGACGAATTGGAGAAATCCCGTCTCGGGCCATACGAATACTTTTCACAATTTCTGAGCTGGCTGCAGTTTTCAGTACGTAGTCGATAGCACCGGCTTCAAAGGCGCCGAATACAGTTTCATCATCCTCATGAACGGTTAAAAAAACGATACGTATGTGCGGGAACTCATCCAAGATCCGCTTGGCAGCGATGATCCCATCATGTTTCACATCCATTTCAATATCCATCAGAATGACATCCAATGGCTCTATACTTGCGATGGCGTAAGCCTCTTTCCCGCTTGAGGCTTGACCCACGAGTTCAAAGTCCGCCTCTTTTTTTACCAATTGGCAAAAATGCTCGCGCAGCACCTCTAAATCCTCTGCAACTAAAACGCGTATTCTGCTGCTCTCCATCCCGAATTTCCTCCTAATTTGTATTCAGCTCGTCCTTAATATAGACCGGAAGCAGCAATTGAAAAGTACTTCCCACTCCTGGTTTACTTTGAACATGAATATCACCAAAATGACCTTTTACAATCTGCTTGGCATATGACAGACCGACACCCCAATTTTTAGTTGTATTTTTATTCGTATAAAAGGGGTCGAAAATTTGCTCGATCTGATCCTGGGCAATACCTGAGCCGTTATCCTCAATTTTGATAATGAGCCAGTCATCCTCCAAGTATGAATGAATAGAAACTATCCCTGCTGTTTCCTTATCTATCGCTTCAATCGCATTGATCATAATATTATAAATGGTTTCAGTCAGATGCTCTTGATCTGCAAGTATAACGGGATGTCCCTGCGGAAAGTCGTTAACCAATGTAACATGCTCGGGAATGGCTTTAAACTTATCCAAGGTATGCTGCAAAAGTTCGTGAACATCGACCGGTTTTAATTGAAGATAGGTTGTTTTAAAAGAGTTGTATAGCTGGTCAAGCCGCTGCAGGGTCTCGCTAACAATACCGGAAACCTTGTTTACATTGGCTTCAATTGCACTGGCAGACTGTATTGGAGGGCTCTCCGTTTGTAAAAGCTCATCCGTTCGCTGCAATAAAATTTGCATCATTAGCAGTTGGTTTTTGATTGCATGCGTGAATACCTTGGTCCCCATATCGGCGGTTGATAGCTTGCGTTCGAGTTGGAGGTCGAGCTTTCCCAGTTTTTTCTCTACCTCCGTATATTTCCAGATGGACAAAATGCTGATGATCGACAAAATGCCTGTAAAACCAATGCTCAAATACCATTCAACCAATGTTAATGGAGGGTTGAAGTTGGAGAAGTCGGAGTATAGGACATAGTAGGTACGGACATCAAACACTTGCAGCGGTCCCATAAAACCTAAATAAAAATAAAACAGGACAAGGGCAAGCACCCCGAGCAAGGTATACTTGACTTGGCTTTTGAACCAGTGGATCGTGATCCGCTTGTAGCGCCAAACCATAAAAAAAAGCGCTGCCAAAGTAGAAATAACCAACCAGCCTCTAGTAACCCAACCGATGATGTAGGTTTGATCGCGGTCCAAAACGCTAAGCGCCCATTTGTAAATAACCGGATCATAGAACAAAATGTTGAGTAAAGGCAGAATCGAGTTAAACGCATAAATCTTCCATATTTTCAGGAAAGGCCGATAATAAAACAGGGTTACAGATAGTCCAATGAGGCTGAATATAAATAAAGATCTGCCTATTGTAATCATCCTGCTGATAGCTTCGATAGTAACGGGTGAGTGCAAGAGCAAGTTACGAATTGAATCGTTAAAAAATAGCACAATATTAACTTTGTAATAGAAGCCTCCATATTTAGCTATAAACAAAACAAGTCCGGACATGCTGATGAACCAGCCTAACAGTACGAGAGCCATCCAATAGGCGGAAGGGTTTTTGGCTTTGGTAATAAAAAGCGTGATGGATGCAGCCATTAATACGAGTAAAAGGATTGTCATTATGAATGTCTCCTGAAAGAAAAAAGGATTAGAAAAAGGATAAGAGCTAGCTTGATTATAGATGAAATCCTCTCATTCTGCGACAGATTATGTCTATGATATACTTCTATTATTACAATTAGAAAGAAAGAGGACGATTACTATGGAACAGAAACGGTGCGGTTGGGTCAATGAAGATCCGCTATATATGAGTTATCATGACCATGAATGGGGTGTTCCTGTTCATGATGAGCATAAGTTATTCGAGCTTCTAGTGCTGGAGGGGGCGCAGGCGGGTTTAAGCTGGTATACGGTTTTAAAGAAGCGTGAAAGTTACAGACAAGCTTTTGACGGATTTGATCCACAAATAGTAGCTGCTTACGACGAGGCTAAAGCGGCGGAATTATTGGCGAATCCAGGCATTATTCGCAACCGCTTAAAGGTACAGGCTGCGATTACGAACGCACAAGCCTTCCTGAGAGTGCAGGAGGAGTTCGGCAGCTTTGACGCTTATATCTGGAGGTTTATCGGTGGGAAGCCGCTTTGCAACGGCCGGCGGACTTTGGCCGAGGTTCCGGCAAGTACCCCTGAATCCGATGCAATGAGCAAGGATTTAAAGAAGAGAGGCTTCAAATTCGTCGGTTCGACGATTTGTTATGCATATATGCAAGCTACAGGTATGGTCAATGACCATACGATGGAATGCATGGCATACGAAGGAGTGGAGGCGAGGGGACTCGCAAATGAGCCTTCGGCGTAAGATTGATTCCCGTGATGCCTGTCTCTAAAATTGGGGGCAGGCCTATTCTAATTGAGGAGTTGGAGAGAGTCAAAGTGTTCCAGCCGGCCACAGGAATGAATACATTAGCACAAGCAGTAATTCATTCCTGATGAAGGAGGCAGCAGCATGAAATTACCCTTTGTGGCGATTGTTACACCGGGATCATTCGTTATTCCTTCGGCATTGAGCAGCTCCGTTGAATTGGTTGTAGAGCACGTAGCACCGCATTTAGTCGGCGAGGTAAGACCTGTTGTTTTTGGAAGAACCGGCGGCAGAAAAAGACCGTTACTGGAAACACGTCGGGGAGTACGTTATGTAAGGGTTCCCAGACCATCTCCGCAAGCCTATATCCGCAATGTAAGCCGTAAACTTATACAATACAAACGTGATCTTAAGCTCATTCAAGTGGAAAACAGGCCACGGTTTGTACGCTATTTGAGACGAACACATCCGAAAGCGAAAATTTGGCTTGTTCTCCATTCAATTACTTTTATTTCAAAGCGGCATATCAAACGGGCTGAACTAAAGGTTTGTCTGGCTGCTGCTGATCGCATCATCGTCAATAGCCATTTTCTAAAAGAGCAGGTAATTCGTATGGTCCCTCGAGTCAAAGGAAAGATTAGAGTGAATCATCTTGGGGTGGACCCGGGGAAGTTCATCTCACGGTGGTCGGAGAAAGGGGCTGCCCTTAGGCAGGAATCGTTTAAGCTGCGTGGCATTGAGGGTAAAAAGGTAGTTCTGTATGTGGGTCGTTTGATTGGTATTAAAGGAGTTCATCACCTGCTTCAAGCAATGCCGCAAATTATTGCGCATATACCCGATGTCATGCTTATAGTTGTGGGGAGCGCTTTTTACGGTTCGGACCGTGTCACACCTTATGTAAAGCAGCTGCACCGAATTGGAAGGAAAATGCGCGACAATGTCCGTTTCATTCCATACGTTCCGCATTCTGAAATACCTGAATGGTTCCGTTTGGCTGATGTGCTTGTAGTTCCTTCTCATATAAACGAAGCGTTCGGACTGGTTAATGTGGAGGCGATGGCTACCGGAGTCCCTGTAGTAGCGACGAGAGCAGGAGGCATGAAGGAAATCATCGAGCATGGAAATACAGGCTATTTGGTTGATGCTTCTAGGCTGCAGGATGAATTGGCACTCTGGATTATTAACTTATTGACTCAGTCTGGACAGGTTGAATTGATGGGGGCACAAAGTGAACTTAGGGTTCAAGAGCATTTTACTTGGGAAAAAACAGCGGAACGATTTTTGAATTTATATAAAACAGAGTCTTAAATGTAATAATGAAATAAAGTGTTAGATTATTCATAGTATTCCGCTGTATATAGACCTATATCTCACTTATAATTGATGCTTTTAGTAGAAATCAAAAAGATTTATACGAAAGTTTATTCCAAAAAGGAATAAAGTCAGTTATAATGGACATAGAGCGAGAAGACAGGGGATGCTGAACATGAACATAACGGAAAAACATACAACTTTACTCTGGCATATCTTTTGGTCATTTTGCAAAATTAGTCCTGTCTCCTTTGGTGGAGGCTATGCGATGATTCCGGCTATTGAAAAAGAAATTGTCGAAAACCGCCAATGGATGGATGAGGATGAAATGAGCGATGTATTGTCTATTGCAGGCTCATCACCAGGAGGCATCGGTGTTAATGCTTCTACATTAACAGGCTACAGACTCGCAGGGCTGAGAGGTGCGATAGCGGCTGTACTGGGAATTTCATTGCCTAATTTTATAATTATGCTCGCATTGACTATAGGTTATTCGGCTGTTCAAAATATGCCTAAGGTGACGGCTGCGTTTGAAGGAATACATGCAGCCGTTGTGGCTTTTATAGCAATTGCTGGTTGGAGGATGTGGAGATCAGCTGTCTATGATAAAAGTACACTGTTTATTGTAATAGGTTCATTGTGTGCCTTGCTGTTCTCCAATATCCATCCTGCTTTACTGCTGCTTATTGGCACTCTTCTTGGTATTGCGATATATAAATGGCAGCAGAAGCTCGGGACTTTAGTATCCAAAGAAATTATGGCTGACAAGAAGCCAACCTCCGGACAAAACCCGATTCTAGCAGGGCAGTACATTTGGGGTGACGGAATCTAGTTTCGATTAGGGAGGGGGAGGCGCTATGTTAGTTACGTTATTTTGGACTTTTTTCAAAGTTGGACTTCTTTCTTTTGGTGGAGGCTATGCCATACTAAGCATCATCGAACGTGAGGTTTTACAGCAGCAATGGATGACCTTAAATGATTATACACAGGCTGTATCATTGGCAGGTATGTCGCCAGGCCCAATAGCTACCAATATCGCGATAATGGTTGGCTATAAAACAACGGGTATCGTTGGGGCAGTGGCAGCTGTTGGAGGTATGATACTACCTTCAGTGCTTGTTGTAATTGCTGTAGCGAGCTTCTTGTTTAAAGCCGGCAGAGAGCGCTGGGTGCAGGTAGTGCTTTACGGTTTAAAGCCTATTGTGACGGCTTTGATCTTGTACGCTGCGATTCGAATGGGTATAAATGGACAACCTTTGTTGGGTATAAACATCCATACGCTAGCTACACTTGCGATTTTTGTTTTTGCAGTGATTGGAATTGTCAAATATCGTATGCATCCGTTAATAGTATTGTCAGTTTCAGCTTTGATGGGAATTGCGTTTTTTGTATAAGAATGAAAAATGCCAAGCTTATGAATGTATGGGAGTATGTTAACTACGAGAGCCTCTGCCGGGGCTCTTTTTTTGTTGTAAAGGCATAGGGATAGGATCACAAACAACTTGTAATTATAAAGGGCTTTAAATTTGCTGTGTTAGTGCCTATTTTGCTGAATGACGATAACTTCCTTCTGGGTGAATGCATATGTTACATATGACTACTTAGGGCTCCTGAAGCTCTGAAAAAATGTTTAATTGGGGTATACCAATTATGGGAGGAAAAGCAGGATGAGGAAGCGAAGCAGCCGAAGTACTGGTAAGGGCGGCCCGTTGCGCAGCAAACGCACAGGCGCTTATATTAATGAATTAAAATGGTTGGATGATATTCAAGCTAAGGAAAATGAACAAAGATTGCAAAATGAAAACAACGGAGTAACCATCAGCAAGCTGGAGCTGCCCGTTAAGGAGGACCTAGCTTCAAATACTGTACAGCTGCGTCCAGTTTTGATTCAGCCCGTAATTCAGGAGCGTAAATCAAATGCTGAAGGAATGGCAGTAATTTACACGGACGATCTTGCAGATGCGTCGGTTACAAATGAGAAGATAGCTCATAACACCATCGAAAGCAGCAAATTAAAGCGGGGTACTATCAGCACGGAAGAATTGAGTGATTACGCTGTGACATCCGCTAAGCTGGGAGATCGAAGTGTTACGCAGCAGAAGCTTGGATTGCAATCGGTGACAGAGGAGCATATCGCTCCTTATGCCATTACTGGGGATAAAATTCAAGAGCGGACAATTAGCGGAGGTAAGCTCCAAGATAATAGCATTACATCGGATAAGATGGCGGATAAAACAATTGATGCCATGAAAATTGCTGAGAAATCGATTCATACAAAGCATTTGGCAGAGGAAGTAATTACCGGCGAGCTGATTCAAAATCAGTCTATTACTTCGGAGAAAATAAAAAGCGGTACGATTCAAACCGTACATTTGGCTAACTATGTCGTGAATACAGCTAAGCTCGCTGATTCATCAGTAACTGGAGAGAAGCTGCGCGATCGCTCGGTAACGGCTGATAAAATAGCCGATGGCGAGGTCTCCTCTCAGAAGCTCGGAAATCATGCAGTTACTGATGAGAAGCTGGCTCCTTGGAGCATTGGACCTGTGCATTTGAAGTCCAAGGTGATCTTGCATGAGCATTTAACGGATGGGATCATACGCAGTGAAAATATTGCAGGCAAGCAAATTACAGCCGGGCATTTAACAAGTGATTCGGTTCTTTCAGAACATATTAAGGATGGCTCTGTAACTTTAGAGAAGCTGGCAAAGCATTCAGTTAATGGTGTGCATTTGCAGGAAGGGACTATAGAGAAGCGGCATATCCAACAGCATAATGTGGAAACACGCCATTTGGCGGAGGGAGCAGTAACATTAAGTAAGCTTGCCGCACAAAGCGTGAATACTCAACAGCTAGGAGAAGCAGCTGTAACTTCTGCTAAACTGGCTGATTTATCAGTCACTTCAACGAAGATTGTGAAGAAAGCGGTAACCGCTGAGCATTTGTCTGCCGCGTCTGTATCAAGCAGTCACATAGGTGAAAAAGCGATACTTTCCGCTCATCTCAGTCCACTCATAGTAGGGAAGGAGCATTTGCAGGAGCAATCGGTCGTAACAGCTAAGCTGCAGGACCGTGCTGTGACTTCCGAGAAGCTGGCATTAGGTTTGATTCAGCAGCAGCACATTCAAGATGGGGCTGTATTGTCAAGCGCGCTTTCAAATCAGAGTGTGACCACATCGAAGCTGGCTAGCGAATCGGTATCTACCGATAAGATGACCAATCTGGCAATCACTTCAGCTAAGCTGGCACAAGCAAGTGTGACCAGCGACAAACTCGGGCGCAAGGCGGTGCTTGCTGAGCATTTAACAGAAGGGGCGGTGCAATCTGCACATTTAGCAAAGGGCTCGGTACAGGTCACTCATTTGGCTTCGGATGCGGTAATCAGTGAAAAGATTGCCAACGGCGCAGTGACTTCAGAGAAGCTCGCCGATGGGGCTGTAAAAACGGCGCAAATAGCGGCAGCGGCGGTGCAGTCTAACCAGCTCGCTATAGGCGCAGTTGACTCGGTACATCTAGCACCTGGAGCGATAGGCGCCGTTCATTTGTCAGAGCGAGCTGTAACCGGGGCAAAGCTGGCTGCTGGAGCGGTAGTGACTGAGCATATCGCTCAAGGCGCCATTCGAAGCGAGCAATTGGCAGCTAAGGCCATAGGAACAGCGCAGCTGGCAGAGCAATCTGTGACGGGAGCGAAGCTGGCTGCATCGGCGGTAGAAGCAGAGCACATCGCGCCTGGCGCAGTGCGGATTGAGCAGGTGGGGGCACAAGCAATAGGGACAGCGCAGCTGGTAGAACAATCGGTGACAGGAGCTAAACTGGCAGCAGGAGCGGTAGAAGCAAAGCATATCGCTTCAGGAACTGTGCAAGGCGAGCATGTGGCGGCCGAAGCAATAGGTACAGCGCAGCTGGCGGAGCAGGCAGTTACGGGAGCAAAGCTTGCCGCAGGCACTGTAGAGGCAGAGCATATAGCCATTGGAGCGGTGCGAGGTGAGCAGGTGGCCGCGGAGGCGATAGGCACATGGCATCTTGCGGAGCAAGCCGTGACGGGAGCAAAGCTGGCCGTAGGAACGATTGAAGCATGGCACATCGCACCAGGCGCGGTGCGAAGCAAGCAGATAGCGGCGGAAGCGGTAGGTACAGCTCAGCTGGCAGAACAATCAGTGACAGGAGCTAAGCTTGCGGAAGAAGCTGTGGAGACGGGACATATTGCACCAGGCGCAGTGCGAAGCAAGCAGATAGCCGCGGAAGCGATAGGAACCGATCAGTTGGCGGAACAGTCGGTGACAGGAGCGAAGCTTGCCGTGGGCGCGGTGGAGGCAGGGCACATAGCAGAAGGTGCAGTACAAAGCAAGCAGGTAGCGTCAGAAGCAATAGGAACCGTACAGTTGGCGGAGCAGTCGGTGACGGCAACAAAGCTTGCTATAGGAGCTGTAGCTTCCGAGCATATTGCCGAAGGCGTGGTGCAAGGCGAGCATGTGGCGGCTGAAGCAATAGGTACGGCACAGCTGGCGAAGCAAGCAGTTACGGGAGCTAAGCTTGCCGTTGGAGCTGTAGAGGCTATCCACATCGCTGAAGGTGCGGTGCGAAGCGAGCAGGTAGCCGCAGAGGCAATAGACACGGCACAGCTGGCTATGCATGCTGTGACTGGAGCGAAGCTCGCCATAGGGACAGTCGAAGCGGTGCATATCGCACCAAGCGCGGTGCGAAGCAAGCAGGTAGCGGCTGAAGCGATAGGTACAGCACAGCTGGCGAAGGAGTCGGTGACAGGAGCGAAGCTTGCCGTTGGCGCAGTGGAGACGGAGCATATCGCTGAAGGAGCGGTGCGAGGCGAGCAGGTGGCCGCGGAGGCGATCGGAACGGAGCAGCTAGCGGAGCAGGCGGTGACGGGAGCGAAGCTTGCGGCAGGAGCTGTAGAGACGTTCCACATTGCCGAAGGAGCGGTGCGAGGTGAGCAGGTGGCCGCGGAGGCGATAGGAACGGAGCAGCTGGCAGAGCAGGCGGTGACGGGAGCGAAGCTTGCGGCAGGAGCTGTAGAGGCGTTCCACATTGCCGAAGGAGCGGTGCGAAGTGAGCAGGTAGCCGCAGAGGCGATAGGAACGGAGCAGCTGGTGGAGCAGTCGGTGACAGGAGCGAAGCTTGCGGCAGGAGCTGTAGAGGCGTTCCACATTGCCGAAGGCGCGGTACGAAGCTTGCATATCGCGGAAGAAGCGATAGGAGCAGAGCAGCTGGCAGAGCAGGCGGTGACGGCAGCGAAGCTTGCCATAGGATCCGTAGAGGCATCGCATATTGCCGAAGGCGCAGTGCGAAGTTTGCATATCGCGGAAGAAGCGATAGGAACGGAGCAGCTGGCAGAGCAGTCGGTGACGGCAGCGAAGCTGGCAATAGGAGCGGTGGAAGCAGAGCATATAGCCGAAGGAGCGGTGCAAAGCTTGCATATCGCGGAAGAAGCGATAGGAACGGAGCAGCTGGCAGAGCAGGCGGTGACGGGAGCGAAGCTGGTTATAGGAGCGGTGGAAGCAGAGCATATAGCCGAAGGAGCGGTGCAAAGCTTTCATATCGCGGAAGAAGCGATAGGAACGGAGCAGTTGGCAGAGCAGGCGGTGACAGGAGCGAAGCTGGCGAAAGACGCCGTAGAAGCAGTGAACATTGCACCAGCCGCGGTGCGGAGCAAGCATATAGCTGCAGAGGCGATAGGAACGGAGCAGCTGGCAGAGCAGGCGGTGACGGGAGCGAAGCTTGCGGCAGACGCTGTAGAAGCGGTGCACATCGCGCCAGGAGCGGTGCGAAGAAAACAAGTGGCTGCAGAAGCCATCGGTACTGCGCAGCTGGCAGAGCAGGCGGTGACGGGAGCAAAATTGGCTGCAGGAGCGATAGAGGCGGAGCACATCGCGATAGGTGCGGTGAACGGCGAGCATTTGAGCAGTGACTCCATTGATGGTCTGCATGTGAAGCAGGAGTCAATATCTGGCTATCACCTGCTGCCAGGAAGCATATCGATTCTTCATTTGGATTTCAGGCTGCAGGCTCAGCTCCAAACAGCATCTGCAGTGGCAGCCGTGCCAGTTCTAGAGCAAGCTCATAATGATTTGTCCTTGGAATCAGTCGGTGAAACAGAACTTCAGCCTGAGTCTGAGGAAACCATGCATATTGCGCAAGAGGAAGTTACCCCGGCTCAGATATCGTTCCAATCTGTCCAGACGTCTCATGCAGCGGCAACTATTCAACAATTTGGACTTTCATCCTTCCAGCTCCGGCTTGAAGAAGAAGTAGTTAAGCTAACTATTATTTTCGACAGTTTATTTGCCAATACAGATTATGTGCTCGTAGCAACAACGAATCAGGAAGCTTGTTACGCTATAATAGAAGATAAACAAGAAGCCAGTGCAACGCTTACAATAGTCAGAAGCAAATATTCACCGGAGCTGCAAGGAGTTGTTAACTGGATAGCTATCGGTTCATTAGCTTAATAGAAATAATGCGGAAGCCATCTATGATATAGATTGGCTTCTTTTTATTTTTCCAACAAAAAGTAAAAATCACTTTTCAAATAGTTCGAAACGTGATATTATTTCGTGTATGAATATTTCTTATACGAAATATAAAGTGATCAAATGATTTTTTACAATTCAAAGAAAGGGTGATTTTGGCCGATTTATCGCATAGTTATTGTTCAGCCTTCTGACATGTGATATATTTTTTTGTATTGATATTTCGCTTACGAAATAATTAGGGGGTTGAGTGTAATGAGTCGCGCAATGGAAATCGGACATTCGATACGAAAGCTAACGAAAATTTTCAATCTTACAATGAAAGAAGATTTAAAGGAACTTGGTCTTACCAATCCACAGATCATGACGCTGGGCACTGTATATTTGGAACGTAAAACGATTGGACAAATTTCAGAGCACACAGCGCTGTCTTATAGCACAGTATCAGGAATTATAGACCGGTTGGAGAGAGATGGATGGATTGAAAGAGTTCGTGATGAAGCGGATCGTCGTATTGTTTGGATAAGCAAGACGGATAAATTTGATTTGTTAAAAGAGAAGCTTCATTTTTTTCAAGAAAGCTTTTATGAAAAGATGCTGTCGGATCTTTCCGAACAAGAGCTTGATACTATTATTCATTCACTGGCATTACTAACTACTTATTTGGAAAAGAAGGTTGAGGAAAAGCTATGAAAAGGAAACCAGTATTGTATTTGATCCTTGGGGTCGCATTGCTTGGAGCCATAGGTGGAGGTTACTCCTTCTGGTACCAATCGCATTATTACATTAAATCAGAAGATTCTAGGATTGCCGGTGATATTTATCGAGTTATGCCTCGTATTTCCGCTAAAATGACATCCCTACAGGTCGCAGAGGGCGATACTGTAATTTCGGATCAAATTGTTGGTCAGCAAGACAACACGAACCTGTCAACCAGCCTTCTGGATCAAGCTGCTCTTCGCTCACCGATTAGCGGGACAGTCATCAAAACGATGGCGAAAGCAGGAGAAGTGGTATCCCCGGGACAGACGATTGCCATGGTTGTAAATAAGAAGGATCTTTACATTACAGCTAACATTGAAGAAGGCGACATTCATCGGGTAAGCGTTGGACAGACGGTTGAGTTTACGGTGGATACTTTTTCAGGCAGCACGTTAGTCGGTAAGGTAAAGGAAATTGGCGAAGCTACGGCTGCTACTTTCTCATTGCTTCCAGCAACGAATACTAGCGGCAACTTTACAAAAGTGACCCAGCGTATTCCGATCAAAATATCGATTGATGATCAACAAGGGTTAGCATTAGCTCCAGGTATGAGCACAACTATAAAAATTCATTTAAAAGGCTAGGGGACATATACCATGAGAAGAAAACAATTGACATGGATCCCTGTGATCCTTTCATTATGTGCAGTTATGGTTTTACCGGCATGCGGAGCAGCTGTTTCACCGCAAGCTAACGCGGCACAAGCCATTTCTGTTAAGGCAATCAAGCTTGGACAAACAAACGAATCCGGACTAAGCGGTAAAGTTATACCCGACCAGGAAGTGAAGGTTGTCTCCAAAGCTTCAGGCAAGGTTCTGGATGTTAAGGTTAATGAAGGCTCTGTCGTGAAAAAAGGCGATGTGCTTGTGCAGCTGGAAACCGATGACTTGTCACAGCAATTAAAGCAGGCTGAATCGGGAGTAATTGCCGCTCAAGCTAAGCTGGCTGATACACAGGCAGGGGCGAGAAGCCAGGAAATTCAAGGCTTGGAAAGTGCTGTACAAAGTGCAAAAGCTGCTAATGACCAAATTCAAGCAGCAACGGACACAGCTAAATCGGCTTTTGATCTGGCACAAAAAAATTATAATCGTTTAAGAAACATGTACGAAAGTAGTTCTACAGTATCGAAAGACGATATGGATAAAGGTACCTTCGAGTTTGACAAAGCCAAATCCGCTTATGATCAAGCACAAGCGCAGCTGCAGTCGTCAGCCGCACAAGTAACGGCAGCCAAAGCAAAGCTTGACCTGGCACGCAGCGGGCCTACAGGTAATACTGTAGAAGCTTTGCAGGCTGAAGTGAACCGTCTGAACGCAGGTTTGGAGCTTGCATCGAGCGCATTTAACAATGCTGCCATTACAGCTCCAATGGATGGGATCATTGTCAAACGCAGCATCCAGCCTGGAGAGATGGCTCAGCCTGGCGTCACGCTGCTCAATCTTGTAAAGATGGATCAAGTGCAAATAGAGCTTAGCGTTCCAGATTCACTAATCGGTAAGCTAAAAAGCGGTGCGGATGTAGATGTTAAGATCAGCAATTTGCCAGATAAGTCTTTTGCAGGCAAGCTGAATTTCGTTAGCCCTGTATCCAACGCGAACAGCAGCACTTTCCCGGTTAAAGTAACCGTCGATAACAAGGATGGCTTGATTCTGGCCGGTATGATGGCTGAGGTTCATATGAAGGAAGCAGGACAAAACCGAATGGAACTACCTAAGGCTGCACTAGTCAAAAAAGACAACAAAAATTACATCTATATAATTCAAGACAAAACGGCCAAGGCAGTTGAGGTTACGACTCAGGATAAAAATCAGGACTGGGTGTATTTGCAGGATAACGCAAGCGTGAAAGCTGGACAGCAAATTATTATTAATCCAACGGATGCTCTAACGGATGGCAGCACAGTGAAAGTCGAATAGGGGGCGATGGTGTGTCTGATGATTCTCAAAAAACGGCCGCTCCCGGAATTCCGGCTGAAGAACATAAGGAGCCGAGCTTTTGGCTTCCTCTTGTAGCTATTATTCTAGGTACTTTCGTATCTGTATTAAGCAGCAGCTTGGTGAATGTAGCCCTTCCCAAGCTGTCTACCGTATTTGGTGTACCGACGAGTACAATTCAGTGGGTTGTAACCGGGTTTATGCTGGCTTCAGCTGTTGTAATTCCCGCAAGCGGCTTTCTTGCAACACGATTGGGCAGTAAGAAGGTACTGGTATGGTCAGTAATAGGGTTTACGATTGGCTCCTTATTATGCGGATTAGCTTGGAATGATTCCAGCTTGATTGCCTTCCGTATTTTTCAAGGGTTAACGGGCGGTTTTATTATGCCGGTCGGCATGGCGGTAATTTATACGATAGTGCCTCGCAAGCAGATTGGGCTGGCAATGGGGATCTGGGGGGTAGCAGCCATGGTTGCACCCGCATTGGGACCGACCTTAGGCGGATATCTCATCCAATACTACAGCTGGAGAACTTTATTTTTGCTTAATGTGCCTATTGGTGTAATAGCAGCTGTTGCTTGCTTCTTCTTGCTGAAGGAGTCGCCAGTAAACAAAAATTTAAAATTCGATGTATGGGGCGCCATTTTTTCCGTAACTTTTTTCGGGACGCTTCTCCTTGCATTGAGTAAAGGGCAAACCGAGGGCTGGACGTCTTTGTATATCGTTAGCTTGTTTTTTATATCGGTAGTCAGTTTGGCTTTATTATTGTGGGTAGAGCTTACTACGAAATCGCCGCTTTTGAATTTAAAAATATTCAAGGATATTAAATTTTCGGCGAGCGTGCTGACAGCAGGTCTTATCATGATGGCGATGATGGGCGGAACCTTCCTTATGCCTATTTATTTGCAAAATGTACAGAACATGACGGCATTGGATGCAGGGATCCTGCTGCTCCCTCAATCTGTTGCAATGGCGCTCATGATGCCAATCAGCGGCAAGCTCGTGGAGAAACTCGGAATTGTACCGATATCAGTGATTGGTTTGCTTATACTTGGGGTAACTACTTATGAGCTGCATTCGTTAACAGCCGATACATCCCACTTGTGGATTAATGTGGTGCTTACGATTAGAGGCTTCGGAATCGGGCTTTGTATGATGCCGATTTCCACCGTTGGTATGGCTGACATTCCTAAAGAACAAATTCAGGACGCTTCTCCACTCTCGAATGTGTTCCGCCAGGTTATGGCATCCATGGGGATTGCTGTACTAACAACGATTATGAGCAGCCGACAATATTTGCATTATTTCCGTATTTCTGAGAATGTTCCTTCTACTTCAGAGCCTGCTTCCCAGTATATGTCTGCGATTACCGGGGCTCTGGCCCAGGGTGGAGTAGATGCGGCTACAGCAAGCGGAGGGGCGGCTATGTATTTGGCAGGCCTTATGCAAAAAGAGGCGATGGTCCGATCCATAGCTGACACTTTCTATATTTCTGCATTACCCGCATTCATATGTATACCTTTAGTGTTTTTATTGCGCTCGAAAAAAAAGAAAAAAGAACAGCCGGCTGAGCAGCCTGCACCGGTTTCCGAAGAGGTGGCAGCACCTGCGGTGGCGGGTCGACCTGTAAAAGTCGCAGAAACGGTAGAGGCGTAAAGGATTAGATTGGTCTAATATTTGATTTATATGGGGGAATACTCTAATGAAGAAAAGTCTGCCTATAATACTGAGTGCAGCAATGGCATTTTCTATGTTTTCATCCGTCGCTCTAGGCGCGGCTACTGCAAAATCTTCAGCTGATTTTTATGATTTAAACAACCTGGATGCTGCGTCCAAAATCAAATTCGATGCCATGATTTCAGCAGGCATATTTGATGGAGTCGGAGAGGGCAACTTTGGTTTAAAAGATAAAATGAATCGGGCGCAATTCGCGAAGGTTGCAGCTTTGGTCTTCGGCTTGCCTGTGGATGCGTCTTTGAAATCATCCAGCTTTAATGATGTGAGTGCAGACGATCCGGCTAACGGTTACGCACTCCCGTACATTGAGTCGCTTAAAAATGCTAATCTCACCGATGGCTACGGCGCTAATTCTTACAATCCTGCCGGAGAAGTAACCAAGGAGCAGCTTGCTGCCTTCTTGATCCGTGGTTTAAGTAAGGACGCTGAAGCGAAAGCCGCTCAGGGCATGAATGATAACACCGTTTCCGATTGGGCCAAAGGCTATGCTGCTCTTGCCAGTCAATTAAAGCTTATGGAAAATGATGCTGACGGCATGTTTGAAGGAAAAACTGCAGCAACCCGTGAGCAACTGGTTACTTCTTCGTATGAAGCGAAGCAGCAATACATTCCAGGATCTATTGTTGTAAAACCGTCAACGCCGTCAACACCGTCTAACTCCGTACAACTATCAACAGGGGAAATGCCGAGCTATACTTTGACGAACAACGTACAGGCTCAGCCCAAGGGATTATTGCAAGAAAAAACAGCCAGCGGCTGGAGGTTCGGAGCTGCCATTAAGTTAAGCAATACCTCGGGTTCAACTGTCCGTATCCCGGATTATGAGCTTCGTGTTAAAGCCTCCGATGGAACGGTGTATACATTGAAGGCAAGCACGGATAATGTCCGTTCTATTGAGCCGCAAAGCACTGTGGAGTTAAGCTATATGTCAGAAATTGATAAAATTGCTGACTTTAATTTAACTGATCTGCTATGGGTCGATGTGGATGATCAAGTGTATCCGAAGAAGGAAACATTGCTGGCGGATGCTTCAGTGGAATCATTCGTATGGCGTGGCTCTGAAGCAACTATCCAGGATCCTGCATTATTGGGAAATTGGGGCTTTACCTTCACTATTCCTGGTGAGAATTCACCGCTTAAGTATACTGCAACTAATATGACCAAACAGTTTACGGGGCAAGCGCCAACTTACATTGTGCAGGTTAAAGTGGAAAACCCGGCCAGCTATGCTGCAACGGTTCCTAGCTTTACTTTGAGCGGGCAAGCTTCGGGGCGTTCATTTATCGGTACAAGAGTAGAGCAATCTTCCGTTATTTTAAATCCTGGGGAACAGAAATATATTAATTTTGCCATTACAACGGAACCGGACACACAGCTGAATGCTTTCTACGTTCTGTCATCTCATAACTTCCTGAAACAAGGTGCGACTGCACCCGTTCAATATTTCACTGGCAGGATCGGGTTCAAATTACCGACAGCTTCTGAAACCCAAACCGCATTGCCAACGTATGTATTAGGCAAGCCGATTGCGGTTGATTCTTTAAGTAAAGCCGTCAATCCGCAAATGGAAGTAGCTCTGCAAAACATTGAATGGTTTGAAAATGACGGAAGAGACTATAAAACAGCTGTAGCCAAAATCAAGTTTACTAATAAAAGCGGCAGCGTAATTCCTGTTCCTAAGCTCGGGGCAGACATCGTCTCAAGTAATGGGGTTAATTATAACGGTGTCCAAAGCACCACATCTGTAAACGACGTGCTTCCAGGTATGGGCGCTGTGCAAATGTATGCTTTCACCGTTCCAAGTTCGGAAAATGCTAATCAATTCACATTGCGTTTGCTTGAACAACAAGGACAACAGGCTTCGGCTGGCTCACAAGCGCAATCTGGCTCACAAGCACAGCAACAGCCAGCTCAAGCAACGCCGGCTCAACAAGCACAGACGACCTACAAAACGCCTATAGCACAGGTTAATGTGACGTTGAGTGCATTGACACCAACGGGTAACGAGTTCTCATTCTATCCTTACCAAGTGAAGATGGATAGCTTTAATATCACCAACTATGCTGCGAAAAATGCGGTTACCAACAGCTACGGATATACCTACAAGCTGGAGATGGGTCTCGATATTAAAACTACGGATGCGGTGCTGGCTGATCCAGCTAATCCGAAGTTGCTATTCCAACTGGAAGGACCGGATGGCAAACGCTTGGGTTCCAAAACGTATTCACTTTCAGGCGATAGCCGCTTGATGAGCGGTAACCAATCCGTCATGTTTGATAGTGCCTCCGATACACTGGAATCACCGATTTCCATTAAAGTGTATGAATTGGTTACTACGCCATATGGAGACGCCAGACGTTTGCTGACTACGTTGAAGAACTAAGTTTAGATAGAGGCATAATAAAAGTGCCTTAGGGATCCGTATTCCTAAGGCACTTTTTTGTTAATATCAGACTTTATATGTCTCTTCCTCGAAAGGGCTTCGAACAGAAGCTTTTCTTATTGATAGGATGTATCATAAGCTTTTTTTGTTCACTCCCTATTAACTGTGCTAGTACAAGGGGATGCTGCAGCCGATTATGTTTGATTGAGCTCAACAAAAATAACGCTTTAGTTTAGGAGGTTCTACAATGAATACCAGTCAGATTGAAGTGGAATTACAACAAGTTTTTAGACGGATATTACGAAAAGTGGTTGTTTACGGAAGGTATGTGGATTCGCGTTTCTCAGGATCGCAAGTAGCAGCATTGGAAGTTATTCAGCGACAGGGACCGATCAAGGTTACCCATTTATCGGAGAGTCTATCCTTGTCATTGAGTGCGGTCACTTTGCTATGCGATAAACTTATCCAGAATGGCTATCTAATAAGAGATCGTGATGATGAGGACCGGAGGGTGGTTTACTTAAATATTACGATGCATGGCCGGGAAGTGCTCGAAAACGTTTTGGCGTCGGAGAAGGAATTGGTTAGTCAATGGTTAAACGGACTTTCGGAGCCTGAACTGGAGCAATTCAATAGAACATTCCAACATATAGTGGGAAATGTGCAGCCGCTGAGCACCAAAAAAGCGGAGGACCCAAGCTGCTGTAACTAAAATGATGGAAAGAAGCATAAATTTGATTGAATATGTCAAATGAATCCCCTATAATATCGATGATGGAGAACGGCCCGGCAGGAATTGCTTGGATGTGGTTCTGGTAGGTCCCGTTGGTGAAATAGGGAGGGGAACTTTGATGATGAACTATTTAATTGGTATGGATATTGGCGGTACGAACGTTGTTTGCGGCTTAGTAGATACTGAGGGGAAGCTGCTTCATAAAATAAAGCAACCAACGGAAGCTTCAAAGGGCAGCAGCTATGTATTTGATAAAATCGGACTCATGATTGAGGATTTAGTATTGCAAGCTGGAATAGAAAAGTCTCAAGTATCGGTTATCGGGGTAGGAACACCTGGGTTCATTGATCCAATTAAAGGGATTACCCTATTTGCAGGCAACCTGCGTTGGACGCAGGTACATACAGCTGATGAAATCTCCAGGAGGACTGGCCTCCCTGTATTTATAGATAATGATGTTAGAATGTATGTTTACGGTGAAGCTGTTTGCGGTGCCGCTCGAGGATATGAGCATGTATTGGGTATTACGATAGGCACCGGCTTGGCAGCATCGATGATTAATAATGGACAGCTGTACTATGGAGGCGGCTACATGGCAGGAGAGCTGGGTCATATCCTTATGCCCGAAATCTCCTATCGCTGCGGCTGCGGCATGACAGGCTGCTTGGAAACCGCAGTATCAGGCACCGGAATTGCAAGGCAAGCGAGAGAACAGTTGGAGAACGGCCAGGTAAGCATTATGCAGGAATGGCTGAAGGATAGTTCTCTTGAGGCTCTTACGGCGGCGGATGTATCCAAAGCGTTTGATGCAGGCGATCCTCTTGCAGTGGAAGTGATGAATCATACGGGAACGCTGCTTGGAAAAGGTTTGGCAGCAGCGGTAACGCTCTACAGTCCGGATATTATAGTTATTGGAGGCGGCGGGGCTTTGGCTGGTGAGCGATTGTTCGCGTCTATGCGAGAGCAATTGAAGCAGTCGGTGTACAGCGGGTATTGGGATAGATTAACAATAAAAACTGCTGAGATGCTGGATGATGCTGGAATTGTCGGCAGTGCCCTGGCGGCCTGGGGGCGGCTGGGAATAGCAAGATGATTTAAATACGATTTAATTCCTGAGCTGCGTCCGAGCACCGAAAAACTAACGTTAATTTACATGGAACTAATTAGCTGTATTTAGAAAAGACGATTCCAATTCACTTGCTGAATTTTGGAGTCGTCTTTTTTTCATTGAGATGAGCGAAGGTTTACGCCACCACTTTAGCTTTTTGGAGGAACTGAATGGGACAGCTGTAATTTTTTATCGAAATATGGACGATCTTTTCCTTTATATAGTATATTATAGTAGAAGATTGACGCAATTTAATAGTATATATGTAAAATATAAGTTAAATGCCATAGTAATTGTTAAAAAAGATTGAGTATTCTTAATAATCATCTAACATTCGATCGGAAACAGGTGGTAAAGGATGCATAAAGTATTAGTCATTGAAGACGATAGTATGGTCGGCGAAATGTCCATGATGTATTTGTCCGAAGAAGGCTATATGGTGCGCAGAGCCGTAAATGGCAAGGAAGGAATTCAGCAATTGTTTGAATTTGCTCCGGATATTGTCATTATGGATATTGTGCTCCCTGACATCAATGGAAAAGACCTGTGCAAAGAGTTCCGTAAAACTTCGCATGTACCGATCCTTGCAGTCTCGATGAAAACGGAGGTTCTCGACAGAATCGATGCTTTAACTGCCGGGGCGGACGACTACTTATGCAAGCCATTTAGCATGCGGGAGCTTACGGCCAGGGTAGCTGCAATGATTCGCCGGACAGAAATGAACAGTCCTGAGTCAATGTTAAAGCCAAATCCAGTCTCAGTTCCAGTTCTGCTGCAAGGAGAAGGCAATGATCCGGTTACATTGGACTATGATCGCAGATCCATTTTTGTGAATCATACGTTTGTAGAAACGACTTACTCGGAATTTGAGCTAATGAAGCTTTTGGTTAACAACAAGGAAAAGGTTTTTACCCGGGATCAATTGATTAATACACTTCGTGGAATTGATTCTTTTGTGAATGATCGATCTATCGATGTACATATTGCCAACCTCCGAAAAAAAATAGAGAAAGACCCGAAGGAGCCCAAGTTAATCAAAACCGTTTGGGGCATAGGGTACAAGTACGTAACTAACTCTTAAGGAATGCTCCTTAAGAGTTTTTATTTGCAGGAGCGATGGGGGGACGATAGATGAGGGAATTGTCGCTGCGTTTTAAAATGATGGTTGTTGTTGTATTGATTTCGGGAGGGGCCCTGTTTGTTGTAGGAATTAGCAATTACAGCTCCGCCAAGCAGCGGATTATGGATTCACTGAAGGAAACTGCAAATGAGAGGGTACAGTTATCCTCATATAATTTGTCAGCGTGGTTAAGGAACCGAATGGCGGAAGTGGAGATCATGAGCCGGTCAGAGCAGGTGCGATTCGGAACCGATGCGGAGCGGATTGATTATTTCGGCAAGGAAGTGGAGCGTTCCAAGGGAGAGTATAAAAGAATAGGGTTCGCCGATTTAAAAGGGGACATGGACATAAGCTCAGGAGGGAAGGTTAACTTCCATTCTGAGGATATATTCACGAGAGTGATGAAGGGGGAGAGCATTGTCTCTGATCCTTTTATCGAGAAAGCAGCCAATCAACGGCTGATCACACTGCAAGTGCCTGTATTTAATAAAGATAATAACATCATCGGACTTGTCCATGCAGAAATTTTATTGGATAAGGCTTTCAAGCAGCTGATTAATCATCAAGCAGGTCATATGGGCAAAATCATGCTGTCCACGGCAGACGGGACTGTATTTTATTTAAGTGAAGTCTCAGAAGCAGATTCTATTAATAAGGAAGCGATAGGATCGATTTTAGCAGAGATTACGACTAAGCCGTTGGAGTCCAGGCATGGTTTCCGGGATTTGTCTGAGAGGAATAATCCGCTGCTCCTCTTTTTCTCAGCTGTGGAAGATACGGCTTGGTATGTAGTGCTGCAGGTACCGACGGACGAAATGAAAAAACCGCTTCACTCATTATTTTGGAAAACGGTGCTCTCCATTGCCGCTACAGAGGTGATTATGATATGGCTGCTAACGGTAGTTTATAACCGACAAATTGTCAGGGTAAAGGAAATTTTATCCGTTACAGAAACAGTGGCCGAAGGAAATTTCAATCTGCCTCCTATTCCAATCAGTAATAATGATGAAATAGGAGCTCTGGCACAATCTGTTAATGTTATGATGGACCATTTGAGGACCTTGTTTGAGCGATTGGATACGATTATAAATCATAATGATTTTTTAATGATCGCCTTGGATGCGGATTATAAGATTACTTATTTTAGTAAAACAGCCGAGAATATGCTGGGATATACGGCGGAAGAAGTGCTGAATAAGGAGACACCGCTGCTGTATATCGCTCCAGAAGAAATAACTGAGGAGGCCGATAGACTATCCAAGCTGCTGGGACGCACCGTGACTCCAGACGTAGCGGTATTCCATGAGCTCAGGCTGCTTGAATTTTCATATGACCGGGAATGGACCTTTGTTCACAAAGACGGCAATCGATTTCCCGTGACCTATAATTCGAATGGTTTGAGTGATGGTGAGGGCAACTTCTTAGGCGTTGTAGCAATTGCAAGGGATATTACCGAGCAAAAGAGAGTTCGTCAGGAGCTTATCCAAGCAAAGCTGGAGGCTGACGAAGCGAATCTGGCCAAAAGCAGGTTTCTTGCAGGGATGAGCCATGAGATACGCACTCCCCTGAATGGGATTATCGGGTTAACCCAGCTGATGCAGAAAACAGATATGACAGAGGTTCAGAAGGATTACTCTTCTAAAGTGTTGTATTCATCCCAAGCTCTCCTAAGGATTATTAAAGACATATTGGATTTCTCAAAGGTAGAAGCAGGCAAAATGGAGATCGAGAAGGTCGTGTTCCATCCTGAGGAACTGATGGACAAACTATCCGACGTATTGGGCGTTTTTCTTGGCGGTAAAGAGCAGTTTGAGCTGATGATCCAAACGGACGACAGCTTACCGGATGAGCTAATAGGAGACCCGCTTCGTCTGGAACAGGTGCTGCTCAACTTATGCAATAATGCGGTGAAGTTTACGGAAAAGGGCTTCGTTAAAGTAAAAGTGGATGTGGTTAAGAAAAAGGGTTCTTCTGTAAATGTTCGTTTTAGCGTGGAAGATACGGGGATCGGCATTTCTGCGGAGCAGATGGACAGCTTGTTCAAGCCGTTTACTCAAGCTGATGGTTCAACCAGCCGTAAATATGGCGGAACTGGCTTAGGATTAGTTATAGCAAGCAGGCTAATAAAGTTAATGGATAGTAACCTTGAGGTTCACAGTGAGCTGGGTCAAGGCAGCGTATTCAGCTTTACCGTTCCCATGATGCTGCCTGCTGGAGCCAAGCCAAACGATTGGAAATCGAAAATACACAAAGCTGGATTGCGAGTTATGGTCGTAGAGGATAATCCACTTATGCAGGAGCATATAAGTGCGATGCTGCGCTCCTTTTCCTACGAGCCTATTGTATTCTCAACATGGAAGGAAGCCTTTGCTGAGCTTGGGCAGCATACCTCTGGCAAGCCGTATGACTTGGCATTAATGGATATGGAAATGCCGGATATGTACGGTCTTGAAACATGGGCTGCTTTCAAACGAGAAGCGGATGCTGCGGGTATCATAACGTTAGCACATACAACAGCCTATGGGCGGGACGAAATGTTAAGCGTGCCCATGGAGTACAGGTCGGACGGTATTGTTGTTAAGCCCCTGAGCCGATTGGGCTTCTTTCAAACCATTGAAGCTGCATTAGGCCGCAGGGGTCATTCAGCCATCCAACCGTTCGTTCTGAAGCGTGGGTCGCAGCTGAGGCAGGGAAATGGAAGGATGAAGCGGATTCTGCTGGCCGAGGATAATGAAATCAATCAGCAGGCGGCTATGGAGCTGCTTGCTCAGCGCGGCTACTCCGTTGATGTGGCGCGAACAGGCTATGAGGTGCTGGATAAGCTTTATTCCGAGGACTGGGATCTTATCCTTATGGATATTTTTATGCCTGAGCTGGATGGAGTTGAGACCACTCGAAGGATTCGCAGCGGAGACCGTTTAGAGCAAATACCTATTATTGCGTTAACCGCTAATGCTATTTCAAATGATCATGAAAAGTACCGGACAGCGGGGATGAATGATATCATCACGAAACCGATTGAGCTGCATATGCTGGATTCGGTTATTCAAAAGTGGTTAAATGATGCGGCTGCTTCCTCAGAGGAAGATTGGACTTACAGTCCATCAGCAGCAGGCGTTGGCCTAATTGAGCTGTTATCGGGAAATGAGAATATCAATGTGTCGAAAGCGTTGTTTCAGCTGCTTGGAAAGGAACAAATATTACTCAAAATGTTCTCGATCTTTCTCCGCGATTATGTAGGATACACGGAACGGATAAGAGAGGCTTTGAGTGAGGGACGTCTTCAGGAAGCCCAGCGTTTCGCGCATACGCTCAAAGGCGCCGCCGGAAGTCTTTCGGCTGATCCTCTTTTTAATGCGGCGGCTAAGCTAGAAGAAACTCTTAAAGTGGCATGTATCTCGGGTAATAATAACGTGGAATTGGAGGAGGCTATGAAGGAGCTGGAACTCTGCTTGGACCGATTAATCACAACATTGCAGGCAATATCCTAATATTTTCCTGATATATTTAGGAAAATTAACGTTTATTACTTATCTTATCTAAATGTTACTAAACAGTTTCCTGCCATAATGAAGATAACAATTCCGCTCCGTGATGTACCCAATGCTTAAGCTTGATTCGACCATCAGAGGTAAAGGGGACGCTATCGGGCAAGTTTAAGTGGGGGGTTAGCATCATTATTAATTTGCTGGAAACAGGCTTGTACATGCTGGATTACACGCTGCTGGTTGGACTTTTCCTGATTGTAGAGTATCGGCTTAAATGGCAACAAAATGTGTGGGAATGGATAAAGGTTCATATAGTGACGTTTGTTTTCCTGGGGCTCACCGGAATGGTTCTTAGTCTCCTGCTATTTCAAACGGAAGTCAGAACTTCAATGGATCATGAATCTATTTTAATATTGGCAGCCAGTTTGTTCATTGTTTTTGTGATGTTCGAACATTTGCTAGCTCCTGACCATTCATCAGAAGAAGATGATAAGTCAGCACTTTCGGTTGTACCACCAATGGAATTGTATTCTCCGAGAAGGGAGAATATCGAAGAGGCGCTGCTGACCGCATTGGAACGAAAGCAATTTACATTGTATTATCAAGCACAATATGATGCAGCTACTCGACAAATACTGGGTTTTGAAGCGTTGCTGAGATGGGAGCATCCCGAGCTGGGAACCGTATCACCAGCGGAATTTATACCTGTTGCTGAAAGCAGCGGCCTGATTGTGGGGATAGGAGAATGGGTGCTTCGCGAAGCCTGCCGTAAAAATAAGGAGCTGCAAGCGGGAGGCTTCACAGGATCGGTTATGTCGGTTAACATTTCCGCTTTGCAGCTGCGTAATGTCCAATTTGCCTATAGTGTCCGAAGTATTCTAAGGGATACTCGTCTTGAGGGAAAGTATCTGGAAGTAGAGCTCACGGAGAGCGCACTTATCCAAAGCTTGGATACATCGGCTTCCATCCTCAATGAGCTGCGAGACATGGGAGTTCGAATTGCTCTTGATGATTTTGGTACCGGCTATTCCTCGCTCAGTTATTTGAAGCAGCTGCCGATCCACAACGTAAAGATTGACCGTTCTTTTGTGCAAAATTTGTGCAATGAGCCCAAAGGAAAGGTGATAGTCGAATCTATCGTTGCTATGGTTCATAAGCTGGGTCTTGGGGTGGTGGCAGAAGGGATAGAAACGGAGGAGCAATTGGATTGTGTTCGAAGCATTGGCTGCGAATCCGTTCAAGGCTACTTGTTAGGCAAACCACTGCCAGGAGCGGATTTGCGCTATGTAATTCCGTCGTTACGCAGTGGAACAGGAACAATTTAATAAAGCCTGAAGAGTCGCATCGCGAACCTTCAGGCTTTTGCTTTATACGAATTCCTGGGGATATATACCTCGATGAGGTATTGTAAAACTTTTGCGGCAAGTTTCCGCAGGAGTTTTTTTTGTGTGTTGACAAACGAAGACGACTCCAACAGCAATCGAAATCGATACCTAATTCCTTCATAAAGCATAGGCATATACTCAGATTGTTCTTTTCACCAAAGGTGAGGTATCTAATGTAAAGATCATTGCAGAGCCCTATATGAGCCTATCCGTACACTGGTCATCAGCCAATTTTCCGCTAATCGTGGTATTCGTCCACTTGAGGGTAGTAGCGAGCGCATATTATAGCAGCATGGCATTTGTACAGTAAGGCGAATTCCTTAGGGAAAGGGGATATACAATGAAAGGCGTTATATTGGCTGGCGGAACAGGAACAAGATTGCGTCCTCTAACTAATATTATCAATAAACATTTACTGCCAGTAGGGAAGTACCCGATGATTCATTATGCGATTGAAAAAATGGCTGAGGCCGGTATCAAAGAGCTGCTGCTCGTTACAGGAAAGCATTCTGCAGGTTTATATACCGAATACGTGGGAAGCGGTCGGGAGTGGGGAGTCGAGGTTAGCTATAAAATTCAGGAGGAAGCGGGAGGTATTGCTCAAGCCTTAGCTTTGGCGGAGGAGTTTGTTCGTCCGGATGAGAAGCTGCTCGTTATTCTTGGAGATAATTTGTTCGAGGATTCTCTACAAGAAGCAGTTGTTGAATTTAGCGAGATGAACAGTGGTGCGCATGTCTTCTTGAAGCATGTGATGGATCCTCATCGTTATGGGGTTCCAGTGCTGAAGGGCAACCGAATAGAACGAATAATAGAAAAGCCTAAGGTACCTCCATCTGATTATGCAGTGACAGGTATCTATTTATATGATAACCGAGTATTTGATATGATCCGGACGCTCCAACCATCGGAACGAGGCGAATTGGAAATTACGGATGTGAATAATGTTTATGCCGAGCAAGGGTTGTTGACCTACAGTATGTTTACAGGCTGGTGGATGGATGCGGGAACGCATCAGGCATTGGCGGAAGCCGGGGCCAAGCTGCTGGAGAGTGAGAAGCTATGACTGGGAGAACGCTGCTCATCACTGGTGGTATGGGATTTATTGGAAGTAATTTTGTTCATTATTGGCTGGCTCATCATTCGAAGGATCGTATTGTGAATCTGGATGCTCTAACCTATGCAGGGAATCCGGATAATACGGCGAGCTTGGAGCACTTGCCCAACTACCGTCTTGTTCAAGGGGATATTGCTGATGTGCAGTGTGTACAGCGTGTATTTCAAGAAGAAACCATTGATATTGTGGTTCATTTTGCAGCTGAATCTCATGTTGATCGAAGCATCGCAGATCCTCAGCTGTTTGTTCGCACCAATGTGCTTGGAACACAATGCCTGCTTGAGGAAGCACGAAGGCAAGGCGTTTCGAAGTTCGTTCATGTATCTACCGATGAAGTATACGGGACGCTGGGCAAGGAGGGACTATTCACTGAGTCTACGCCGCTTGCTCCAAACAGTCCTTATTCGGCTAGTAAGGCAGGATCCGATTTGCTCGCGAGAGCCTACTATGAGACGTATTCTCTGCCTGTTGTTATTACCCGCTGCTCCAACAATTACGGCCCTTATCAATTTCCCGAAAAGCTAATTCCTACTATTATTACGCGAGCGCTTCAGAATCAGCGAATTCCTGTCTATGGAGACGGATTAAATATACGTGATTGGCTCTATGTTGAGGATCATTGTTCAGCGATTGAGTGTGTCATTCAATCGGGTACACCTGGGCATGTTTACAATATTGGCGGAGGCAACGAACGGACCAATCTGGAAATTGTCAGAACTATTCTTGCGGAGATTGGGAAGCCGGAATCACTCATTGAGTTCGTGGCCGATCGGTTAGGACATGATCTTCGGTATGCGATAGACGCTGGCAAGCTGCAGCATGAGCTCGGTTGGAGGCCACGCTATAAGCTTGAGCAAGGGCTAAAGCTTACTGTTGCCTGGTACCTTGAGCATGAAGCATGGTGGGGCAAGCTTCTGCCGCAAGCTGCTTCCAATAAAGTGCTGAATGCAGCAGCGGATGAAGGAGATGCCTTATGAATATCCTCATCACAGGTGCTGGAGGTCAATTGGGACGTGATCTCATCAGGGTGCTGAGCACAATGCATAAGCTGATAGCCAAAACCCGGAAAGAGCTTGACATTACTAACGAACAATCTGTGAGAGAGGCCGTTCTTGAGTGCCGTCCTGACGTAATAGTTCATGCGGCTGCTTATACTCAAGTGGATTTGGCCGAAAGCCGGATGGAGGAGGCCTACATGGTTAACTCCTTCGGCTCGCGAAACATTGCATTAATGGCCAATGAAACGGGTGCCAAGCTTGTTTATGTAAGCACTGACTATGTGTTTGACGGCACTAAGGGGGCTTCTTACAATGAGCTGGATCGTACGAATCCCATTAGTGTTTATGGACATTCCAAGCTTCATGGGGAAAAATTTGTTCAGTTAATATGCGACAAGTACTTTATCGTTAGGACCTCATGGCTGTATGGCAAATACGGCAGCAATTTCGTTACCAAGGTGCTTGCCAACGCTCAGCAGCACAGCGAGCTATCCATGGTGGCTGATCAATTCGGTTCGCCGACATATACGTATGATCTCGCTCGGTTCATCGAGCAAGTGATAGAGAGCGATAGATATGGCATTTATCATGCCTCGAATCGAGGCATGTGCTCCCGATATGAGTTCGCTGAGGAAATTCTTCGAATTGCTGGGCACAGCGCAGTACGGCTTAATCCAGTAACCGCAGACAGCTTTCCACTGCCTGCTGCCAGACCGGTGAGATCAGATTTCGATGACAAGGCAATTCGTTATAATGGGTTCCCGAGACTCAGAATGTGGAGGGATGCCCTACAAAGCTTTATTTTGGAGGATCTGAACATCGATTCCGAAAGCATTCAAACAGATGAAATAATGAATGAAACCGATAAGGAGGAGCTCGGTAATGGGTAGTATTCATGGAGTAGTAAAAAAACCTCTTGTTAAGCATTCTGATGACAGAGGGTATTTTATGGAGCTTTTGCGTAAGGATGATGCCATATATGGGAGCTTTGGGCAAGCATCGCTATCCATGTCCTTTCCAGGTGTAATCAAAGCCTTTCATTATCACCAGCTGCAGGATGATATTTGGTTTTTTCCAAGTGGACACGCGCAGGTTGTACTCCATGATATGCGCAAGGATTCCCCTACCTTCCGAAAAACAGAAGCTCATTATATGGGGGAAGACAATTCGTATTTACTGTTTATTCCTCGGGGAGTGGCTCATGGATATCGGGTGCTGGGCTTAAAGCCGGTGACGATCGTCTACTTTACCAATATGGCTTACGATGCCAGTCAGCCTGATGAATATCGGTTAGCTTACGATGATCCAGAGATCGGCTTTGATTGGTCAACGAAGTTCCGATGATAAATCACGGTGAACGATAAGGGGGGATTCAATTGCGGCCTGTCAAAAATCGGAGGGCGGCGACTGGCAGAGCCGCCGGTTTAATAGACGGTAGGAGTCAGGGCCTGGAGCACGGTTACCATCTCGGACGCTGTGAAGCGGTTCGCGCGATAGTTCCGCCTGCACCCATAACTTTAAGACAATTAAGGGTGCTCTATATTCCGCAAGGATTTCCGGCGATAGACCAGGGTGTGATCAAAGCACTTGGGTCTTTGGTAAGCGAACTGGTTGTTGGTACGCCACCCGAGATGCTGACAGCAGCAGCACAGATGCGTCCCGATCTTATGCTGGTGTTGAATGGTCTTCATGTATTTCCGGAAAATCATCTTCAGCAGATTGACACCGTTCGTGCAATGGGTATTCGTACAGCCATTTGGTTTGCGGATGATCCGTACTTTACGGATGACACGATCCGTATAGCGCAGCATTATGATGTGGTTTTGACGCATGAGCAAAGCTGTGTGCAGCTGTATAAGGAGAATGGCTGCGCCAATGTCGCCTATTTACCTTTGGCGGCGGACACGGATGTGTTCAGGCCTCAGCAGGTAGGTCTGAACTACAGATCGGATGTGTGTTTTATTGGTATGGCGTTTTGGAACCGCGTCGCTGTATTTGATCGTATTGCTCCATATTTATCCGGTAAAAAGGTAGTTATAGCAGGTGGACTATGGAATCGTATGAAAAACTACAAGCTGCTGCGCCACTCTATTCGAGAAGGCTGGACACCCGTCGAGGAAACCGCTAAATATTACAGCGGGGCCAAAATTGTGATCAATTTACATCGCGGTCATGTACAAGAAATAGACAATAGAAACAGTCGCTCGGTTCCGGGTCAGTCTATCAATCCCCGGACTTATGAAATGGCTGGTTGTGGTTCGATGCAGCTTACGGATATTAGGGATGATTTAGCAAGACTCTACACACCAGGTCGAGAAATTGCGGTTTATAGATCACCCGAGGAGCTGATGGGTCAAATCGAATATTATTTAAGCCATGATCAAGAACGGAGAGCTATCGCTTACAACGGATTGAAGCGAACCTTGCAGCAGCATACTTATGTGAGACGGGTAGAACATTTGCTGCAGCTCTTGGGCTACTAAGCCGGATGATGTTGTTATCAATGTACTAGAATAGGAGGAGCAGCATGATTAAGAAAACTGCGCGCAGCCGCGCACGTGTTAGACAACAGCTCCGTAAATGGAGCAAAGGTTGGACGGATGGATACAAATTGGGCAGCGGCTACGGATACCACCACGGACGGTGCGAGGCAATAATGCGAGATTCAGCGCCATCTCCTTTGGGATGGTGGAATGTGCGGGTTCTGTATATTACTTCCGGTAAAGGTTTCCCTTATTCGCCGCTCGATCAATCCATTATAGAAGCCTTCCAAGGCTTGGTTCGGGAGCTTGTTATCTTAACGCCGACTCAGGATTTCGTAAGTGCAGCCAAGCAGCTGCGTCCCGACTATGTGCTTGTTCTGGAAGGCTTGAACCTGCCGGTTGAACAGATTGATCTCATTCGTGCCGAAGGCATCCGAACCGCCATTTGGTTTACAGATGATCCTTATTATACGGATATGACAGTCAATCTTGCTTCCCATTACGATTACGTATATACGCTTGAATTGGAGTGTGTGTCTCTATACCAGAAGAATGGCTGCTCTCAGGTACATTACTTACCCTTCGGAGCGAACTTATCGTTATTTCGTCCCAAGCTAATCCCGATTCATTATCGCAAAGATGTGAGTTTCATTGGTTCAGCCTATTGGAACCGGGTTTCGATATTCGATCAAATAGCCCCTTATTTGGCAACGAAAAACACTTATATTTCGGGTATCTGGTGGGATAGACTAAGCCATTACAATATGCTGACTCCCCATATAGATTTGAACAAGTGGATGGGGGCTGAGGAAACCGCCAGCTACTATAATGGTACGAAAATTGTAATAAATCTTCATCGTGCAACGGATGATGCAACCTTTAACTACAATAGCCGCTTGGTCGGCGCCGTATCACCCAATCCTCGTACGTTTGAAATAGCGGCCTGCGGTACTTTGCAGCTGACTGATGTACGCAGCGACTTAGCCCGTTTCTATACGCCAGGTGTCGATATTGTTACTTATAGCTCTGCCGAAGAGCTCAAGCATAAGATTGAGCACTATTTGCGCCATGAAGACGAGCGTCGGGAGATTGCTCTTAATGCACTGAAGAGAACGATGGAGGAGCATACGTATGCACATCGTGTTGCCCAAATGCTAAGGATCGTGTTTGGATAAAATGGGTATATGCCCTGTGCACCTGCCCTGCTTGCCGCATATTCTATAGGGATGCTAGCGGATAAACAAGGGTTGGACCTTGAAGCAATCAAGGCTGACTCTGTTTATTTATACAAGCAGCTTTCCCTTGGAAAGCAGTGAGGAGGCTCGGGGATGGCCCGACTTAAAAGGATCCGGAAGATGCGGCCGGTGGCAAAGGCAGCTAAGCGTAAAAAGATATCGGGATCGCGGCTTCGTCCGCTTTCCCGGCGCAAACGCGTAGGCAAGGCTGCAAGAAAAGGTTTGTTATTGCAGCGGCGGAGAAGAAGACGTGCTGGCGGTCTGCCGCGAAGCAGAGGCGTAAAAGGGCAAGGCTTCACGATGGCTTATAATAAGGCGTTTGATCAAGCGTACAACGAAGGCTTCAGTGCAGGATTTGCAAAGGGACTTCAAGAAGGCCCATAGGAGAAAGAGTCGAACGCTATTAAGATCCGCTTAGCTTTCAGCTAACATGGGTCTTTTTTAAATGTTTTGGGGTGAGCGAAGCTTACCCCTTATTTTAATTTCAGCACATCTTTAGAAATTCTTAAGAACTTTCCCCCTTAAATCCTTAGATATTTAGGATAACATAGTGACTATCGAAGGAAGATATGAGGGAGTGACTAAGGGATGCTGCTTAATATTATAGAGAAATCAATCGGCTTGAACAGATGGCTTTTTTTTAAGAAATTTTTTCAGAATCCACGTGATATGGGAAGTATTATTCCCAGCTCTACAAGCCTTACCCAAAAAATGCTGGAGCCAGTCAGGTGGGGTGAAATTAATAGCTTAGTTGAGCTGGGTGCGGGTACCGGAGTTTTTACCGAAGCAATTTATGCAAGCAAGCGACCGGGTTGTAAGGTTGCCGTATTTGAAAAGGATGATGAAATGCGCGGCCAGCTTCAAAGTCAATATAGTGAATTTGATTTTTGCAAAAATGCTGTGGAGCTTAAGAAGAATTTATCGGATTTAGGGATAGACAAGGTAGACTGTATTATTTCTGGCCTGCCATTTGCTAACTTCACGCAATCGGATCGAAGCCAAATTATTAGCCAAATTAAAGAAACCTTGCACGAAGATGGAGTTTTCGTAACGTTTCAATATTCCCTGCAAATGAAAAAGATGCTTCAAGAGGAGTTTGCTCACATGAGAATCTATCTGGTTCCATGGAATGTGCCTTCTGCTTTTGTATATGTGTGCAGGTTAAAAACCACATTTGTGAAGCACAGCTAATGCCAAGCGAAGCTTTGCCCAAGCCAAATTCAGCAGAGGCATACGAGTCTAGCTTTTTAATGAAAACTTTGGGAGGGGTCTCCAATGTCTATTAACCATCTGATAGAGTATATTCAGCATTTCGGCTATTTTGCTCTGTTTTTTGCTCTATGGCTAGGGATCGTTGGGATGCCTATACCCGATGAGGTAGTTGTAATGACAGGCGGTATGGTCGGGTCTTTTCAGCTCCTGCATCCAGTTCCAGCGTTTATTGTTACGTATTTAGGTGTTGTGTCCGGCTTATCCTTAGGTTATGTTTTGGGTAGGATCATGGGGCCTCCTGTTCTGGAGAAGTTGCAAAAAAGGAAAAAGATTGGTAACTATATAAGTAAGTCCAATGAACTGTTGAACCGTTATGGGTCATTTGCTTTGAGCTTGAGTTATTTTCTTCCTGTCGTCAGGCATGTTATACCTTATCTCGTTGGTGTTAATAAAATGTCTTTTTCCAGGTATGCATTAATTTCGTATTCAACAGGACTTATTTGGACATCCATATACTTTACTCTGGGTTCTTTTTTTGGAAACAATATTGAGCTTATCGGGAAATCCGTATATAAGTACGGGTGGTTTATGCTGATTGCCATATGTATAGTTCTGGTTGTGAGATGGTTGATCAAAAATTTGCCAAAAAAGAAGGTGTATACGGATTGAGCAAGGTTGTGCTAGTCATTGATGATGAGCCGGAAATCAGGGATATTATTCATATTTTTCTGAAAAATGACGGGCTTCAGGTATTGGAGGCGGAGGATGGAGTCCGAGGGCTTGAGATTTTGCAGAAGGAGCCTATAGATCTGGTTATTCTTGACGTAATGATGCCAGGACTTGATGGTATTCAGACCTGTCTTAAAATTAGAGAAGGTCTGGACATCCCGATTATTATGCTTTCTGCAAAAAGTGAGGATATGGATAAAATATTAGGATTAACGACCGGGGCTGACGACTACTTGTCCAAGCCGTTTAATCCATTGGAGCTGGTTGCCCGCGTAAAATCACAATTTCGCAGAAGCAAAATGACAGCCGTTCCTGATAAAGAAAAAGAAATTGTCATTGACGATTTAGTCATACACATATCCCGCCATCAAGTTACGCATTGTGGTAAAGAGATTAGCTTAACACCTATAGAGTTTGGGATTTTAGAGCTGCTTGCAACCTACCGGGGGCAAGTTTTTAGCGTCGAGAAAATATATGAATCCATTTGGAAGGACCCCATCATGCAATCCGATAATACGGTGATGGTACATGTGCGCAATCTTCGTGAAAAGCTAAAGGATAATCCTCGCGAGCCTAAATATATAAAAACGGTTTGGGGAGTAGGTTACAAGATTGAATAAATTCAAAATATGGCAGCATTCCCTTCGCATTAAAATATTAGTTACCTTTTTATCCTGCATTATTATGACAGGCCTACTTCAATCAGGTATAGATTTTGTGACGCGGGACTTTAGAAAAGTGTCTTATACCAATTATGAATCTGGAAAAAATTTGATAAACGGTAAGCGGGCTCTCATAGAAACGGAGTTGGAAATTACTCATGATCCGAGCCAAGTGACGGCTCTGTTAAATAAGCATAGCGAGCAGGACCGGTTAAGCCTGTATTTGACGGAACTGGACGGTACGGTTGTATTTCATTCGGATGGGATACAGAAAAGCAGAATCGATTTATTTCAAATATTTTATGAGCAAAAGGAAATCAGCTCAAACCCTGAACCGGGAAGCCTGTATACGTCTATCATGCCTGTGAAATACAACGGGCAGAAGCTGTTTCTAGTCGTTTCAGGGCCGTTGGAAGTGGAGACAGGATACACTTATGAGGATTCTAAAATTTTGAATTTGATTCTTTTTTTCGGACTGTTTACGCTTACCTTTTACTTATTCACCGCAAGAAAAATGAAGCAATTTCAGCTGCTGAACAACGGCGTAGAGAAAATAGCCCAAGGCAAGCTTTCCGTTCGTCTGCCTGTGAATAGCGGGGATGAGCTGGGGACGTTAACCAGAAACATCAATGAAATGGCAGGGCAGCTTGAAGAGAAGATGGAGAAGGAAAGGCTGGCGGAGAAAACCAAGATTGAGCTTATAACTAATATATCTCATGATCTAAGAACGCCATTGACCAGTATTATCGGTTATCTGATGCTGCTCCAAGCGAACATTCGCAAGGACGATTCTACGAGTCCGTATGTGCAAAGCGCCCTAAACAAATCCAATCAGTTAAAGAAGTTAATTGATGATTTATTTGAATATACCCGCCTGACAAGCAAGCAAGTGTTTCTGGAAAAGCAGCCGGTCGATATGGTAAGTATGTTAAAACAAATGATTATCGAATTTAGTCCACTTGCCGAATCCTATGACATTCAAATTGAAAGTGATCTTCCCGAACAAAAAATCATGCTGCATGTGGATGCGAGGACATTCGTCAGGGCCGTTGATAATCTGCTGATGAACGCACTCAAATTCAGTGTAAAACCTGGCGTTATCCGCGTTGATCTCCACAAGGACGTATCAGGGGTTGTACTAGGTGTAGCCAATGAAGGTACGGGTATTACGAAAGAACAGGAAGAACGTTTATTCGAGCGTTTCTATAAGGGCGACGAGTCCAGGAATGGACATATGATGCCGTCCGGCTCCGGGTTGGGATTATCTATCGCACAGAGCATTGTCCAATTGCACGGGGGAGAAATATGGCTGCATCGGACGGACCATTACTATCAATTTTTTATCAGGATTCCTTATGATTCCAGTAAGGGCGATGATCGTACGGACAGCAATTGAAAGAATAAATGAGAAAGATAAATTGAAGCACATACAGCAGAGATAGCCGGTTCATAGGCGTATCTCTGTTTGATTTGTTCCCAGAATTTATATGTTTCGAGGCTCCCCGCAAAGGTTCTGAATCAACCTCGAAGCAAGACCCCACTTTGTAGGGAATTTTTCTTAAATTGTACGAATGATCAGGGGGTATATGTCGTGTCGGTATAGTTGTCTACCTACATATATTGATACTACTAGGAGGTGAATCCGCCAATCTACTTATAGAGGCAGGCGGTAAAGTGATGAGCAAACCTACACTGATGCTGTTTTCTCATGTTTGCGGCAGCAGCTTCCTTACAGGAGCTGAGAAATATGTATTGACGCTGGCCATTGAGGCAAGCGAGCATTTTGATTGCACGCTTGTCGTGCCGCAGCGTGGGATTCTGCTGACAGAAGCGGCACAAAGAGGCATTCGAACCCTAATACACGACATACCGTTAGTGTGGTCTATGCATGATCCCGAGGCTGATTTATCGACCCAGATGGAGCGGAAAATTAAAAACCACGAGCATGGCGGAGTAATAAATCTGCTTCATGCCCATCAGCCGGATATTGTTCTCGTCAATAGCTGTGTCAATCCTATGCCCGCCATTGCGGCCAAAACCTTAGGGATACCGGTTGTATGGTGCATCGCAGAAAAAATAGCCCAACACACCCACACCCTTCTTTCACTTGAACTGATTAACCGCTATTCGGATTGGATTATCGGCATGTCAGACGCATCGCTTCGTCCTTTTCGTAAGGCAGGTTTCGATAAGAAGCTTCGTCTGGTCCAGCCGACCTGGCATATGGAGCATCTCGAGCCGGAAGCATGGCCAATCTATCGGGAAAGCATGCGCAGTGATATGCATATTGAAGAAGGCAGCCGGGTCATTGGTTATATTTCATCGAGCTTGCGTCCGGAAAAAGGGATAGATCATTTCGTTCAGATGGCGTTATCCATATGTGATACTGTAGCGGATGCTCATTTCTTAATCGTGGGGAACTCTACTGACTCTTATTACTCGACGCACTGTCAACGTTTAATTGACCAGTCGGGTCATGCTTACCGGTTTCACCGCGCCCATTTCCAATCGCGAATTGAGCGGGTTTACGCGGCGATGGACCTTGTTGTCATTCCAAGTCTGGTTGATGAGGGATTTGGGATGACGGCGCTTGAAGGGCTTGTATTTGGCAAAGGTGTAATCGCCTATCGCTCCGGAGGGCTTGAGGAAATATTACGCTCGACCGGCAATGCGGCTTGGCTTGTAGAAAAAGGAGATACAGCTCAATTAATTGCAAAAGTTAAAGAGTGGCTGCAGGACGACAATCACAGGATAAAGGCGTTTAACAGCCACCTGCCTGCAGCGGAAGCGGTATTTGGCCTTGAAACTCATCGCTCTCGCCTGCAGCGCCTGCTTACTCAGATGAAAGAGAAAATTTCGGCTGCCGCAGAAGACAAAAAGAGCCGCATGCTGCCCCCATTGCTAATGAATGCCGTTTATAAAGGTAAAGCTACATCTACCGTATTTTTGCTTGAAAATGGGATGAAAAGGCCGTTTGCTTCCAAAAGGGCATTCAGCTTTTACAAATATCGCTGGTCGGATGTCAATTTGGTTTCAGATGCGGTACTGCATCGCTTCCCTACAGGCAAGCCGATCTCAACGGAGCTGCCTTTTCACGAGCATCGCCCCTCCATCATGATGGTCAAAGGAAGGGGGCCAACTGTGTATTTGCTTGTTGGTGAACAACGATGCCCCTTTTCCTCTATGGCTGCTATGAGACAGCGTGGCCTCGACCCGGATAGAATCGTCAGGGTTCCTGAGGCTGAGCTGAGGATGCTCGACATCGGTGAACCGCTTCGACAGCTGCACAAAGACATACATCCAAAGCGGCCATTTAAGAAGAAAAGGAAGCTGCTGCGGGGGAGGCTGGGCTGTAGAACGATTGCCGCACGAAGGCGGAGGAAATGCCGATGTGTGCCCAAATGTAAGCGGCGCAGATCAACGGTGTGCAGAAAGCGGCCAGTCAGCCGTAAGGGCAAGGTCAGGAAGATGCACCGCAAGGGTAAACGGACTGGCGCCATACGGGGCAAGCGGGTTTCAAGGCGAAGCAGAGGAGCAGGGAAGCGGCGTAAAGTCGCTTGAGTTAAGGAATGATTTGTCAGCAGCATAAAAAGGCATCCGTAAGCCGGGTGAGGGAATCGATAAAATTAATGGCTGCACTTGAACCTGGGCAGCTTTTAGTGTAAAGTGATTAAAAACATTTGAATAACATTAGCTATGACCAAGGATACAGGTACATTCACATCGCCCCAGAGAGGAGACCCGCAGGCTGAGAGGTTTCCCGAAACGTGATGATAACTTCCCCCCTTGCAGCTGCAGTGGTGAACATTTAAGTATCCACTTCCGGTATATTCCGTTATCGAAATGAAGAACTGCCGTTTTTTGCTGTGACGGTCAGTTGAATTTGGGTGGTACCACGAGCGCATTCGTCCCTTACGAATGGGCTTTTTTGCGTTTTTTACATGCTTGCAGCGGCAAGCTTTTCTACAAAACTTTTAGGAGGTCTATGAATTATGCGTCAACAAACATTATTGCTCCCTACTTTAAGAGAGGCTCCTGCAGAAGCGGAGGCAATGAGCCATCAGCTGATGATAAGAGGGGGTTACATTCGGCAGGTAGCTGCGGGGATTTATAGCTATTTGCCATTAGGCTTGCGTGTGCTCAAGAAGCTGGAACGAATAGTTCGCCATGAGATGGATCGAGCCGGGGGGCAGGAACTGCTTATGCCTGCTATGCAGCCTGCTGAGCTCTGGCAGCAATCCGGCAGATATTCAGAATATGGACCGGAGTTAATTCGGTTTAAAGACCGCCATGACAGGGAGTTTGCACTTGGACCGACCCATGAAGAGGTAGTCACTACATTGGTTGCAAATGAAATTAATTCGTACAGGAAGCTGCCGCTTACTTTATACCAGATTCAAACTAAATTCCGCGACGAACGGCGTCCGCGATTTGGGCTTCTGAGGGGCAGAGAATTTTTAATGAAGGATGCTTATTCATTTGATATGGACTGGGAAGGCTTGGACCGTACTTATTGGAGGATGCATGAGGCTTATAGCCGGATTTTCACCGAATGCGGATTACATTACAAGGCGGTTGTTGCGGATGCGGGAACAATCGGAGGCGAAGGCGGCACTCATGAATTTATGGCGCTTGCCGAGATTGGAGAGGACACAATAGTTAGCTGTTCACATTGCAGCTATGCCGCTAATCTTGAGAAAGCAGAAGGTAAAGCAATCGGTGGTCAAGAGATTAATTCGGTTGACCGATCAGCATCACCTTATACATCCAAATTGGAAAAATTCCATACACCCGACATCAAAACGATCGAACAGCTGGTGAAGGCTCTGGGAGAACCGGCTTCGCAATTTATTAAAACACTTCTATTTATGACTGCAGATGGAAGTCCGGTTGTCGTACTGGTACGGGGTGATCATGAGGTTAATGAGATCAAGGTGAAAAATCATTTGGGCTGCGGGGAGCTGCAGCTGGCTGACGCAGAGACCACATTGAGGATAACAGGGACTCCTGCAGGATTCGTAGGGCCCATCGGGCTTCCGGCGGACATCCCTATTTTAGTGGATCAGCAGGTCAGCGTTCTATCAGGGGCTGTAGCCGGGGCGAACGAGCAAGATTATCACCTTCGGCATGTTCAACCGGGTATTGATTTTTCTCTTGAGCGGATTGGCGATTTCCGCAATGTGACAGAAGGCGAGCCATGTTCGTGCTGCGAAGGCTCTCTTGTGTTCCACCGGGGAATTGAGGTCGGGCATATATTTAAACTCGGCACCAAGTACAGTAAGAAGCTGGGGGCGAAGTTTCTGGACACCAGTGGACGCAATCAAACGATGATTATGGGATGTTATGGGATTGGCATTTCCAGATTGTTATCTGCTGTCGTTGAGCAGCATCATAGTGAAGGAGGACTGCTGTGGCCGCAATCTATTGCACCTTATCAGGTTCACATTATTCCTGTTTCCAGTAAAAGCGAAGAGCAGATGAAGCTAGCTGAGGCGATATATGAGCAGCTGCTTCAACAACGGATTGAGGTTCTACTTGATGACCGTAACGAAAGAATCGGGGTGAAACTAAAAGATTCCGATTTCATTGGATGTCCCGTGAGAATTGTTATTGGCAAAGAGGCCGGGAACGAATTTGTTGAATACAAGGAGCGTAATGATGCGGAACCGCGCCTGATATCCGTTGAAGATGCAATAAAGCTTGTTAATCTACTTAAGCAGTGAGAGGGTGTAAACGTTATCCAAGCTGGAGCCTTTTTCTCCTTCCTTATGCTATAGCCCTTGCCCTTGTGACAGATGCACATAAAATAATACGGGAATGCTTCTTACCCCAATGCAAGCGATGGGAGTTGAGTCTACGGATGCGTCCAACACGCAAGAATCATTCTGCGGGCATGCGGGCAATCCGATCCAAAGTGTCCGTCATCATACCGATCATGAATGAAAGCAGAACGCTAAGAGCGGTAATCCGCGAGGTGAAAAAGCTGCAGCCGAACATTGAGATCATCCTGGTTGTCAATGGTTCGACGGATGGTTCAGCGGCTATAGCTCGTGCGTCCGGTGCACGCGTCATCTTCTTTGATCAGCCGTTGGGCCATGATGTGGGTCGAAGCGTTGGGGCTCGTTATGCAAGTGGGGACATCTTATTGTTTCTCGATGGTGATATGGTTTTGTCTGCTGCACAGCTGCTTCCTTTTCTCAGAGCAGTGGAGCGTGGAGCCGATATCGCATTAAATCGATATAACGGTCCGGTGAACAAGCATAATGTACATCCGGTAGTGCTGGCGAAGCATGCGCTGAATGTTGCATTAAGACGCGCTGATTTGAGAGGGGCTTCTATGACGACCATTCCGCATGCGATGAGCCGCAGGGCGCTGGCAGCTATTGGAGCCGAAAATTTGGCTGTTCCACCGAAGGCGCAGACCATAGCGATCCAACAGCGTTTAAGAGTAGAGGCTGTGCATCTGGTCCAGGTAGGTCTGAAAAATCCGATACGGCGTACAGGGAGAAAAGGCGGGGACCCGCTGGGCAGGTTAATTGTGGGTGACCATTTGGAAGCGATATGCTGGTATACTCAGGCAACGAATGAGCGCGGTTGGTACTCAGATCTGTTAAGAAATCGCAGTATGGTGAGGTGATCAAACTTGCAGCGTAAAAATTTGCTGGTGATGCGAAAGCGTCCCGCTGGTCCGCGAACCGGCATTAGCCCTAAACTGAAACGCAAAAGGTTCGTAAGGCTGAAGGCAGCGGGGGCTAGGGGCCGCGGTAAAGCAACAGGGCTCAGGAAGCGCCGTGTCCGCGGCTTGACAAGACGGCCTCTCGCTGCCGGCTCCGTTCGAATCTCCTCAGCCGCTTTTCAAGCGGGCTTCCGCGCCGGGCTAGCGGATGCAGCCCATCTATCAATCGAGCATGAAGGCTACCAGAAAAAAGCGCTGAACCGCCATTGGGTGCAGCGCGCCCGCTCCATGCGTTGGATCGGACCGCCGTGGAGAAGGTACATGGATGCCTCCAAAGGCTATGTTAGAGGCTTTTTTCGAGGGAAAAAGCAGCATGCCCATGACTGGCTTATGCTGCCGACAACACAATCGGTAGCAGCAATTGTTACCGTAATGAATGAGGAGCGCACGATTGGAAGCATCATGGATCAGCTGAATCGGCTGCCTTTCGACGAAGTGTTCGTCATTGTTAATGGTTCAGTGGATCAAAGCTTCCATAGAGCGAGAGGACGATCTCATGCTGTTATATTGTCCTATCCTGAACCGCTAGGCCATGATGTAGGCCGGGCATTGGGAGCCAAGCTAGCGCAATCAGACATTTTGTTGTTTTTGGATGGAGATATTTTGCTGTCGGCGGAAGCTATGATTCCTTTTATCGGGGGAATTGAATGCGGATTGGATGTGGCGCTTAACAACATCACTCCTTACATGAGGGTGTTCGCCAACCGTGACTCTGTAACGTATATTAAGCAATTTTTGAATGCCTCGTTAGGGAGGCCTGATCTTGAAGCGAATTCGATGACAGCGGTACCTCATGCTCTTTCTCGAAAAGCGGTGACAGCGCTTGGGGTTTCCAGTCTAATGGTGCCGCCAAAGGCGCAGGCTCTGGCTGTACATCATGGTCTGCGTATCGGCATCTCCGGAAGCGTTGATGTTATTAGCAGCAATAAGCGTCGTACCAATAATACAGGAAAAGGCAATCGTGTAGCCGATCTGATCATTGGCGATCATTTGGAAGCACTGAAGCTGGCGGGAGAGCTCGCTGGTAATCGGTTAGCTTTCGTAGACTCATTAAGGAATCGCGCCAAAGCCGGAGGTGAGGCCTAATGCAGATGACCAGTATCATCATCCCTAACTACAACGGCCTCCATTGGCTGAAACGCTGCATAGAATCCATTCGCCAGCATACCCATGTGCCGCATGAAATTATTGTTGTAGACAACGGCTCCAAGGACGGGTCGCTTGAATTTTGTCTGTCTCACCGGGTTAAGCTGGTTTCGCTGCCATTCAACCGAGGTTTTCCGATGGCCTGCAACATTGGGCTTCGTGCGGCGAGTGGGGATGCGCTGCTGCTGCTGAATAACGATACGCTTATGACTCCGAGAGGGTTGGAAAATATGCTGCGTTGCTTATACAGCAGTGAAGATGTGGGGATCGTTGGTCCAATGAGCAACTTTGCAAGCGGCAAGCAGCAAATAACGGAGCCATTCACCAATGTAGATGACATGGCGGCGAGGATGAATCAGCCGGACAGCGCCAAATGGTTGGAGGTTGGACGTATAGTTGGTTTATGCTTCCTTATTCGTAGAGAGCTGGTAAATCGAATTGGGCTGCTGGATGAACGGTTTTCACCAGGGCATTATGAGGACGATGATTACTGTCATCGAGCCAAGCAGGCTGGTTACCGGATGCTTATTGCAGGAGACTCTTTCATATACCATCATGGCAGCGTAAGCTTCCAAAAGGAAAATGAACAATCGGTTATGCAGTTAATTCGGCATAATCGTCAGCAGTTTATTGATAAATGGGGCGTCGAGCCTCAGCAATCTATTTAATGTTGTACACCAAGATTGATGGGGCGGCTTATTGCAGCAACTTTTTTGAGTAAAGTTCCCTTGTCTCTAGGCGCTTGCCTTGGTCCGCCCCGGGCACCGCCGCATATGTTATGGGAGTAGCAAGAAGTGGAAGTGAAGGTCGGGTGCTTATGAAATAAGCATCGCATTCGCCAGACACTGTACTCTTGCGATGTAAGTTTTTGCTGCTTACGCAAAAGCTCTTAGGAGGGTCAACCATGCAGAGACAAGTGACGAATATCATCAAGCATATGGCGGATTCGCAACAGGAAATGGCCAAAATATTGGAAGCCAAACGGCATATTGCCGTCCGCATGGCACAGATCGTACATGATATCCCGGAACTAAATCCATCCTTCGATGATATTGATATGCTGACGGAAAACTCAATGAATGTGTCCAAAAATATCGCGGCCTATCTGAGCAGCCTGGCTGATTTGGAGGATGCGTTGGCAGATAATTTGGCTTTTGTCATGAAGGAAGTTGATATTCCGGATGGGGAAGAATAGCAGCGTATTTTTGGATGGAAAAGAGGGTTAGTCATGAGCAGAACCGATTCGTATCATAAAATGCTGCAAGCAGCAGCGGATTTTCAATCGAACATAGCGTTAATTCTTGAAGCCAAATCTGTGGAGGCAGCCCGTTCCTGTCAATGGATTTGCCAGCATCTGACCTCGGATCATTTTGAAAGCCATAGTGACCAGATTAAAAAAACCATCGAAATTCATGAGCAGATGCTTGAGGTCATTGACGGCATGACGAAGATGGAATTGGCCTTGGCCAAAAACCTGCAGGTGCTGCTCGGACAGAGTGAAGATTCCGATAATAGCGGTGGTGGAGGTACCGAGGGCGGTTCGGGTAATTTGGGCGATATGTTCTCATTCGGGGGAGACAGCAAATGAACTGGCATGAGGAGGAGAATCGAACCAAGCTTCATATTCTAAATTCATTGGCGCGGAGCCAGCGGGCGCTGGCCCGGATTATTGAAAGTATGGCGGATATGGCTGAACGTTCCGCCTCCTCGGGGACAGCAGCGGATAAGCTGGTCGAACAGTTGGAAGCGATAAGTCGTTATCAACGCCAATTAACTGAGAAAATATCGGGCATTCGCATTCGCAAGTTCCGACGAGGCGTACCTGGTGAACCGTGGCTTAGCCGCAAATTGCGGCGGCCTTAGTGAAATTCGTGAGCGTCAAGAAGCGTTGGCAGAGAACGTTTCTTTTTTTGCTGCGGATGTATTTTTGCTGTAGCATGGGCATGCTGTGGTGAATACGCTATAATATAGTGTTTTGCCTATCCTAGCGAGGAAATGGAGGATGCAGCATGAGTACACAATTGCTCTCCGAACAAGTGGGTTACCCTCTCGCCGCTAAGCTGCAGTACCGTGATGTAAGGAAGTTTCTGGAGCAAATTGAATGGAGCGTCAATCATACGGCGACACTTATCCGTTCTTATGCATTGTTGGTCAAATTAGCACCTGATGAAGATCAGGCCGATGAAGTGAAAGCGATGATGCAGCAGGAAAAACAGCAATTCACTTTATTGGAAACGTTATACCGGGAGCTTTTGGGTGGGGAGCCTTCAGTGCAACCACTGCCCCAAACTTTCACAACCTATAAGGATGGCCTGCGGCAAACCGTGAGCTTGGAGCGTGCAGCTATTCGGCATTACCGCGATACTTATTTATTGACACCTAGTCTTAGGGTTCGGGATTTATTTTTTTATGCGCTTAGCGATGGGACGGATCATATGGTTGGGCTTATGATGCTTCAGCAGTGTGGGGAATAGCTTAGCTTAGGTGAGAATGATATGCCTGTTCAAAAAGTGGCTGAAATGATTGAATGATGCTATATTTCGTTATTGCAAAAACAGACAGTCTTCGGGTATTATTGACTAATAAAGGGAAATTTTGGAATGAGTATATGGTAATTTCATATTCATAGGACGGAAGCACCGCCATTCAGAGGGTTTTAAACCTATGTTTGGGGTGCTTTTTTTATTATGAATTTTGGGGTTCACTGACCTATAAGGAGCGAAATTGTTATGAAAAAAATCATTTTGTCCATTACCGCGGCTCTGTCATTCTTGGTTGCAAGTCAAGCCTACGGTACGTCAAATTTTAGCGATATTAATAGCCATTGGGCAAAGGAGAGCATAACAACAGCCGTTTCAAAAGGATATGTAGATGGGTATCCCGATGGTACCTTCAAGCCAGACGCGAATGTGACCCGGGCTGAATTTATTAAGTTAGCGGTAGATGCTATGGGATATAAAAAATCAACTTCCCTATCAGTCAGTTCTGCATGGTACGGCCCGTTTCTGGATGCAGCAATTGCTAATGGATTGAGCGAGAAGGATGAGTTTGCGGATTTTGATGGCGCTATTACGAGAGGTGAAATGTCACGTCTTGCCGTTCGCGGTACTGGACAAGCCAATTATGATCCGCTGAAATGGATGTACTTGGCGACAAGCAAGGGGATTATTAACGGACTGGATGATCAAGGTACGCTTGGGGAGGATCAGCCGACTACGAGGGCGCAGGCGATTACGGTTATTGAACGGATGCTGAAGTTAAAGGCAGGAGAAAAGTTGTCAACGGATAAATATGCGACTTCTGCAGCTGAAATTGTTTGGCATAAGACGAATATTTTTACGATGATGCCTCAGTTTTTTGATATCAATAAACAATTTCCAGCAAATACTTGGAAATCCGATAATTTATTCGTGCAAACGGCCGATGGCAACTACCGTGGGGAATTGGATGGACTTGTTGCCATTGATTTGGGGGATCCAAATGATCCTAATATTGGTTTGTTGCCCGATATGGATACCTTGCGTTGGCACAATCTCGTGCCTAGAACCAAAGGCTATCCGGTAAAAGATTACATGGACAGCTATGTCTTATATTTTCAGGGACGAACCGTATATAACTATGACGAATCGATATATGTAAAAGGAGACAGCTTAAATTTCTCAATATCTGGAATCCAAACTCCAGACCGCCAAGCATTTGTTAAAGGAGATCTAAATCAACCAGGTTCCATTTTTATTAATCAACTTGATGATGTTCCAGCTGTAATTATTCCCAAATCAGGTTATAAACTAGACTCCGAAATTAAAATCTCATTACTGGCACCAGTATATGGGGGGAATAATGTTTCACGCAAATATGTGGTAAGAGTTGCTACCGATCCAACTGAATAAGGGGAGGGGATTACTAACTTGAGAAAATTTGCATTCATCATGATTCTTCTGATGCTGTTTGAGCTGTTCCCCATTAATCTGTTAGTGAACGATAATATTGCTCAAGCAGCAGCAGAGACATCGATTCCACTGTCCTTTAGTTCGGATGGCACTTTAGCTGGCTACCAAACCATTTATAGCAAACACAACACCTTAACAACGGATACCATTCATATTTCGGCTAGTACAGGGAAATTAATTGATCAGGTGAAGTTGTTTAAAGACGGTGTTCAAAAAGGGACGATTCCTGAAGCATCTAATAAAGTCTCTTGGAATGGAACTGCTAATTTGACTGGCACACCTGTAAATGTAATATCTGCAAATAATGAATCAGCACAAGGTTATTATGCATGGTACCGCTATAAGGTTAACGATCCAACACACGGTAATGGTTGGTACGAAAATGGGGGGAGTTGTCCAGTTCCAAGCTTTTCTACCGAAACTGAACTTGTGAACGGAACAGCAATGCCTAAATATCCTGGATGTACCGATGATCAATTATCTTTGAGTGCTTCAAGAGATACACCATATAAAGATGGAACAACGGATTTACCTTCAACCATCGTTGATGTAAGCTCAATGACCTTTGATGTAACAATAAATGATAACGACAAAATTAGCGGTCCAGATGGGGAAGGAATAGCAAGCGGTAAAACCGATTACACAACCGTAGTAAATTCCAACCGAACCGTTGCCCATGATTCGGATAACTATACGGTATGGTACAAGCAAGTCTTTGATCATGAGGGCGAATTCAAGAATCTTGGACTGCCTGGAGCAAAATTAATGGTCTACTATGCAGCCTTTTATGTAAACATTCGTGCCAAAACCTATACTTATCCCGATCATATAGAAATTACCTATAAAGATGCTCCGGTTGATTCAAAACCGGATCTCGTTGTCGATTCCATCACACCCCCAGCAGCTTGCATAAAAGTTGGGGAATCGAAATCTTATACATATAAAATCAACAACCAAGGCGTGTCAACCAATCAGTCCTTTAAAGTAAAAATTTCGGTTGACAGCACGGAAGTTGTCACCCATAGCTATCCATCGGGAATAGCTACGAATCAACCCGCAACAGGAACCTTTAACTATACATTCTCCTCAGCAGGTACAAAGTCATTTACCGTCTTTGTAGATAGCAATAACGATATCAATGAAGAAGATGAAAACAATAATACCAAAATTATTGATGTCACGGCAAAAAGCACATGCGACAGCACTCCACCAGTTGATCCAACCGTTACCATCACCGGGGATTTTTCCATGAGTAAGACCACCGTAATATGGAGGTCAGGGAACCTATTAATACCGGAAAACATTCAAATAACGGGCAACTGCTCCTATGCTTCCCATCAATTCGTCTATACGCAAACGGCTGGTAATCGGTATTATGCGCCTAGACCCTTAACATCCAAAGATGATGTTCATCTTTTCGAATTTGATACCGGCATGAAGGTGTATGGCGGAAATATTGGACTTGGCGTTGTTAGTGTCTCGATGACAATCAATACAACATGCGGCCAGACCAAAATAGTCGGTCCCAAAACGTTTACGATCATAACCGATCCAAACAAAGAGCGGCCGACCATTAAAATCGATTGGTTCCGCAGCGGCAGTAATGAACCAACGAGATCCGTGACACAAGATGAGTTTGTCGATATTAAAGTGACCGAGGAGTCCAAAAATACGGAAACCCGTCTATGGGACTTTTCAAAGACTGCATGGACGAGTAGTTTGCCAGCCGCCAATAATTGGACCGCGCCATATAACAAAAAAAACTATATGGGTTTTAAAGCAACGGTTGAGGGGTACCATGAAGTTTGTGTAACCGCCTATGATATCGATGAAATGGCATCGACTCCTTCATGTACGACCCTATACGTAGAAGGGAAAAAGCCAATCCCGGTGATCAAAGGAGCTACATCAGTTAAGGAAGGACGTAAGTTGTCTCCACCGCTTGACGCTCTCAGCAGTTTTACGAAAGTTCCTGGTCGCTCCATTAACCATAGCCTTGATGAATGGACGAACTGGTTTGGACCGGATACAAGGTATATGACACCGGGGGAGGAACTGGTAGAGCTGCATGTATATGATAATACAGGTCTGAAATCGGAGACTCCAGCTAGGCACAGCATTACGGTTTATCCGGATGCGCCTCCTATCATAGACTTTGAATACATGGCTACGATTACGAGGGTTCAAAAATGGTTTAAGAATTTGGCTTACAGTCCTGATGGAGATCCGATTGCCAAGTATACAGTTTCTTATGGTTATGATCGTTACAATAGTGGGATGTGTAATCCACTCGAAACGAATATTTCCAATGACAATGAATATTTTCCTTTCCAGCCGAATCGTGTAGGCAATTATTGCTTTCGAGTAGAGGCCGTAGAAGCTGAAGTCGATGGAGCAGGAGGGAAAAGTGCTTTCAAGGACTATAGGGTTCAAGTCATCAATGATAATCCTGAAACCGAATTTACCGTTACAGGTATTGCAACCGAACCTATGCCCGTCAATGTGACTGCCTATCCTGCTAACGCACTGGCCAATTGGACGAACACAAGCTTAGATAAGCCCTCGATCTTCAATAGCTGGAGCGTGACCTCAGATGGCAGGCTGATCAGCGCAAGACGTTTAACGAATCAGTTTAAATTCTCATTGCCATTGGGTTCCGGAAACTTTGCACTAAACAAGAAGAAAATAAAGATAGATGGTTATGGACAGAATCACAGCCTCGGTATCGTGTCCATAGGAAATAATGAATTTATAAATACCACTCCCGGCTTAGGGCCTGGTTCTGCTAACTACTATCTAGTTGGACCGACACATAATCCAATAAAGATTCCGACAAGCTTTCTTAATAGTAGTTTGGTGGTTAGGCAAGACATTGGAGAATTACTTATTGTTCGTTCTGAATCTTGGGTTTCCAATCCGTTTTACTTTCAAAGTGAAAGCTGGGAAAGATACAAGCTGAGTGATTTACGGAATTTGGTAACCGCTAAAAATGCCTCTGGCGTCTATACGAAATGGTCATCATCTAATTATAATAACTCAACGAACGTAGGTACTAGCGGATCACCACCGACATTTAGCAATGGGGAGAACACTTTAGTTGGTTACGCCAGATTGAAGTTTAATTCAGACTATAAAGAAATTAATACGGCAACAAGAACGATTAAATCCTTCAAACCGGATCATTTAGTAACTCCGTACAAAACGGAAACCTATGATACAGTCCCAGCATTGGGTGGTAATTTGAATTTGTTTAATAGCTCTACAATTTCCCAGTCCATGTTATATATCATGAGTAGCTCCATACTAGACAAAGCGACAGATGCGAAAGGAAATTATTACTCTTACGCAGGAGGCGCACTGATTCGCTGGGATGGGAATACAGGGATGCCGAGCTATGCGAAAACAGCGATATCGGGAACGGATTGCACGGCATTCTTAGGGATTTCGGCTGATGCCAAATATGCTATGTTCAGCTGTGGTACGAATTACTATTGGGATGAGGATTATGGACGATATCTTCCTCGTAGTAGCGGTACTTTTTATGAAAACATCGCATCGGGTGCCGTGACACAAACCAAGCCCTACGACTATATGGACTTTCTAAAAGAGCAGGAAGGTACCTTCCAAAATGGATATGCTGTCAAGGCAACGACTGTAGCAGGAACACCCTATTATGATAACGATACGGACAATGCCTGCAATTGTTGGGTAACACCGACCTATCAGGTTACCAATTTATATGACGCTGGGGCTAACCAAATTATAAATACGACTACTCCTGTGATGCCGGATCAAAAGAAAATTTTGTTTCTGAACAATAATCAATATCTTGATTTTACCGATCCCGTTCCAGTGGAGCAAAACACTATTTATTTGAATGAGTACGTTCCTAGTGAAGACCAAACACCATACAGCAATGAATTTATAACGTATGGACAATTACTCAATCCATCTTCGCAGCGAGTCGTTGGAGGCACGATTGCATGGAATTTGCTCATGCATGACGTTAACTATTCCAATTATCACGCAGGGGTAAGCTTTCGGATTCAGGACACTAAGAATATGTACCGCGTAGAATCTCATTATAAATATATTCAGCTCGTCAAGATCGTAAATGGCCGTAAAACCGTGCTAGGGAAGGTAAACCGTACAGCTTTATCCGAAACATGGATGAACTACAAAGTGAAACTGACCACCAACCATATTAAGGTCTATGAAAATGGCGGGTTAGTCTTGGATTTGTACGACAATACCTTTAGTGAGGGAACGATGGGACCTTACTCCGTGGCTGACAACGCTGAATTTAAAGGCATAACGTATTTATGGACGGATGCTGATTTAGTCACACCAACGCCAGGCGTAGCGATTGTAGATACGGATGTAACGTATGAGACAACATATACCGATCCCGAACATGATCCAGCTTTCATTGCATCTACCCAATGGCAATATGCACATGTTGATACAACGAAGTTTTTGGATGCTGGGGATGGGAAATCCGGACTGTCTGTTCATCATGGACAAGTGGTAACAAGTCCAATTCTGAACTTCGATAAAGTGGGCGTGTATAAGGTCGATTACCGTGTTCCCGATGATCCGCATCCGGATCACTTGTTGGCTTGGGGCGATCCTACATTTGCCGAACACTCCAAATATTCGGATTGGTACTCGCAATACCTGATCGTTCACCGCAGACCCATTGCTAAATTTACGTTAGGGCTGGATGGCTACAATTTCGTCACTTGGACCGATTACAGCTATGATCCAGACCGCTGCTATAACGTGAGCAGCTGCCAAAGCGGTTATGAGACAGCACAAGGTATTTTACACGGGATAACAAAGAAAAAATTTTATTACATTACACCAAGCGGCACACGCGCTGATGCCAAGCTGGTTAAGCCGCTGGAAACTGGCGTTTATACCGTAGCTATGGCGGTTGCCGATGAATACAATGCTTGGTCTGATTGGTACGAAGAAACCATCATGGTTACGATCCCGGTAGCGCCAAACAATCCACCAACCGTACAGCTTACGTTTCCAAATGGTTCTTACGCAGCGCCAAGCCCAGTTAGCTTGCTGCCGACGATTCACTGGAATCAAGCTGATCCCGATCCAGGCACCATTTATTCTACTTTCGACTTATCAACGAAAGATGAGTGGGGCAACTGCGTGGAATGTGTAACCAATAGGGTGATGGATACACCATTGGGAAGCTGGGCGTGGACGATGGATGTCCCATTAACAATGGGACAGAAATATCAGTCCCAGGTTCGGGTTAGCGATGGTGAGGCATGGTCTCCCTGGAGCAATATTGGCTGGATGGCAACCAATAGCCCCCCGGTAGCTTACATGAGCTATCCTTACGGCTCACAAACAGCACCAACCATCGTCAACACTGTAAGGCCAACGTTAACATGGAGCCAAAGCGATCCGGATCCAGGAGCTGTATTTTATTACTTCCAAATCCAGGTTACCAATGAAGCCAACAATATGATGATTGCCGACAGTGGTAAAGTATGGCAGGGGACAGCGGCAGCTGCGGGGAGTTATCTCGTACCAACGGATATCCCCGCAGGTCAGAAGCTGCGCGTTCGCGTAAAGGTATGGGACCAATACGGATCTGAATCCAACTGGTCTCCTCAGACCTGGATGATGATTAATCGTGGACCGAAAGCGGATTTTGTGTGGACGCCTCAGCCTGCTTTTGAAGGAGACGAAGTGATACTGCTAAATCGTTCCACTGATCCTGATGGAGATCCTTTAACATTCAGCTGGCATATCAGTGGCTCAGAATATGATTCGACACAGATTTCAGGGGATGCAATTATTCCAGCGACAGCCACGGACTTTCATCCCGGAGATTATATGGTCACTTTAACGGCAACAGATCCATATGGAGCCGCGGACACTGTGACAAAAACAGTAAGAATAGGGGACTTGCTGTTGGAAGCCTTTGTTAAGCATACAGTGGTGTGGGAGGAGAAACGGAAATCTTACAATCTGCACAGCACAGGCGACGCAGAACGGCCGCGACCTTCGGATATGTTTTGGTCAGGAGAGGCATTTGTGCTTGATGCTGACACCAATGAAGCCGCAGCGAGAGTAAGTGTGCGTATGTCCTATATGGAGCTGCGAACCGAGCTTAGTTCTACTAATCATACCTTATGGACAGGGAAACTGCAGAGGGATGATTTTGAGAACTTGCCTGACGCTATGTATACATTTCAATTCACAGCTGTTTGGCCGAATGGACATACGGAGACGGTAAATCGAACCATAACGGTGAAAAATGCCTGGACTGATTTTGCAAGCAGCGTAAGAAAAGAGTAAATCTGCTATCCCATTTGTAGTGAGCTGCGTTATCCATATTGGCAAAAGACGTTGAGAAATTGGAGCTGTTGTTTATAGTAATGTTATTTTTATCCCGAGGTTTGTTGCTTTTTCGGTGTATAATGGGAGTAAGTAATCGAGAAGCGAGTCGGGGGATCGGATCATGTCGTTGCCTGCACAAAAACACGTATTTGAACAGGAATTTGCTTTGTCCCGTCACAGAGTTTGGGAGCTGCTGAGTAATACGGACCATTTGAATCGTGTCATAGGACTTTTCCCAATTCGCACTAAGTCGTTTCGTTTTCAAACTACCGATTTTATTCAGGAGTTAACGGCTAAAGTGGCAGGGGTTGTTCCAATGAAGTGGCAGGAGCATCCTTTTCAATGGGTAAGGAATGAAAGATATGATGTGGTTCGTGAATATCGGGGAGGGCCACTAAAGCGTTTCTTTGGCGGTATAGAGCTGCGAGATGCGGAAACGGTTTTATCTGATGGTTCAAGAGCAACGATTGTGAAGCTGTTTGCTGAGTTTACTCCGGCAAATGCAGCAGGGATTGTAGCTATTCCTATCGTTGGAATTAGCTCGATGCGCAATACTATGAAATATTTGCATAGCTGTGTAAAGCTGGCAGGACAAGAAAAAGAATATTTGCTGCCGCAGCCGAAATCCAACTTTGTCGTAAATAATACGGAGCTGGAACTGCTGCTCAGTGGGTTGGGACAAGGTTTCGAAGACTCGCGAATGCTCTTATGCTTTAAGGAGCATCTGAAAGCCAGCGGAGACGATGAAGTAGTGGATATGCGGCCCTATGAGCTTGCTGCTCGCTGGGGAGTCGATCGCGAGGCTGTGCTGCGATTGTTCTTATATGCAACCAAGCTAGGGCTAACAAATCTTAGCTGGCATCTGATTTGTCCGAACTGCCGTGTACCGAAGGCGGGAGCTGTAACGATGTCGGGGCTTCAGCCCCAGTACCACTGTGATTTTTGCGGCATTAATTATGAAGCTGCTTTTGATCGATATGTTGAGCTTTGCTTTTCGGTGCATCCCAATATCCGTCGTGCATACAAGCAAATATTTTGCATTGGTGGGCCGATGATTACACCTCATATCCATGTTCAATTGGAGATACCGGCTGGTTCATCCAAGACTATTTTTTATCCGGATGTGAAAGAGGAGCTAAGGCTTCGTGTACTGCGATCCAATCATACGCTGTATTTTCAACAAGAGAACAAAGAAGGGCTTGAGGATGGATCACCTTTTCAGGAGCCGTTATTTGATGGTTCGAATTCAACTACTGAAGATGAAACATTGCTCCATTATGATGGAAGTCAATGGTCTTTTCTTGCACTTCAAATGCCGAAGCCAGGAAGTGCTTTGAAGCTTGTTAATAAGAGCTCTTCTGCGATTATTGCAGTGCTTGAGAATTGCAGCTGGAAGGATGCGGTCACCGCATCCAAAGTTACGGCGATGCATGAATTTCGCAGCATGTTTTCCTCTGAAGTGCTTGCTCCGGGGCAGCAGGTAAGTATCGAGAGCGTAACTCTGTTATTCAGCGATCTATTGGGCTCAACCGCTTTTTACGAGCATGTAGGAGATGCCCACGCATATGGGCAAGTACGGAAGCATTTTGACTTTTTGCAGGAATGGGTGAACAGAAATAAAGGGACCATTGTAAAAACAATTGGCGATGCGGTAATGGCCGTGTTTGAATATCCCGAGAATGCTGTGAAGGCAGCGATGGACATCCAAACACATGTGGACGAATTTAACAAGAACTTTCCATCTGAAACGCCTATTGTAATCAAAATCGGGCTGCAGCATGGACCTGCAATTGTCGTTAATTCCAATCACATTCTGGATTATTTCGGACGAACGGTTAATCTGGCATCACGAACGCAGGGATTAAGTGTTGGACGTGATATTATAGTTAGCAGGGAATGCGTCGAGCGCCTCGGAGTGAGAGCATTATTAGACACATATCCTTCGAACGTGGAGCTGTTTGAGCAGACGCTCAAGGGAATCGAGGGAGTGTTGCAGCTTGCACGAATCTGTGTCTTGAAATCAGATGAGCACTCCACAAATGCGGATGCAGAACAAGAGGGTGTGGCATCTGCAGATGTACTATTTTGACCTATAGAATACTTGAAAAGAGTTGAGTGTGAATGTCACTTGGTAAGCTGAAGCTGTTAACTATTCTTCTCCCACCCTTCATCATAGGCGGCTTCGAATATATACGTCATGATTACTTGCTTGAGTATCTCTCGATGGAAGCAGGGAATTTCTACATCACTCTTATTACACTGCTGCTTTCTTATTTGTTTGCGACATGGATGTTTCGCAGTATAGTCCGCAGCAATGAGAAGTTGGCAGCTGAACAAGCCCGCCGTGCTGTTTATGTAGAGCGGGAAAGACTAGCGCAAGAACTTCATGATAATATTGCACAAATCTTATTTTTTCTAAATGTCCAGTTGAAAAAAGGTGAGCTTAAAGAGGCTCGCTCAGCAGTTTCAGAGATTGATGAGCAACTGCGGCAGGCGATATTTAATCTCCGTACCTCGCCTGAGGAAGGAACATCTCTTACAACACGTTTGGCTTCTTGGCTCGATGAATGGTGTAAAATTACCGGTATCGCTGTCGAGCGGAAGATTGATTTTCCAGCCAATCTGGTGCCGCTGTCGGCGGAGGTGCAGATTTTTGCAATGATTCGTGAAGCATTCACTAATATTCGTAAGCATTCCCAGGCGGACCACGCTTATATTGAGCTTCAGGCAGAGAGTAGTAACGGCTGGGGACTCGAAATTCGCGACAATGGTGTTGGTCTTGGCAGAGGGGAGCAGGCGGACGCGAACCGCTATGGTCTTTCTCTTATGCGTAAGCATGCCGCTCAGCTAAATGCAAATATGACAGTTGAATCATTGGCCCAAGGGGGAACCTCTATTCGAATCTCTGGGCCGGAAATAAGAGGTGCTGCAAGTTGGAAATGAACTATAGGGTACTAATAAGCGATGATCATCCATTGGCACGCAGGGCTGTTCAAGCTTTGCTTGATGGGGAAGCGGGATTTGAAATTGTTGGGGAAGCCGAGAATGGTGAACAATCTGTTCAATTATGCCGTGAGCTGCTGCCTGATCTAGTTCTGATGGATATTCAAATGCCGGGGATGAGTGGACTAGAGGCTACACGCCGAATAAAGCAGCTGAGTCCAAGGACCAAAATTGTGATTCTGACGGTTTCTGATGACGTGGGCGATTTGTTTACAGCTATACAGAATGGAGCTCAGGGATATTTGTTAAAAAATATGGATCCAGACGAGTGGATCGTATACTTGAAAGGACTGCTGGACGATAATAGTGAAATATCCAGAGGAATGGCAGATCGATTATTTCATCTTTTCCGATCTGGCAAAGGTCAGGCTCATGCAGCGATGGAGTCCAAGCCAAGCGTGCTTTCTCTTCGCGAAGAAGAAATTCTCATGTGTGTGGCCAGCGGCCAGAGCAACAGGCAAATCGCGGAACAACTGATGATAACCGAAAATACGGTCAAAAATCACATTAAAAATATATTAGCCAAGCTGTCGCTTGAGAACCGGGTCCAATTGACCGCATACGCTTTCCGCCACGGCTTGACACCGTTTGGTCATAAATAAATGTACAAATAGCCCGAAGGAGTCATATTCATTGCATCTTGGATGCAGTAGAGTAAGACTAGGAAATCACGATACCTGAGGGGATGTTTACTATGAAAAAAACAAGTCGAATCATTTTATTTTGCTTGCTGTTCTCTATGATTGGAGCGGGAGTTGCCAGCGCACATGTCACTGTATTGCCTAAAGAAGCTGTACAAGGGTCTTATGAGAAGTTTGCTGTTCGAGTGCCTTCTGAAAAGGATATTCCGACAGTTAAAGTGGAAGTAAAATTTCCATTGGACGCAGTTTCCGTATCCCGGTTTGAGCCGAAGCCAGGCTGGAAATACGAGCTGACGAAAGACGCTTCCGGCAAAATTACCGGTGTGATTTGGACTGCTACCGGAGAAGGCTTGTCGTCAACAGAATTCGGGGAGTTCTATATGCAAGGAAAAGTAGCAGATGCTGCAACGGCCATTAGTTGGAAAGCCTACCAAACCTATAAAGACGGAAGTGTTGTAGAATGGGTAGGGGCGGACGGCTCTGATAAACCGGCATCTGTCACTAAAGTGACTCCTAAGCCTTCAGGAGCGACTGCTGATAGCCATGGCAATACCAATGCTTCTACCCCTGCGGCAGCTGCTGGGGATGCAGCAAAAGCAGGAACTGCCGCTGCTCCAGCGATGCAGAATCAATCGCAAACACCGCTGTACTTATCTATAGCAGCGTTGTTATTAGGACTTGTATCACTCTTGATTGCTTTATCCAAACGCAAAGCAGCTCGTTAATCATTAGCGGTGATGCAGCAAAACCAAAAACCTGGTCAGAGCTAAGTAGGCTCTGACCAGGTTTTTGGTTTATTTTTGCATAAGAAGGCGGCATATTTGGGGATGCTTGGAATGAACGCAAATCCAATCATGGAGGTATTGAACCATGTTCGGCAAGCTGAGAAGGAGTAAAACCTGCCTCACCGTGGTCCTTTGTCTGCTCTTGTTCCTGTCTGTTAATACTACGGCCTTTGCTTTTGGTAAAGGAGCTAAAGGGCCTGATGTGTATGCAATCCAAGGGATGCTGAAATCGCTTGGCTATTTTCCGGGAAACGTCACGGGATACTATGGTGCTGTTACGGAATCCAGCGTTAAGCTATTTCAAAAGGCATATGGTTTGCCGATTACAGGGACAGTAGATGATCAGACGCTTCAGTCGATTCTATGGGCTTACGGCAATGCCAAAATTGCCAAAAAGCAAACTCCAACCCCTACGCCTGCACCCAAACCGGAGGTTAATCCGACTCCCGGACCAGAATCTGCACCCAAACGAGAAGTTAATCCGACTCCCGAACCTGAACCTGCGCCTGCCCCGGACTCATCCACTGGGGTGACAGCTCAAGAACGGCAATTGGTCGATCTGATCAATCAAGCGAGACAAGAAGCGGGGCTAGTCCCACTAACTATAAATATGGAATTATCTAATACAGCGCGGCTGAAAAGTAAGGATATGGTGGACAACAATTACTTTTCCCATCAATCTGAGACCTATGGCTCGCCCACTGATATGATGAGGCAATTCGGAATCAGCTATTCGTCAGCGGGAGAGAATATAGCCTGCAACCAAACTGTAACAGCGGCACATCAAGCATTGATGAACTCTCCTGGCCACAAAGCTAAAATCTTGAGCGCGGATTTCACAGAGATTGGCATCGGTATTGTGGACGGCGGTTCATGCGGCAAAATGCTTACCGAACAATTTATCCGTAAATAGATTATACCCATTAAACAAATCCATATAAGACATATCAGTCGTAAAACCATTCCGAAAACCGTTAAACGGTTCAGAGTGGTTTTTTCTATTCAACCTATAGAAACCGCCTAGTGAGAGCTACATCGACCTGAGATTAAAAATCGGTTATCATAGATGAATATTAAAACTTATTTTTATGGAAAGGAAGTATAGTATGCCATCCAAGATATTAAAAGAATTCAAGGAATTTGCAATGAAGGGCAACATGATAGAATTAGCTATTGGTGTAATCATCGGAGGCGCTTTTGGCAAGGTAGTGACGTCTATAGTTAATGATATAGTTATGCCGCCGATCGGATTGCTGCTTGGCCGAGTAGATTTTAAAGAACTGTTTATCAGCTTGAACGGGGTTCACTACGAAAGCTTGGCAAAAGCCAAGGAAGCTACGGCTCCGACACTTAATTACGGCCTTTTTATTAATACGATACTTGATTTTTTAATTGTGGCCTTTGTAATATTCATTGCAGTTAAGCAATTGAACAGGCTGCGCAAAAAGCAGCAGGACAAGCCTGAGCCGAAAAAGATCATGGTGGAATGCCCGGAATGTTTATCAGAAATCCCTGAGCAGGCTGTTCGCTGTAAATATTGTACAGCTCGACAAGAGCCAGCTTTAGAAAAAAAGCAGCTTACGAATTAAGAGGGAATCATTAATCCGGAAGGCGCAATGATGAGCATGAAAGCTTTAAGAGACTCGCGATTGCACTTGCTATGGACTGCAAGGATAGATTATCCGGAAGGTAGCCGTGTAGAAGCGCATCAACATAGTGACTACGATCAGCTGCTTGTAATATTATCCGGCAACAGCGGAGAAGTATGGATCGGAGAGCAGCGTCATCCAGTCAAAGAAAGCTCGGCCTACTTATTTCTCAGGGGGATACCGCATAGCTTTCAGTTTGAAAAGCAAGCTGTAACCCTTGATTTTAAATTCCATTTGACAGACGAGCGGATGATAAATGCGTTCGCTGAGCAATCCTCGTATTACCCTTGCAAAGGCACTGCTTTACCTGAAATTAAGCAATGGTATAAGATGTCCTTGCTGCAGATGCGCAACCCGGACTCCGTTCATCCTATGCGAATCGAAGCCGGGTTTAAAAGCACTCTAATATCGCTTCTTCATGAAGCTGGATCTGCCTTGGAGCAATCGGGTCCTTATGCTTCGCTATATCCTTCAACTAATGGTAACGAACCCATTGTCCATTATGTTAAGGAGAACTTTGCCCAGAAAATTACACCCCAGCTGTTAGCTGATCAATTTGGCTTTAATCCGAACTATTTGGTCAAAATATTCAACGATATAACGGGAATGCCACCGATCCAGTTTTTGCAGGAAATTCGACTCGAGAAAGCTATGGAATATTTGGAATTTTCTGCACTGCCGATTACGGAGGTAGCTGAGAAAGTTGGCTGGACGCTTCCGTATTTAAGTAAGATGCTAAAAAAACGGCTTGGGGTGACACCTTCCCAATATCGGCAATCTCTTGTTAATGCAGTTGGTAAGGACATTATTTTGGAGCTTGATTTTGCCAACGAGTGGAGAATCGAGCAGCAATAATTAAAACTCACGAGAGCATCCTGTCATACTTTATTAGGCAGGCTGCGCTTTTTTTTGTGTGGAATCGGGTGTAAGAAATGAAGATAAGCAAAAAACAACTGAGGATAATCTATATTCGGCGGGCAGCCATTGCTTTATACTTTTAGTGGAGCTAAAACAACCTATCAGGAAAAAGGAAAAGTTAGCGCTGTTGAGATGCAGCTAAATATGGTTTGAAGGGAAAGGATCTAATTATGAATACACTCATTAAGGGTACACTGCAAAAGCGCCCTTCACTATTTGACGATGAATGGATTCGAAAGCATGCCGATGCATCGCTGGCAGCGTGTCCTATCCATATTACAGATGCCGTTGCTCCGCAAAGCGAGGGCGGACCTCATGACTATTACTCCAATGGTGACTATTGGTGGCCGAACCCCGATACATCGGATGGCCTACCTTATATTCGTCGGGATGGTGAAAGCAACCCTGGCAATTTTGACAGCCATCGTATGTTTTTGCGCAGCATGAGAACCCATGTCGCAAATTTGGCTTCCGCATATGTAATAAGTGCGGATGAGGCTTACGCACAGAAAGCGATCCAGATGCTATGCGAATTTTTCCTGGATGAAGCGACCAAGATGAACCCGCATCTGCTGTACGCACAAGCGATCCCCGGCATTTGCTCCGGCAGAGGCATTGGTATCATCGATACGCTGCATCTAATCGATGTGCCTGCTGCCATAGAAGCCCTTCAAGCTTCGCCTTCTATGACCAAAGAAATCTATTTGGGATTGAAGCAATGGTTCAGCGATTATTTGGTCTGGATGAGTACTCATGAGAATGGAATAGAGGAAATGAATGCGGACAACAACCACGGAGTTTGTTGGTTTGTTCAAGCCGCGGCCTTCGCTCGGTTTACCGGCAATGAAGACATGCTCTCGTTCTGCAGACAGCGATATAAGGAATCGATCCTCCCTGATCAGATGGCACAGGATGGAAGCTTTCCACGCGAGCTTGCGCGTACGAAGCCTTACGGTTACGCTATCTTCGTGCTGGATAATATGGTCACATTATGCCATATTCTATCTACTCCAGAGGACAACCTGTGGACCTATGAGCTGCCGGACGGACGTGGGATAGCCAAAGGACTATCCTACCTGTTCCCATACATGAAGGATAAAGCTTCTTGGCCGTATCCTCCGGATGTTGAGCATTTTGACGGATGGCCAGCTAAAGTATCTTTGCTATTATTTGCCGGACTCGCGTTGGAGCAGGAGGATTTCATCGAGCTGTGGACGAGTCTTGATCCTGATCCTTTGGATATGGAGGTTCGCCGGAATATTGCCATTCGTCAACCACTGCTGTGGCTTAGGTAGAATAGAGGCTCTTGTCAGACATAGGTGACTATGAGAAGGCTAATGAAATGCCCATTTTTCCGCATCACTGCACCATTAGTTACTGCCCTTCATAAACTAACTTGACTGTATCCCTACACCTTGAAATGATACAAAAACCCGGGCAAGGAGGGGTGACACTTGAAGGGCAGCGACCAAAAAAGCAAATTTTTACTAACCAATCGTGAACGCGAAGTATTCGAACTGTTGGTGCAGGACAAAACAACCAAGGATATCGCACAGCAACTGTTTATCAGCGAGAAAACGGTGCGTAACCATATATCCAACGTCATGCAAAAACTAAATGTAAAAGGTCGTTCACAAGCAGTTGTCGAGCTGATAAAGCTTGGGGAGTTACAAATCTGATATTATTTCACACTCAATACGCCCAGCCTTCTTTCTACGTGATCCTTACGGATGCGCACAGAGAAGGTTCTTTGCTTTTTCTAAAATGTAATAACTGAATTATTCATTTTCTCAAGTCCATACATATTTCGTTTTTGAACTCGGTTGCTTAAATGGGTTTCATAAAAACACGATTGTTTGCAGGAGGGGAACTGCGAGTCTCTTACGTTCGAAGTATGTGGCGTGGTGGGTGAGCGGGTGTATGCGGTACGTGATACAAAGTTTGGTAGTGGCTAGACCACTCGTCGTTTAAAGAAGAAGGATGGATCTATAGATATTGAGCGAGTTACGAAGGCGATATGCCTGCGACAGTGTTTCCTGATTACACAAAATACGCTGGCTTCACCGAACGTTGCGTTATAACAACATTTGCTCAGGCTGAGCTGCAACACGAACCACACTTGCTAATGCATCTATCCGAAACTTATAGTCTGCACATGAAGGTAAGACACCCGATGAGGCAGAAGCAATCGTTCAACGTGCATAGGCGTTTCTAGCGAAAATATAAAAAGTACAAAACTATGACTAAAGCTATAACAAAGTATAAAAGCACTGAATATTTAGAGAACCTTGTACTAAGTGTTTCTTCCCCTTTTCCGGAGAGGACATCAAAAATCATCCTTTTTAAAAAGACCTTAAACAATATCAGAACAAAGCAACCAAGAGTAGCGATAATAAATAAAACCGATTTTATCCATTTTTTTCACGCTCCATCAATGAAATCATACGCAGATTAACTTAATTAGTTACGGATGATATTTTGAATATTGAGGAACATGAGGAGGGCTTGGCTACCTTATAGGTGAAATTGAGAAAGGAATTATTCGAAAAAGAAAAGGCTGCTTATGCGGAGCAAATTAGGCGGTTACGGGAAGAGAATGAAAGGTTGCATAAGGCGATTGATCGAGTTGGGTTTTATTGTGCAGGCACAGAATTTAATCATGTGAGCAAGTTTGTGCTTAGGATAAAAAGCGGCGAACAAGTTTGAATACGGAAGGACATAAGGGAGCATGGATTTAACTTTCACCTCTTTCCATTTGGACAATATTCATAATAAACTGTTCTTTCCAATCCTCAGCCTGTGCAGGGTCCATCCTTTCAAGGAAATGATCTGTGCTCCAAAAATGAATACTCAAGCTCTCATTATCCGTTTTAAGTTGATTATTTAGATGGTTAGTTAATTTTTGATACTTATTCATCAGGGGTAATCCTCCACATTTTTCTTTTAAAATAACACTTACGAACACCTTGAGTATTTTGTTACTCAAGACCCATTAAATCAACTTCCAACCCATTGATTTGGAGTGCTTTTTATTTACAATTGTATTTCAAACCACATCACGTACGTCATGCAAAAACTAAATGTAAAAGGTCGTTCACAAGCAGTTGTCGAGCTGACGTGGTGCTAATCTGAATCAACATGAGTATGTATGAAAATGGCCCAAGACGAAAAAAACCAAAAATGGAAATCAGACCTACAACGTTTTAAGCTGTAAGTCCGATTTACTATATGTGAATAGTGATCTAGGATGTGTCTTAAGATTAACCGCCTCAGATTAACGCAGCCTTAAAAACAGATAATTATTAGCTTAAAAATACGCCAACCGTAAGTCCTATCGTCTCACAAGTTTATTTGGTAGCACTTTGCTTCAATTTTTAGGATCCATAGTTGCAGTGCAGGAGCGGTAGGGATGATTAAAAAACTACGTTATGGAAGTAGCTGATTCCTGGTAATAGCCGTACGTGACTGCCAAAGAGAAGCCGTTGTGTTAACTCAGAATGTGCTTATTACTTGAGTTCGCAGCTTAATTGAACCAGTATCGTTGAAGTCAGTGGTGATGCAGAGCCACGTAAGAAAAAGGAACAAATTGAGCGCAACCTCAAAATCAATGTTTGCCTCTCCTCCTACCATCAGCCCACACAAAATGCTGCGAAAGTGCAGTTATTTTTCTGTCGAAATTGCTGTTCAGAGAAAATACCTGCGAAAGTACATCCATTTTCATAGAAATCGTTCCAGCTCAGCTGAGAATGAGAAAATAAATGCACTTTTGCATCAATTCAAGAAAAGCATCGATATAAGACTAAAAGGATGTAAAAATGCAGGCTTTTGGGAAAAGGCGATGGCTTCGAATCCAATAAGCTGTGTGCGCTGTTCTTAAGGTTTCGTATTGTGCTTGAGCAGAGCTGTGCACGGAACGGATACGCAATCGAATGGCTTCGTTAAGCGCTCAAGCGCCCGAACCCCCGAACCCCCGAACCCCCGAGTGCTCGTTGTGGCGCTGCAGGTCGATCGAGCCCCAGATTTCCGTTCTGAGCCCCAAAAGGAGCAGCCTTTTTGCTGCCCCCTAGCAGCCCAATTATCAATTACGTTGCAACAACATATAACCGCTTATGCTTGAAGTTTTTTTCTGGAATACCACTCTAAAGCCAATGTCATGGTCTAATAAGCAGTTTAAGGCATTGATAAGCAACCCATTCCTTACCAAAGTAAATCTGCAAGGTTGTGCATTGCCAATAATACGAGCAGCAGTAATTCTGCGTGCAGATCCAGGAACCAGAGGGTTTCTTGTCCAATTGATCAATACTAAGTCAGGTTGACGAACAGCTTTTACACTAGCCATTTCGATCACCCCATTTCCGTTTAGACTCTCTATATAAAATGCACGGTAAATTATAATGTGCTTAGCAAAGAGTATTTGTTAGCCCCTACTCCGCTTGGAATACTCGCAATGAAACTTTGCTGACTTTACTCTGCATGATAGAATAAACCTAATGAAACATGATATTACTTAATATTTGATCCTTGGGAGAAACCTTATGCCTGTGATTAAAATGGCTGTCCACATTCAAGCTCCTGTGCAAGTTTGTTTTGATTTAGCAAGAAGTATAGATATACATATGAAATCAGCGTCCCAAACTCAAGAGAAAGCTATCGCCGGAAGATTGAGCGGACTCATAGAATTAAATGAAACCGTCACCTGGGAAGCGGTCCATTTTGGAATTAAACAAAGGTTGACTGCAAAAATTACTGAGTTTGATTCACCGCACAGGTTTGTCGATGAGTTGGTTAGCGGGGCTTTTCAGCGCTTCTGGCATGAACATCTATTTATTTCTCAAGATAACGGAACTTTGATGATCGATACTTTTAATTATACATCCCCTTTTGGCATTATCGGCAGGGCTGCGGACGCTATTTTCCTCAAGCGATATATGCTCAGCTTTTTGACAAAACGCAACGAATTTGTTAAAAAATGCGCAGAGGAGCAGGTGCTGTGACCGCAAATGCAAATGGATGGGAGAGACCCTTACTAAATATCAAGCCGTTAGGCATGCAGCGGGAGCTTCTACAAATTGTGGCGATGCTGACGATGCTAATTGACCATATAGGGTTTGTATTTTTTCCGGAGCAATGGGGATTGCGTGTTATTGGCAGAATATCATTCCCGCTCTATGCCTTTGGAATTGTTCAAGGATATCTGCATTCTGGGGATGTTAAAGGTTATATCCGTCGATTAGGGCTGCTGGCCCTTCTATCAGAAATTCCGTTTATTATGGCTTTTAATGTATGGAAGATCAATGTCATTGGGACTTTTTTCGTTTGTATTTTGACATTATATTTGCTTGATCGAATTTCTTATAAAATAGGGAAAACATTAGTTCTATGCGCTTCGGCAGCAACGCTGATTTGGATTCCGGCCGATTATGGCATTTATGCTCTATTGCTCATTTTTATATACCGTTATGTTTCTGCGAATTTGTCCATACCCCTCCATTTCTTACTAAATATATATTACTGGTGGAGTGAAGGAGTTTTGTATCAGCATTTCAGCCTCATATCTACCGCTTGGTTAACGCTTGGAACGAAGCTGGATATTAGGATTTCAGTTCCACGTTGGTTGTGGTTGTCATTTTATCCGGCCCATTTAGTGATATTAGTTCTCATTAAGGAATTGTTTTTCTAATGGCGTTTGCTGAAGTTTGGAAAAAAACATAATGAATATCTGCTATTTATTGTAGTATAGTAAAGAAAATATAAAAAATACTATACTGTATAGGTGATAGACATATATGAGGATCAAAGGAAAAGGAATTAACTTGCCAAAAGTTAGAGAGACATTAAGAAAGAGTAAAATGCTCTCGGGTTATGAGTTATGTAACCGCAATCTTTTGGATGGCTCTGCCGTGCCGACTATGGTCCATGATGGAAGTATTGTGTTATATGTGAATGCTGCTTTCGTCCGTATGATGGAAGGCTTCAGTCCGGAGGAATATACAGGAAAATTCATTTCTGAACTATTTGCTGAGCAAAAAATAGCAGATATGCCTTTCTATGCAGTAGAACGTTCACTCATTCAAAATAAACAAGTTATCGTTGATGTGGAAGCGACTCGATTGCCTACGATTTTTCATGGGGAGTCCGCGCAGCTTATGATGTTTAAGGACGCTGTCGCTCAAACCAGAACGGATAAAGAAATGCAATCGGTCCAAAACCTTCTCGATTTCTTTGCCCAGCATACGACCGACGGAATTGTGATTGTTGATAGACAAGGTTTGGTTATTCATGTGAATGAGGCATTTGAGAAATTGCACGGGTGGATGCTGGAGGAGCTAATAGGTAAGATTATGCCTATGGTGCCGGACTTTTTGATGGAGGAAGCTAAGCAAATACATGCAAAAGTATCAAGCGGACAAATGGTTTGCGACTTCGAAACCTACAAGCTCAGAAAAGACGGCAGCATCTTTCCGGTAAGTGTGACGGTATCGGCATTAAAGGATTCGGCTGGAAACATCATCGGTTTTGTTGGAGTAGAGAGGGATATTACACAAAGAAAAATGATAGAACAAAATTTGCGCCAGGCGCAGGAAGAGCTGGCCACGGCTATACGAGAGCAGCAGGGTCTCATCTTTAAATATAAAAAAATAAATAATCAATACATATTAACCTTATGTGACGGAGAACTTCTGTACAGATTTGGATTAAGACCTGAACAGGTTATTGGTAAAGAATTATGGGACATATTAGGAGGCAGTGGGTCAGAAAACTTATTTGCCCACTACCAACGTGCGATCAATGAAATGGAGAATGTGAACTATGAAGCAAGCTTTAATGGGATTACTTATATTAGTTCTTTAAGGCCGATTATTCAGGATGGTGTCGTAGTAGAAGTTATCGGTTCCTGTGTGGATATAACAGAACGAAAACAAACGGAGATAGCATTGCAAGAAAGTGAGGAACGTTTCAGACAATTGGTTGAGCTGTCTCCTGCTCCAATTATTGTTTATGGCGAGGACTGCAGCATCTTGTTTGTAAATGGAGCCGCAGTTAGCCTGCTTGCAGCTACCGATGCTAACGAACTTATAGGAAAATCAGTCGAGCAATTTGTTCATTCAGACTCGATAGATTCTTTTTCCGCGGTGATAAAGCAGTTGATAACAGAGAGCAGTCCCTCTAATACGATTGAACTAAGGATGGTTCGGCGTGATGGCAGTTTCCTGGATATAGAAGCCCGAGGCGTACCGATTATGTATTCAGACAAAAAAGCGGTGCAATTTCTGTGCCACGATATTAGAGACCGTAAAATAGCAGAGGAAACACTTCGTGAAAGTGACCGCAGATATCAAATGCTATTGAAACTATCTCCCGAACCGACAGTTGCGCACGATGGAGAAATGATCGTTTACGCTAATGATGCAGCAGTTAGGCTCTTAGGTGCTGAAAGTCGCGAGGAATTGATTGGAAAGTCTTTGTTAAGCTTCTTCCATCCGGATTATCATGATGATTTTAGAGAAAGAATGCGGCTTGTAAAGGAAACCGACTCTCAGTTGAGCTTGGTTGAAGCTAAGCTAATTACTTTAAATAATGAAGTCGTCGAGACCGAAGGAAGCTCCATTTATGTATACAAGCATTTGAGCGTGCCGTTAATTCAATCCGTATTCAGAGACATTACCGAACGAAAGCGGACCGAAGAAATGATTATTCGCTCTGAAAAGCTTTCAATTGTTGGACAATTAGCGGCAGGTGTAGCCCATGAAATCAGAAATCCTCTTACCACCTTAAAAGGGTTTACCCAGCTGCTCAAAGCAGGAAAAAGAAATGACGCCTACATCGATCTCATGCAGGTGGAGCTGGAGCGAATTAACCAAATCGTCAGTGAGTTTATGGTCATCGCCAAGCCGCAAAACGTAGAGCTTCAACAGCATGATCTGTATAAAATTATTGATGACGTAATCCAATTCATGGAAATGCAAGCAATTATGAATAAGGTAGAGATCAAGTATAATCTCAAAGAAAATGTCACTTGTATATGCAATCAAGATCAACTGAAGCAAGTATTTATAAATATTCTTAAAAATGCTATAGAAGCGATGCCTAATGGGGGAAACATAGACATTCTGATGTCCTGCACGGAAGAGAGTATAGGTATTCAATTTATCGATTATGGTACTGGAATTCCGCAAGAAATACTTTCCAGGCTTGGGGAACCTTTTTTTACGACAAAGGAAACCGGAACAGGTCTCGGGATTATGGTATGCCAAAAAATTATTGAAGCTCACAAAGGAACTATGCAGATTGAAAGTGAGTTGGATAAGGGTACTAAGATTATGATTGTATTACCAAATGTCAAACAATTTGGGTAATTGCGAAGGGGTGAATCTATTCAATCTTCATACATAAAGATACAGGATTTAAATAAAGACCTGGCTTTCAGCCAGGTTTTTTGTATGGAATAAAACTCAAAGATTAATTGGAAAAATTTATTGGTAGCGCTCGCATTTATCGATTAACTGTTATATAATAAAATCATAATTATCAAAACTGTTATTGTAACAGATCATACTACTAAAGGAGTGTTGAACGTTGGCCGTTGAACCGATGAATCCTTTTGAATTGTATGCTTCAAAACGATGTACGCAGTGCGGTACTCTGCTGGAGGAACAGTCGGAGTGTCATAAAAGCACCTGCGACGAATGCGAAGGAAACACGTTTTATCCGTTATCACCGCTTCAGCCGCCTGGCAAGCCGGTTCGTTTCATGCAAGGCTGCAGCATCATCGATGATTATACTAATTAGCCTCTCATTTTATTCCCTCGACCGTACCTGTAACAAGGGGCGATCGGGGGATTTTTATTGCTGCGGGCTATCTCTCAAATTTCTCATCAGTTTGACTTATGGGTGCACGATAAAATTGTATTAGCTACAGTACACAATCATCTGGTAAATTAAAAGCATGAATTGGAAAAAAGGGGGAGCTTCAATGAGACCAGGCACTTCGCTGAACTTTCGTCCGGAAGGAACATTTACAATCGTGCAATTTACGGATCTGCATTGGAAAAATGGGGAGGAACCTGATCAAAGGACAGCTAAGTTAATGCAGACGGTGCTGGATTTGGAACAGCCCGACCTTGTATTTTTTACCGGGGATACGATTGAAAGCGAGCATTGCCGTAATCCCAAACAATCCTTTCATGATGCTGTCTCGATTGTAAGCGGAAGACGACTTCCATGGGCTGCTGTATTTGGCAATCATGATGCCGAGTATGGAACAACGAAATCGGAGCTGTTGCAGGTACAGCTTGAGCATCCTACCTGCTTATCGGAAGCTGGTCCTGAGGAATTGCATGGAATTGGAAATTATACGATCCCGATCTTGAATGGTGAAGGCAAGCCGGAGGTTATTTTATATGCTCTTGATTCAGGCGATTATGCCGCACCTCTACTTAAGGGCTACGATTGGATTCATCGTGATCAAATTGAATGGTTTGCGAGGCAAGCGGATGCTTTCGCACAGTGGAATGGAGGACAGCCTGTCCCATCGCTTGCATTTTTTCATATTCCTGTACCTGAATACGAGGAAATGTGGAATAAGGAAACCTGCTTTGGCGTGAAGGAAGAAGGAGTTGGAAGTCCGAAGGTGAATTCGGGATTTTTTACGGCGATGCTGGAAAAAGGGAATGTGATGGGGACATTTACGGGTCATGATCATATCAATGATTATCACGGACAGTGGCATGGGATCAGGCTGTGTTACGGAAGAGCGACAGGATTCAACACATATGGGAAAGAAACGATGCAAAGGGGAGCGCGTGTCATCCGATTAAATCAAGGTCAAGCCGGGTTTGATACCTGGATTCGATTGGAGGATGGAAGCCGGATCGATAACCAGCCGGAGCATTCACCGGAGCTTCAAGCAACCAACGGGTAGATGGTTAATGGTCAATACATACCGGGAGGCGGGCATACATGGAAGAATACAGCGCTATAAGCAGGGCTACAGATGAGGGGCCCTACATCCGCAAGGCGGTTGACGAGGATATTCCCATGCTGTGCAAGCTCATGCTTCAACTAGGCGGAGAGGGCATTTCCTATGATGATATGAGGGATCGGCTGAGAATGACGGAACAAAGCGACAGTGACACGATCTATATTTATGAACAAGAAGGACTTGTTCTGGGAACATTGGTTTTTCGTGTGCGTGAAAATATCCGCGAGGTTAGCCGTTATGGAGAAATTTGCATCATTGTGGTGGATGCCTTGTCCAAGCGATCGGGAATTGGGAGAAGCTTGATGAAGTTCGCTGAGCAATTAGCGCTGGAGCTGGGCTGCAAAGGAACCTACCTAATAAGCGGCTTCGGACGTAAGGAAGAGGCTCACCTTTTTTATCAAGAGCTGGGATATGAGATAACGGGCTATCGTTTCGTTAAGATGCTTGAGAAGACTTAATGAACACGCGAAATTTTAAAAGTGAATAGACTGGTGCGGCCTACTTCAGGCTGCTGCCGGTCTATTTTTTGTTGTGAGAATAAAATTATTGCTGGACTGCCTGCAGCTTGTGCAGCACCTGTTCGACTTTATGAAGATGAGAGGCCATTCGTTCTTTGGCTAAACCAGCATCGCCGGTTTGGATAGCATCGACAATTTGCCGGTGTTCCTCAGACAAACGTGCAGCCTCGGTTTGCTCGGCAAACAACCACAGCCTGCGGCTCTCGCGCATCACAGATCCCATCGATTGGAATAAGGACTGGAGTGTACTCACAAGCAGATGATTCTGAGCGGCTGTGGCTACAGCTATGTGAAAACGGATATCGGACTTTTCCAATAAATCCTCATCCTGCAGTGTGATCATTTCATCGATAATATGGTGCAGCTCTTGCAGGTCGGATTCATTTCTGCGGATAGCTGCCAAGCCGGCACTTTCTGTTTCCAGCATAAATCTTAATTCAAGCCACGCACGAAGCTGTTGGATATCCGAAATTTCAGGCGCTTGCCATAGCAGTTCAGGCTGCTTGTCTTTTAATACAAAGGTACCGCCGCCATGTCTCACGTCGACCCAACCATGAGCCTTTAATGACGTTAGTGCCTCGCGGATCGTCGACCTGCCTACATTTAATAAAACAGCCAGCTGTTCAACTGAGGGGAGGCGTGTCCCTATCGGCCACTCGTTTTGTTGAATTCGTTCAAGAATCGCCTCAGCAGCAATTTCATAGGCTTTTCGAATTATCACATCAATCACTTCCTTCAGCAGTATTATGTTATGGATTGACAGATAGCAAAATACACTTTTATAATAAAGTCATCAGATGACCTGATCTAAATTATAGCTGAATCGGTTATCATTTACAATTCGGAACTTATGAAAGGGGATAAATCCAAGTGCTGCCACAAAATGTTCGTGAACGTATGCAAGCGATTGTCGGCGATAAATGGTTTAAGGATGATACGGAAACTTTGGTTTCCTATAGCTATGACGCTACGCCGCTGTATCAATCGATGCCGGATGGGGTTGTGTTTCCTGCTTCGACTGAGGAAGTGTCCGGTATCATGAAGATATGTGCTGAGTACAAAATCCCGGTGATAGGACGTGGGGCCGGCAGTAATCTTTGTGCGGGTGTCGTTCCCGTGCTGGGCGGACTCGTTATTGTAATGACACGGATGAATCGTCTGCTGGAAATCGATCAAGATAACTTGACCGCGACATTTCAGACGGGGCTGAATACTAAGCAATTCCATACGGCAGTGGAGCAAACAGGGCTCTTTTATCCGCCGGATCCTGGCAGCATGATTATATGTACGATGGGCGGGAATATTGCGCTTGGAGCGGGCGGGCTTCGTGGGCTTAAGTATGGAACGACGAAGGATTACGTGATTGGCCTTGAAGCGGTGTTGGCTAATGGAGACATTCTCAGAACCGGAGGGAAGCTTGTAAAGGATGTAGCCGGGTATGATTTGACCAAATTGCTTGTAGGCTCCGGGGGGACATTGGCAATATTGACAGAGGCAACGGTTAAGCTGGTGCCAAAGCCGGTATTTCGCAGGTCGATGCTTGCTATTTATAGCGATCTTTCTGCGGCTGCACTCTCTGTATCGCAAATTATTGCTAATCGGATTACGCCGTGCACGCTTGAGTTTATGGATAAAGCTACGATTCGTGTGGTTGAGGATTTTGCGAGAATCGGTCTGCCCGTTGATGCAGAAGCTGTATTAGCCATCGAGCAGGATGGTGATGAGACAATCGTGGAGCGGGATTTGCTGCTTATTGAGGAAATTTGCCGCCGTGAGGGGGCAATTGAAGTAAAGGTGGCAGCTACGCCAGAGGAAGGCGCGAAAGTTATGGAGGCAAGGCGCAGCGCACTGGCCGCCTTGTCGAGGCTGCGGCCGACGACCATTCTGGAGGATGCCACTGTACCGAGATCGAAGCTAGCCGAGATGGTACAGGAGGTTCAACGAGTAGCGGCTAAATTCGATGTTCAAATCTGCACCTTCGGACATGCCGGCGACGGCAACCTGCATCCAACGGCAATGACTGATGCTAGGAACCCGGAGGAGCTGCACAGGGTCGAGCAAGCTTTTGATGAAATATTCGAGGTTGCACTGAGCCTGGGAGGCACGATAACCGGAGAGCACGGTGTCGGTTTGGTTAAAGCGCCATATCTCGAATGGAAGGTCGGGGCTTCCGGCATTGATATTATGAAGCGCTTGAAGCTGGCATTTGATCCGGACAACATAATGAATCCCGGTAAGATGTTTGCAGAAACGCGAAAACGGGTAGTATTAAATAGGCCTCATGGAGGTTCGAACGCCAATACACAGGCACTTGAGCAACAGCAGCAACAGCAGCAACAACAGCAACAACAGCAACAACAGCAACAACAGCAACTGGATGATAAAAAAGCTTCGCGGGAAGGGCAGTGACTTTAGTTATGGCGATCGAACAATCAAGGCTGGCAGAAAAGCTGAAGCTTACGCTTGATTCTGACCAATTAACTAACTGTATGCGCTGCGGCTTCTGTCAAACGGCCTGTCCTACGTTCAATGAGACAGGACTGGAGGCAGCCTCCCCGCGAGGGCGCATTGCGTTAATGAAAGCCGTCGCTGACGGTGTAATGGCGCCAGACCAGCAATTTAAGGAGCAGATGGATTTATGTCTGGGCTGCCGGGCCTGTGAGCCTGCCTGCCCATCTGATGTGAAATATGGCCAGCTCATTGAGCAGGCGAGGGAGTCGATCACCTCGGAAACGGAGTTTCCTTGGCATGTAAAGGCGATTCGCTCCTTATTTATGGAGCGGCTGTTCCCGCATCATGGCCGCATGCGTATGGTTGGCGGCTTGCTCAAGCTATACCAGCGCTCGGGTATGCAGCAGCTGACGCATAAAAGCGGCGTCATGCGCATGTTTCCCGAGCATATGCGGCAGATGGAGGCGATCCTGCCGCAGGCTTCCTCCGATGGCGTTGTCCGCGCTTGGGAGAAGCTGGGTCTTCCGGCGGCTTGGGAAACAACGCCGAGCGGCCAGCGCGTGCTCGTGATCCCGCCTGTCGGCGACAAGCTGGCACGCATCGGCCTGTTCCGCGGCTGCATCATGGATGTGCTGTTCACGTCGACTAACGTGAACACAATCCAACTGCTCCGCAGGGCCGGCTTCGAGGTCGCTATTCCGACCTCGCAAACCTGCTGCGGAGCGCTGCACGCCCACGCGGGCGAAACGGACGCGGCACGCCGCCTCGCCCGCGTGAACATCGACGCCTTCGCCGATGCCGGCGTCGACAGCATTGCGAGCAACGCCGGCGGCTGCGGCGCGAGCCTGAAGGAATATGACCATCTGCTGCACGACGATGCGTCATGCTCCGAAGCTGCGCACGGCTTCGCCCGCAGCGTCAAGGACATCTCCGAGCTGCTCACGGAGCAAGGGCGTCCGCTGCCCATCAAGCGGGAGCAGCCTGCAACCACTGTCACGTATCAGGATTCGTGCCATCTGCGCAATGTGATGCGCGTTCAGAGCGCGCCTCGTACCCTTCTGAAGTCGGTGCCGGGCGTCCGCCTTAATGAACTGCAGGGGGCCGAGCGCTGCTGCGGTTCGGCCGGAATTTACAATTTGACTCAGCCTCAAATGTCCACTCAAGTGCTAGACCACAAGATGGAGCTTGTGGAAGAAACCAATGCTCAGGTTATTCTAACAGCCAATCCTGGCTGCTTACTTCAAATGCAATGGGGAGTTTATCGCTCAGGACAATCGGATCGGATGAAGGCTATGCATCTTGTAGATTTTCTTGCCGAATCATTGGAAAATTAACTGTAAAGCTTGCCGGAATTTGAAAAGTTGAACGGGTTCACGAAGCCATTACGAAACAAAAAAGCTTTCACAAGGATAGCTTGGGGTCAGGTATTGGCACTGAAAATAACGCAATGCAATCTAATAGTCCTGACGACCTAGAGGTAGGCGCTGGACTATTTGTTGCTATTCAGATGGAAAATTTTTATTTTTATGTAAAACGACAAAGGAAAATGGACAAACTTGGAGAATTATTTGATTTGTCACTTGTAATATTATCCTATAATTTGAATGTTTCGTGGATATTCGGTGTATAATGGAACTATATGAACCTATTTATAGTACTATCTCTAGAGAGTGAATGAATATTTAAGGAGGACATAAGTAATGGATCCAATATCTTCTCTGTCAGAACTGCTGGCGGAGCAAAAAGCATCTTCGTACATTGAAATTCCCGGTGTAGCTTCAAGAACATTCGGGCAAGCAACTCTTTCCACAACGTTGCCTATGAGTAAACTATTTTCTATTTATGAAGTCGATTTGGAAGTACAGCGTTCCATTGTTCCACAAAATCTTTCCAAGCTCATGGATTACATCATGCTTTTTCTGGATCACAATCAAGGCATTTATTTTCCGGGTTTAATTTTATCGGCTAGAGGTGCCGGTGAGTATGATGAAGAGCAAAAGGTATACCGCTTACAAGCCATTGAAAAGCTGTATGTGGTCGATGGGCAGCATCGTTTGGCAGCTTTCCGCAGATTGATGGAAACATTGCAAAGCAACATGGCGCGGGCCAAGGACCGCAGGGAATACGAGAGAATGGAAGAAATTACAGCTAAGCTGAGCAAGCTTTACACCTTCCCTGTATCTACGATGATCTATTTGGACATCAATTCCCGACAAGAACGTCAACTGTTCTCGGATATTAACAAGCTTCCGCGTAAAATCGGCGGTAATCTTGCTGTTCTTAGAGAGCAAAGGAGATTTTACCATGTGCTGGCGACCCAATTGGCAGAACAGGATCCAGCGATGAAGCAAATATCCGTAGATATGTTTACGGAACGTGGTAAAGGACCCGAGTTTTTATTTTCCTATCATCTGCTTGTGGAAATTTTGGCTGGTTTGTTCGAAGGCCGCTTGAAATCGGCTGCCCGCAACAACGGCTACTATTTCGAGGATAAAGAAGTTGAGGAGCATCAGAAGCTGGCTTCCTTTTACTTCGATACCCTTCTGAGATATTTACCGGACCCGGTAAAAGGCGAGCAATGCTGGACGGAAAATATCCAGATTGCACTGGCGATGTTCTTTCACGATGAAGTGGTCAAAACAGGTACGTTCAATCGGTATGCGCTTGAGTATTCAATGAAAATTTTGCCTCACATTGATTGGAACGGGATTTATTCGGGAGATGAAAAGGACAGATTGCCAAGACGCTCACGTATAGTCAAAGCTTACCAGTATATCAAAGACTTCTATCAGGAGCATCATCTGTTTCTGATTCGCGATAAGGAGGACGCCGGCTAATGGATGGACTTTGCTTAAATATGACAATTCACCCGTTTTGCGAAAAATTCGGGTTAGCTACGGTGGCAATACAAGTACAGGATTTGCTGAATTACACATCGATCGATCCGATGGTTCAGCGTAAGCTAAGCGGAGGACAGCGCCGTAAAATTTCCAACTATTTGCAGGAGCGCGAGCTGGATCGCGTATTTTTCGGACCTGTGACGCTATCTCTGCGTGAAGTGAGTTCATTAGCAAAGATGGAGAAGGGATTATTTTTGCGTCCTGGTTCCAAGCTTAGCATTTTGGACGGACAGCATCGGATTTTGGCATTGGGCTATGTAAACGAGCAAATGCTGAAGGAAGTGCGCAGTCATGAGAAAAAGGTATCCGTTTTGACGATCAAGCAGCGCAGGTCTCCCGAGAATGAAGAGCTGAAGCTGGAGCTTGAACAAATGCAGGGCCTTGTAGAACAAATCGAGCGCCGTCGCCTTGAATTGATGGAGAGCGAACTGGCCGTGCAAATATATATTGGTCTAAGCGAAGAAGAAGAGAAGCAGCTGTTTGGCGACATTAACTCGAAGGTACAGCTGGTGAGTAAGGAGCTGGGCCATTCCTTCGATAGTATCGATCCATTGAATCTTGTTATTCAACAGGTGGTCGATCACAACGTCTTCCTTAAAGGCGCAGGCGTGGAACGCCGTGCAAACTTGACTTCGTATAACAAAAACTTTACTTCCTTTAGCTGGTTGTATTCAACGGCAACCATGCTGTTTACTGGTAAAATGCAGCCGTCCTACGAGCTGGCTCGCAAAATTCGTCAGGATCCGTCCACGTACACGGAGATTTTGCATCAGTTCTACAGTACATTGCTGCCTTTGATGCCGGAGCAGCCGGGCCTTCCGCAGTATAGCTCTGCCAGTCGGGCTATGCAGGAAAGCATTGCTTTGTATGCAAATGGCCACTTGTTTAAGGATGGCAAATATACGAAAAATTGGACATCATGTCTGAGCATCTTCGAGGGCTTCGATTGGACTCAGGAGAATGAACACTTGATCGAGCGCTTCGGAACATTGGATAACGGCAAGCTGAATCTGATTCATGAAAAATCTCTGCGTAAGCATGGCAAGCTGGTACAGCTTTTCCAAGAGCTGCATGGGGAGTCAACAGGTGACGAGGCGTCTACGGCTTAGTAAGACATCATTTGGTTTGGAATATTCAACAAAAACATCCTTAATTCGCTCACATTATTTTAAAGTGGTGCGGTTTTGGATGTTTTTTTGTTACTGATTTACGGGCATCAATGTGAGCCAAGTTTGATTCTATCGGAAAATTGATTATGATAGTAAATAAGAGGCTTGAAATCTTACTATTACTATAAGGATTGAGGTGTTACCTGAATGTCGAGTATTAAAGAAATCGCACGATTAGCGAATGTATCGCAAGGTACAGCCTCTATCGTACTTAACGGAAAGGGGGAACAATACAGGATTTCCACGAGTACACAGCAAAAAATATTTGAGGCTGCCAGGGAGTTGAACTATCAGCCTAATATTTCGGCAAGACGTCTGCGCAGTGGCGGTGAAACGGTACTTCCGATCATTGCGTTGTTTTGGGCGTTGGATACGCGCACAGCACTGATCAGCCGGTTTTTGAAAGGAGTACAGCTTACGCTTGCCACCATTGAGGGAGAATACGAGCTGCTTATTCAGCCATATGTAGGCTCCAAATTGAGTGAGGTGCGGGGGTTGGTCACGGGTACACGATTTAACGGGGCGATCATTGCCAACTCGACCGAAGAGGATGAGAAGTTTCTGCATCAAGCCAGTTTGAATGTGCCTGTCGTCTTGTACCAAAGAAGCTCATCCAAATATTGCACAGTGAATGTCGACGGATATAAGACGGGGGAGGAGGTTGCGAAATTATTGGCAAACCGGGGACATCGTCAAGCGGGGATCATTGTGCCGGATGTATCGTCCCAAGCCATTCTCCTTCGCAAGCAAGGCTTTTTGAAGGAAGCGGCAGCGCTCGGGTTGGAGGTGTCGCCTTCCCACATTGTTAGCTTCAATTTTTCAGAAAACGGCGGCTACGAGGCCATACAGAGCTTGCTTGAAAGTAGTTCGAACCTGCCTTCTGCGCTTTTTATCCTCAGTGATCGCATGGCTGTCGGAGCCTTGATGGGATTGAATGAAGCAGGCAAAAAGGTACCTGATGATATCGAGATCATAGGGCATGACGATGATGAGGTCGCCCAATTTACAATCCCTACCTTATCGACTGTGCATTTGCCGGTTGAGGAAATGGCAGGCGAATGTGTGAACATGCTGGTCGAAATGATGCATCATAGAATAACTACACCGACAAGTAAAGTATTTGATACGCATATAGTTACGCGAATGTCCTGTGGAAACTTTAAATAGAATGGGTTTGAATTTAAGCACTTAATTTGACAGGAACCTGGCCATCGGCCAGGTTTTTTCCGTTTCTCTCCCAAAGTATCGGATTGATACGGTAGTGTGTTTTCAAAAAAAGTGAGCATTAAAAATAAAAATGTTGACAGGGAAAGAATTGTAAAATATGATAATAACGTATTAGCATAACGTTTTAGCAAAACGTATTAGCATAACGATTCAGCTAAAAGTGGAGAGTGAATTATGGCTAGCGTAAAGGAGATTGCCCAGCTTGCGAACGTATCTCAGGGTACGGCTTCTATGGTGCTTAACGGTAAAGGCGATCAATATCGGATTTCCGCAGCCACACAGCAAAAAATAATCGAAGTTGCCAGGCAAGTGAACTACCAGCCCAATATATCAGCCAGACGTTTACGCAGCGGTGGAGAGACAGTATTACCGATCATCGCCTTGTTCTGGGCACTTGATACTCGTACGGCATTGATCAGTCGAGTATTGAAGGGGATTCAAGATTCATTCACTTGTTTGGAAGAGGAATACGAGCTAATGATTCAGCCTTATGTAGGAACGAGGCTATGCGAGGTTCGGAGCTTGCTGACAGGAACACGGTTCAATGGGGCCATTATCGCTAACCCTACGGAACAGGACGAGGAATTTTTGGATCAGGCCAATCTGCTCGTTCCTATCGTATTGTACCAGCGAAGCTCGGCTAAATATTCTTATGTGAATGTCGACAGCTTTAAGTCAGGGGAGAACGTGGCAATGCTGTTTGCAAGCCGTGGACATAGCCGGGTCGGAGTGATCGTTCCGAATGTATCCTCCAAAGCGATTCGACTTCGTAAGGAAGGCTTTATGGCTAAAGCCGGTGAATTGGCATTGGCAATAGCTGAGCAGCATCTTGTCTATTCGGACTTCTCGGAAGAGGGCGGGTATGAAGCGATACGGATTTTGATGGAACAAGAGGGTGAATTGCCTTCAGCAATTTTCGTAATCAGCGATCAAATGTCAGTTGGCGCTCTGATGGCACTGAATGAAGTGGGAATCAGGATACCGAAGGATATCGAGATCGTGGGCCATGACGACGATGAAGTGACACGTTTTACGATTCCACCGCTTACAACGGTTCATCTTCCTGTAGAAAAAATGGCGAGTGAATGTGTGAAGCAGTTAACCAACTTAATGCAGCATAAGTCCAACTCGACGGTTTCACATCTGTTTGAAACTCATTTGGAAATAAGGCAATCTTGCGGAGGCTATAAGTAGAATAAGCGCTCCGCTATTCCGGACAAGAAAGACAACGCTTACATAGCTTGTCTGACGCAGTCTATTGAATCTGCTTACTAGAAGCTTTGATATTTGACGGTGTCTCGTCTGTAATTGAAGCTCTTTAAGAAATATATAAATCATGTTTAGGAGGAAAAAAAGTATGACGTTAAAAAGGGTGCCAACATTACTCGTATCCGCAGCACTAATGGTAGCTTTCTCGGGGTGTCAAAGCAGTGGAAATAAACCAAGCGCACAACCGGCAGCTTCCAACACTCCGGCAGCAACAGCTCCGGCACCAAGTGGACCGGTCAAAATCGATTATTGGGGCGGTTGGACCGGCCCTGACTTAGAAACGATGAAAGGCTTGGTAGATAAATATAATAAAGAGCAGAACAAAGTCCAAGTCGAATTTACCTCATTGCAATGGACTCCTTTATTCGCAAAGTTCCTTACGGAGATGAAAAGTGGTCATCCGCCTGATGTTCTGGCCATGCATCCGTTTGAGCTTGGTCAATTTACCGAAATGGGTGTGCTTGATCCGAAAACTGCTGAAACTGTAAAGATGAATAAAGCGGATTACTCGGATTATGCATGGGGCGGTACGTTCTACAAAGGTAAACAATATGCTGTGCCTTTGGATGTGCATATGCACGGTCTTTATTATAACAAAGATTTATTTGAGAAAGCAGGCTTGTCGGCTCCGCCCAAGACGGGAGAAGAGCTCATTGCCATGGCTCAAAAGCTGACTGTGGACAAAAACGGCAAACACCCAAATGAAAGCGGATTCGATGACAAAAACGTTGAGCAATACGGACTTGGATTCGCTATGAATCATCATGTCTTTTATCAATTTTTCGCTTTGATGAATCAGCAAAATGCCAATCCGTTTAATGAAACGATGACCAAAGTGGATATAGACGTTGATAAAGCGGCCAAAGCTTTTGGTTTCTTACAGGATCTGGTCTTCAAATACAAGGTTGTTCCAAAAGGCGAGAAATCGAACATGGATGATTTTGTTGCCGGAAAAATCGCAATGACCGTAGATGGTCCTTGGAATATGCCAAAGCTGGAAGCTACTCCAAACCTTAAATGGGGAAGCTCAGCGTACCCTAAAGTGTTTGAAAAACAAGCGGCATGGGGTGCAGCAGAAATATTGACGTTCCCGTTGAATGAAAAAGGAGATCCGAACAAGAAGGCTGCAGCTGCCGAGTTTGTTAAATGGCTGGACAAAAACTCCGGTGATTGGGCTAAATCAGGCCAACTGCCTTCAAGTAATGCGGGCATGGAAGTGGCTAAGAAAATGGTCGGAAGAGATGCTTTTGTCGGAAGCCTGAACAGTGCGTTCCTGCTACCTGCACATCCGAAATCTGCTCAGTTATTCTCAAGCACGGCTCCGAGCCCGATTCTGACTGCTGCTCAAGATGCGATTCTAAACAATAAGAATACTTTGGAAATTGCCAAGCAGCTGAAGAAAGACATGGAAAGTATATTGGCTGACAAGTAAAAGTCTTTTGGCAAGTATCACAAGCGACATGAAGGCAATAGTGGACATGGCCGGTTGCGGCTGGCTATGTCTATCATCTAAGTATTTTAGCGAAAGGGTTGTAGACTCTATGAGAAGACAAGGAAAGGTCGCGGCATTGTTTTTATTGCCTTACTTGTTGATATTCGTTGTCTTTCGTTTTGGACCGAGTGTGGCAGGGCTGTTCGTCGGTTTTACCAAGTGGAATATTGTAGGTAATGCGACGTTTGCGGGTTTAAATAATTTCGAAAAGCTATTTCGTGATCCCAACTTTTATATTTCTTTGAAAAACACATTGGCCTTCTTGCTAATGACTTTACCGGCACTAATCGTTCTCAGCCTGCTGCTAGCCGTGCTGCTGAATCAAAAGCTGCGCTTTCGTAATTCGGTCAGGACAATTGCTATTATCCCATATGTGCTTATACCTGCGGTTGTAGGGATCATATGGAATTGGTTGTATGATAACAATTTCGGCATTCTAAATTATTATTTAAAAGCTGTTGGCTTAAGTCCCGTGGAATGGCTGACGAGCGATAAATACGCTCTGTTCTCGGTGGCTATTGTTACTATATGGTCCTACATGGGATATAACATGATTCTATATCTTGCCGGGCTGCAGGACATTTCTGCGGAATTGTATGAGGCTGCAAAAATCGACGGGGCTAACAAGATGCAGTCGTTTATGAGTATTACGTTACCGCTCTTAAAGCCAATCACCTCGATGATTATTACTTTGACGTTAATTAACACGATTCAAGTGTTCGATCAGATTTTTGTCATGACCAACGGTGGGCCAGGAACGGCGACCTTAACGCTTGTTCAGTACTTGTACGGAACGGCTTTCCAGAATTATAACCTTGGCTATGGCTCAACCTTGGGCATCGCTATTCTGGTAATACTGGTCGTGCTTGTACAAATCCAGTCCAGATTTCTGAAGTTGGATGACTAGGAGTGAAACTAAATATGCATATAAAAAAAATTCTCGTATATCTGGTTATGGCTTTTACGAGCGCTGTATTCCTGCTGCCATTACTTTGGTCCGTCATCTCTTCTCTTAAGCCGGAAGCCAAGATTGTGAGTTATCCTCCGCAATGGATTCCGGATCATTTTACACTTGAGAACTACGTGCAGGTTTTGCAGAAGCACCCCTACCTAAGCTGGATGCTTAACAGCATTTATATGACAGTAGCTTCCACGGTTTTTGTTCTCGTATTAACAACGTTGGCAGCTTATGCGTTCGGACGGTTGGAGTTCAGAGGTAAGAAATTAATATTTACGCTTGTGCTCTCTATGCTATTGATTCCGATTCAAGCTTACATTGTTCCATTATTTCTGCTCGTATCGAGTCTAGGTATATTGAATACGTATTCCGCTATTGTATTGGTAGCCGGTGCGAATGTGACGAGTGTGTTTATTCTAACCAGCTTTTTTAAAAGCATTCCGAGAGAGCTTGAAGAGGCAGCCCGCATTGACGGCTGTCAGGAATTCGGTATTTTTGCCAAAATCATGCTTCCGCTTTCCAAGCCAGCGCTTTCTACGGTAACGATTCTTATGTTTATAACGAACTGGAATAATTTCTTGTGGCCGCTTATTGCGATCAGAGAAAATGCTTTGAAGCCTTTGACGGTAGGAATTGCCCAGTTCATGGGTGGAGCTAACTCTACCGCACAGTTTCAATACGGAACATCTCTTGCAGGTGCTTGCATGGCCATCATTCCGTCCATTATCGTTTTTCTTTCCTTGCAGCGTTATTTCGTTGAGGGAATTGCGAATACAGGGATTAAAGGCTAGATATATAGTTGGGGAGGCGAAGCTCCATGATTAAAGAAGTTGCTAAAACCTATGTTTTTGAAGCAAACACATCCTTTAAAAGCTGTCATGCTTCTCATTTGGCACTGCTTCCAGGTGGGGACATCCTTGCGGTATGGTTCGCAGGAAGTGAAGAAGGTGCCGATGATGTTGCCATTTGGTGTGCAAGGAAGCATAAAGGAAGCTGGTCGGCGCCTTATCGATTAGCTGATGAGGAAGGGCTGCCGCATTGGAATCCCGTTTTGTTTGTGAAACAGGATGGAGAAATTGTGCTTTATTATAAAGTGGGACGATTGATTAAGGAATGGTCTACCCGTTATAAAATTTCCCGGGACAATGGTTTCACATGGGGCGAGCCTCTTGAGCTAGTTGAAGGAGATCGTGGGGGAAGAGGAGCTGTTCGCAACAAGCAGATCGTGCTTACGAATGGTACTTGGTTGGCGCCGGCTTCAACGGAGAATGGGATCTGGAAGGCTTTTGTTGATAGTTCATCAGATCAAGGGAACAGCTGGGTTAGAAGTCAGGATATTGGTATCGGCAGTTTCGACGAAAATAGCAGCATTGAAGAGGTTACAGACAGTAATATTCCCGTATCCACGCAGTCGTTTTATGGAAGAGGTGTGATTCAGCCGACGCTTTGGGAATCTGAGCCTGGTAAGGTTCATATGCTGCTAAGAAGCTCGGAAGGCCGAATTTATCGCAGTGATTCCTCAGATTACGGAAAAACCTGGAATGATGCGTACCCAACACAGCTTCCTAACAACAATTCAGGCATTGATCTTGTAAAGATGGATAACGGGACACTGGTTCTTGCTTATAATCCGGTAGAAACCAATTGGGGACCTAGGACGCCACTTGTACTGGTGTGCTCCAACGACAACGGCGCTTCATGGGGGAATGAGCTTGTGCTGGTGAAGGGTGAAGGAGAGTACTCTTATCCTGCAATCCTGTCGGATGGAAACGATATCTACGTCACCTATACTTGGAAAAGGGAAAATATCGCCTTTGTACAATGCTCGCTTTAGCTTAGAGCCATAGAGAAATGAACAGTCATACTAAGGGTAGTGGAGGAAAATAAATGAAACCAAATATTTCAAAAGGAATATGGCCAACCATGGTTACTCCTTTTACAGAGTCCAATGAGATTGACTACGAGGCTACTGAACGTCTCATTGAATGGTTTATTTTAAATCAGGTTGATGGACTTTTTGCGGTATGCCAATCCAGTGAAATGTTTTTTTTGACACTGGAAGAAAGAGTGAAGCTGGCGGCATTTGTTAAGGAGAAGGCAGCAGGACGTGTCCCTGTAATTGCTTCAGGGCATATTTCGGATAATTTTGATGATCAGATCAAAGAATTGAATGCAATGGCTGACACAGGAATTGATGCACTAGTTCTAATTACGAACCGACTTGCTCAGGAGGGCGAATCGGATGAGGTTTGGAAAAGAAACTTGGAAAGTTTATTGAAGCAAATACCCGCGGATATCGCTCTTGGCTTTTACGAATGCCCCCATCCCTACAAGCGTCTTATCTCGCCGGAGCTATTGAAATGGTGTGCGGGTACAGGAAGATTTCTGTTTCTCAAGGACACCAGCTGCGATGTAGATAATATGAAGGGGAAATTGGAGGCCGTACAGGGCGGCGGTTTGCAAATATATAATGCTAACACGGCTACCTTGCTGGAAACCTTGAAGCTTGGTATTACTGGATACAGTGGTATTATGGCTAATTTCCATCCTGATCTTTACGTATGGTTACAGCGTAATTGGCTGGTTAAACAGGAAGAAGCGGCTCAATTGGTCGACTTCCTAAGCATGGCGTCCTTTATTGAAAAACAATTATACCCTGTTAATGCCAAATACTATTTAATGCTGGAGGGTATTCTTGATAATTATCACTGCCGATCCAAAAACCATGATGAATTTACCGCAACCAATAGGCTTGAGGTAGAGCAGCTGTACCGACTGTCCAAGAGCTTGTCGGAGAAGTACCGGATTTAGCAACAAGAGGCATTTTCCGATAATCTGTGTTCGTGTGGCTGCGCACTACATCAGATTATCGGAGTCCTATTATTTAATGATGTAAACGTTATCACAGCAGGAGGATGCTTCAGCTGAACTTGAAAGGGGGTGGGACGATAAGTCGATGGGAGAAAAAGCAGTCCTATTATGAAATGGTTGAAAGTGCAAGATTATGGAATCTTACATCCCTAATAGAGCTTTTAAGATTAATTGAAAGGAAGTGCAGTAAGTTGAAAATAAAAAGACGTATAAGCCTTCTATTATTTCTGATGATGACATTCAGTCTGTTTCAAACAGCAGCGATCGTGTCCGCAGATCCTGCAGCGATGGAGGGAATATTTAAAAGAGATATTTTCCCTTATCACAATGAGCATAACCATGGCCCTTCTATGGTAGAGCTGAAAGACGGCACCTTGTTTGCGGTTTGGTTCAGAGGAGAAGGCGAGAGAGATGCTAACAATACAAGACTTATGGGAGCCAGATCGAAGGATGGCGGAAAAACATGGACAGCCCCTTTCCTGGTTTACGATACATATGATTTCCCGGATATTAACCCGGTCTTGTTTGTGGATAGCCAGGATCGGTTATGGCTTTTCTATTACATCGTGTTAAACGGTCAATGGGTTTCATCCCAACCGAGATATATGTATGCCGATCTTGGCAGCTATGAATACGAGATCACCAATGGCAGCAATCCCAAATGGCATTATCCTGAAGTAGTTTATATGAACGTTGGCGATACAATGTCAGGTGCAGGCTCGTATGCGAACGGACAATGGAATTATCGTATTAAAGGCTCGGAAATCAGACATGTCCTGCCTAGCAAGGTTACAGCTGCGACACCTCTGGACCCTTCGAAATATGTAGAAGTAACTTCACAATATAATCCTTCGGATATACGCTATGTTACAGACAGCTTCGTAGTGGAGATGAAAAATGAATACGATAAATACTTGAATTATTTAACGACGGCAAAGCCTTACGATGATGTCTATGCGGGCAGAAGCCAAGAGATTGCTGATTTGCTTAAGAACGGGAAATACGTTATGAACGCCAATGGCATCGGCTATTCAACCTACGAGCCTCCTATTATCAAGAACTCTATTGAGCGGGCAGCAGGTGCGGATAACGATTACAAAACCTGGAATCCGGCGTATAACCGTATGGGCTGGCAAACGAAAAACAAGCCATTGGAGATCGATTACAATGGCAAGAAGAGATTGCTGCTGCCTCTTTATTCCGATTCCCTGGCCAACTCGGTCTTTATTTATACCGATGATAGAGGAGCAACCTGGCAAATAAGCGAGCCTGTTGTAGGATCCGGTACGATTCAAGGCTCCATGATTCAATTAACCGATGGTACAGTTCGCGCCTATTTTAGAAGCGGTAAGTTGGATGGCAGAAATGGACGTCTTGCTTGGCATGTGTCCTATTCGGAATCCAAGGACGGCGGGGCTACCTGGAGCACCGCAAAGGTTGATCCTTATTTGAAAAATGACGGCGGCTTTGAGTTTGCCAAGCTTGCTAACGGTGACTGGCTTGCCCTGCATAATCAAGAGGTGAACCGTGATCTTCTGAAAAGCGGACACAGAAATTCTGTGAGTTTATCGCTTTCCAAGGATGAAGGGAAGACATGGAAGTCGATATTGATTGATGAAGATCCGCTTAAGGATCAGACGTATCAATATCCATCGGTAATTGTTGGAAGCAACAATGAGCTGTTGATGATTTATTCCCACCATTCATCCTCAGGCAAAACGATGGGCTTTGCAAGAGTGGAAGCCAGCGAGATGGAAAAATTGTTCGGAGCAACTATGACTGCTTCAAATGCGGGAGTTGCGGTGGGTCAAACATTAAATATGTCCACTACTAGCAGCAAGCAGCTTACAGTTGAATTGACTGTAGACGGTGTTGTCAGAGCAGACGGCGGTAATGTGTGGAGTTCAGATACCCCTGCTGTTGCATCCGTTGACCAAACAGGCACCATCACAGCCAAGAAAGCAGGTACGGCATTAATCTATGTGAAAAGCGTGAAATACGGAACTTTGCTGAAATGTCTGGTTACGGTCACTGATGCTCCTTAAGTTGACAGAGCTACATGGAAAGGTTCGACGAAGTTACTTTTAAAGGGGAAATGAAAATGAATAAAAAGATAACGTTTGCCTTACTTCTTGTTATCTGCTTGAGTCTAGCCGGAACAAGCTTTCCCGTAAATGCCGCAGATGCAGGAGCAATTACAGGTGTTCTTAAAGTGGATAGCACAGCTGTGAATATATTTGAGCCTATTAAAGACGATGGGGATAACGGCGACCATGTACACGGCTCCAGCATAACAGAATTGCCAAACGGCGAGCTGATTTCCGTATGGTTTCAGGGAAACGGTGAGCGTGACGCAACTACGACAAGAATTATGGGAGCAAGATCGCTAGATGGAGGAAAAACATGGAAAACTCCGTTTCTTATGGCGGATTCCAAGGATATTGCGGATATTAATCCCGCTGTGTACGTGGATGCAGGCGAGAGACTTTGGTTATTCTGGTATCCTGTACTGGCAGGCAGATGGGAGACCTCTCAGCCTAAATACGCTTATGCAGAAAAAGGGAGCTATGAGTTTGCTAATGTTGGCAATAAAAAGCCCAATTGGACATGGTCCGAGGTTATCAATGTAAAAATCGGGTTGATTACCGGGGACCCGGTTAACCCTGATAACGCTATTGACTTCATCAGTCCCCGGTTGCAAAAGGGATATGTAAATACTTTGAAGCAAAAGCTTGCCGAATTTAAGGCATACAACTTTAAGCCCGTAGATCAAGGGGGAGCAGGCGTTAATGCAAGGATTAACGGAGAAGACTTTGACGGATATGTCGATCAAATTATGAAGCTGGCTGGAGGCAATTCAACAGTTGATTCCTATGCTCCAAGCGTTGCCGATAAGATTTGGAAAGGACGTTCCGGCTACCCATTGGCTCGCCGTCTTGGTTGGCAGACAAAAAATAAACCGTTCACTATACCAACGAATGGCGGTAAGGTGCGTATGCTGCTTCCTTTATACTCCGACACGTTGGAGCAAAGCATTTATGCTATTACGGAATATGATCCGTCCAAACCGCTCCAAGACAATGAGATCCATTGGGAATTCAGCGAGCCTATCGTAGGGGATGCCATTATTCAAGCATCTATGGCACAAAGAAAAGACGGAACATTGGTTGCTTATTTGCGTGACAATGGTGCGGCTCCTTATCGGGTAGTATCTTCCGAATCGAAGGACGGGGGATTTACTTGGACCATAGGTAAAGATGTACCAGAATTAATTGATCCGGGCGTAGGCCATGATATGGTGCAGCTAAAGAACGGTAACTGGGCGTTTGTCCATGTTGATGCGCAAAAGAGGAGAAATAGCTTGGCTGTAGCTCTTTCAGATGATGAAGGAAGAACATGGAAGTATAGAAGACATCTTGCGATCGATTCACGTGCTAACCCTGGCGATTATCATTATCCTGCAATTACAGAAGCCAAGAATGGTGATATTCTCATTACCTTTACCCGTGATTTTGCAGCAAATGATGGAGCACTTAACGGATTTAACAATATCATGTATTCAAGAGTCACGGAGGATTGGATTAAACAAGGCGATGCAGATGGCAAACTGGTAGTTGATTTTGAAAAAGTTGAGCTTGATATCGCCGTTCCTTCGTCGTTCTCTATTGGCACAGCGAATGACAAAACACTAAGAGCTATGTTGCCTCTGACCGTAAAAGGATATATGTCCTATGGCAAAGGTCCTGTTAACGAAAAGATGAACTATGTAGATCTGCCGGTTAATTGGGATTTGAATGCTCTTAGATCAAATTTCAAATGGAATTCTTTTATTAAAGAAAAAATCACTGGAGTTATAGATCTGACGAAGCTTCCAGCAGGCATTACGAAGGAGCAGATTCCAGCCTTTCAGCCTTTGCTAAGAGGAGTTTATTACTATCAGGATCCAGCCGCACAATTGATTGTGGATTTAAAGGACTCCAATGTTATTACAAATGCTGGAGTAGCGCCTGTATTGCCCTCAGTCGTTACCGCAGTATACAGCGACAATAAGGAAGCGTCCGTTGGTGTTAAATGGCAGCCGATTGATCCAGCCAAGTACGCTGCAGCGGGGACATTTGATGTATCCGGTGATGTAACAGGTACGAATTTAAAAGCAGCGGCACACATCACAGTGGTCGAAGTCGAGAAGCCGAGAGTATTGGTCAGGCTGAAGGATGAGAGCATTACTACGAGTGTCGGAAAAGCACCTGTGCTTCCATCGGTCGTAACAGCAGTCTATAGCGACAATAAGGAAGAGCCGGTTAAGGTAACTTGGGAGCAAATCGATCCTTTGAAGTATTCAGCTCCGGGAGATTTTGACGTACGTGGTTCTGTTAAAGAGACGAATATTAACGCAGTGGCACATGTTTCCGTAAAACCAATATTGGTTGAAAAGGTTGTTTTGGATCAAAGCAGCATCAGTCTCTGGAGAGGCGAAACAGCTCAATTAAAAGCTACAGTAACTCCGGATAATGCGACTAATAAGATGGTATCGTGGAGCTCAAGCAATCCTACTGTTGCTAGCGTAGATGTGAACGGTCTAATAACTACAATAGCCAATGGAGAGACAGTAATCACCGTCAAAACGGTTGATGGAAACTTCGAGGCGAAGGCTAGCATACAAGTTAGAACAAGGAGTAATAGCAAAGGCAGCAGTTCAGGAGGAGGAGGATCGTCTACACCACCGACAACGACTCCAGCCACACCGGATACAACGGCACCAAAACCAGACGAAACCAAGAAACCTGAGACTAAACCTGACAGTGGTCAAAATGAAGGCAGCAAGCAAATATTTAACGATATTGCAGGGCATTCATGGGCTCAAGAGGCAATCAAAGCTTTGAAGGAAAAAGGAATTGTAAACGGAACCTCGGAACAAACCTTTGAACCGGATAAAAATATATCCAGAGCAGATTTCCTAACCATGCTTGTAAGAGCTTTAGGTGTAAAGGCAGAGTTTACATCCAATTTCGAAGATGTAGCGAAGAGTGATTACTTCTATGAAGCATTAGGCATATCTAAATCCCTTGGGATCACTGATGGAGTGGACGGTGTCAAGTTCAATCCGTTAGCCGAAATCTCCAGACAAGATTTAATGGTACTTGCTGCTAGAGCATTGAAGCTTTCTGGAAAAATAACTGCATCGGGCACAGCAGCAGATTTGAATGGCTTTACAGATGCTAAAGATATTGCGGCTTATGCTCAGGAAAGCGTTGCAACACTTGTGAAAGCTGGAATTATCGAAGGTAATGATAATAAGGTCAATCCTCAAGGAAAAGCAACGAGAGCTGAAGTTGCGACTATTGTGTATCGGATTCTTAATAAAATAAAATAAAATAATGATGTGAATGGGCTATCCCGCAAAGTTGTTCGGGATAGCCTGTTTATATATGGGTTACCGTAAGGTGATTAACTATATATAACATACCACTTATTAATCGTCTTATTTGTACTCTCCAATTGCAAGCAAATTCAAAAAAAACAATGAAGATTATTCCTCTTGGAAGAGCAAGAGGGGTAATCTTCATTGTTTGATCCAGGAAAGTTCTGGTTGCTGATGTTCTAATCTTTATTCCTAAGCGTCCGCTGCACAGCGAAAGCCCATGTTTCCTGCTGAGCTGTCCGGCGTGTTAGAGCTTCGTGCGGCAACGCGGTAGCGGTTGCAATAGGATTTATGGCATAAGTAGGAGCCTCCCCGCATGACACGGGCCACGCCTTGCTGCGGGCCTTGCGGGTTTGAGCGAGGACCGTTAAGATGCCACGTTGGGTTGAACCAGTCGGCGCACCATTCCCAGACGTTGCCCGACACATTATACAGACCATAGCCATTCGGCTGAAACGAATGTACCGGAGCAGTTCCTGCGTAGCCGTCGCTTTGATTGTTTTTGTCAGGGAATTTGCCTTGCCAAATGTTGCATAGATGCTCGCTGCCCGGCTTCAGCAAGTCCCCCCAAGGATAACGCTTTTGCACAAGTCCGCCCCGCCCTGCATATTCCCATTCCGCTTCCGTCGGCAGACGTTTGCCTGCCCATTGGCAGTAAGCGGAAGCGTCATTCCAGGATACATGGATTACCGGATGATCCAGCCGATCCTCGATGGATGAATCGGGGCCTTCCGGATGCGCCCAATCGGCTCCCTCTACGTTCCACCACCAAGGTGTGTTTTGTACAACATGCTTAACTTGGGCAGCGGTTTCGGCGGATACAAACAAATGGAATACGAATGACCAGCCGAAGGTCTCCGCTTCCGTCTTGTAGCCCGTAGCACGGATAAATTCACGAAATTCCGCATTGGTGACGGTGTAAGGTGCAATGTAGAAGGGGCGAATGGAAACAGAACGTACAGGACCTTCTCCATCCTGTGGAAAGCCTTCCTGATCATCCGTTCCCATCAGAAATTCGCCTCCCGGCAAATAAATCATTCCATCTGTTGAAGGTGTATTGGATTGATTGCTGATAGGGGGAGAGGTGTCCGATCCATTGATACTGTCTAACTTAATACTTTGTGCAGCCGATCTGCTCGTTGAGCTGCAGCAGGATGGTTTTGTCGGTTCGTTCATAATTATCCTCCTTAGGGCGTTCCTTCCGAAAGCCAACTTCGTAGTACATGCAGGGCGTTGCCGTAGAAAAGCTTACTTATTATGTTAGTTTTACACTTCCGTCAATTGATTAATGACCATGATTGCGGCACCGGTGACTAACGCTTCCTCACCCAAATGGCCTTGACTGAAAACGACTTGATAATTTGGATAATGGTAAGTATTACGTATTGCAACACGGGTTGCCATTTGAAAGAAGCTAGGATGGCTGCTGATCAATGATCCGCCGAGAATTACTTTCTCCGGATGCAATATGTTCAACAGATTGGACAAGCCAATGCCAAAATAGGTTGCTGCTTGTGAAAAAATTTCCACGGTTAGCGGATCACTGTCCTTCAAAGCTTGAACCATGTGCGTGAAGCTGACCCTATCCGGATCTTTCTCCATATACCGAAGGGAGCTTTCACGTCCTTGCTTTAACCGGGAGTGGGCCTGCTGCTCCAAAGCATAAATGGAAGCGAATGTTTCCAAGCATCCGTAGTTGCCGCGATCATCAAGCCTTGGGCCATCCGTCTGAATAATCATTTGACCGATAGAGCCTTCCATATCGACAGCGCCATAAACCACTTTTCCATTGGACATCATAGCGGAACGAATTCCGACGCCTACATGGACGTAGAGCAAGTGCCTATAGTCGCGGTTGCGATCCGACCAGGATTCACCAATAATTGCAGTGTTCGCACCATTATCGAGTGAAATAGGGAACCCAAGCTTCTCCTGCAAGAAGCTGGTTATATGAACATCCCGCCACCCGGCTGCCGGAAAGTACAGCGGCTCGAGAATAACTCCTGCGAAACGGTCCAATGGTCCAACAGCACCGATTCCCATGCCAAGTACTGCATCTGCAGCAATTCCGTGAGCTTTCATCATAGCGAGTGTTGTGTCTGCAATTTCCATTAAGAGGCGTGTTGGGGTCATACTATCGTCCATCACCCAGCTTTTGGATTCCAGTTTATTCATATGTAAATCGCATAAAATCAGCTTGGAGCTCATCCGGGAGATGTCAAGCCCGAATACATAGCCAGCGAGTGGATTTGTCTGGTACAGAATCGGCCGTCTGCCTCCAGTTGATTCTCCGAAACCAGCTTCGACCAACCAGTCCTGTGCTGTTAATTCCTCAAGGGTTCGAGTCAAAGTGCTGCCCGTCATTTGGCTTTGTTCTAACAAATCAATTTTGGAAACAGTGCCTTGACGCCGAATGAGCTCATAAATTTCCTTGTGCTTGCGGCTGCCGATTCTTTCATGAATGGATAATAACTGCATGGTTAACTGTAACCCCCACTTATTCCCGGAAAGCCTTATACGTCAAAGTTTCCCGCAGCATCTTATGTTACTTTTTTATTTAAACATTGTAGTATAGCTTGTATTTAAGCTTACATTATACACCAGTAATCATCTCTAAACCATAGAACAAATATGCGAATCAGCCATTAGGATTGTTACATCCATACGAAATTTGGTAAGATAAGATTGCTGTATTTGTAAATTCATACTAATCAATGTTCATTACTATAGGATAGTTTTATTTTCAGAAACGCTAAGGAGAGAAGATCATGTCGGAATGGTATAAAAAAAGCTTTGGCGATGATTATTTATTAGTTTATAAACACCGGGATCTTGAGGGAGCGTATAACGAGGTCAAACGTATGATAGAGTGGCTTCAGCTGCCAGCCGGGGCCGAGGTGCTTGATTTATGCTGTGGAATGGGAAGGCATTCGATGGCGTTGACAGACTTCGGTTTTAAGGTTACAGGTGTTGATTTATCCGATGTGCTGCTGAGGGAAGCAGTCCGGATGGATACGGAAGAGAAGGTTCGTTGGCTGCAGGGGGATATGCGCGAAGTACCGTTAACCGAAACTTATGATGCAGTCGTTAACCTGTTTACTTCGTTTGGTTATTTTGAAGAGGCTGGCGAGAATGAGAAAGTATTAAAGGAAATTCACCGGCTGCTTTCACCGGAGCATGGACAGTTTATTATAGACTTTTTAAATCCGGATCATGTTGTGGCGAATTTGGTTCCTTTTTCGAAGCGGGAGGAAGGGGAATGCACAATAGAGGAAACTCGCAAAATTGAGGATGGCTTTGTGCGGAAAAGCATAGTGATCCGTGAGCCTGGCACGCAGGAGCGGACCTATTCAGAGCAAGTAAAGCTGTTTGGACTCGATACTTTCTTGAGGATGTTGGATCATGCAGGACTGGAAGTGCAGCACGTGTATGGAGGCTACGATGCTTCTGCTTACAATAAAGCCGATTCGAAACGGATGATTTTCGTTGGGCGACGGAAAGGAATTTAATGCAACATGAGCCTATTTACCTTACATAATGAATCAATATATCAGATCAAAGCGCCTCTTCCCTTCCCGCTTCGCTGGGTCAACAGCTATTTGATCCGTGGTAAGGACGGTTATACGTTGATTGATCCCGGACTGCATACGGAAGCTGCGGAGCAATTCTGGGAACAAGCCATGCATGAGCTTGGTATAGGCTTCCGGGACATTGAGCAGATTGTGTTGACTCACCACCATCCCGATCATTATGGGCTTGCCGGTTATTTTCAGGAGCGCTCGGATGCACCTGTCCGTATGTCGGCCATAGGCTACGAGCAGGTAGGGCTGCTGTGGGGAGAAGGGCAGCCAATGACCGCTTCCTTGCTGCGTCTCTTTACCAGTCACGGAATGCCGGAGGAAATGCTGCTGTCCATGCAGGATCATATGGACAGCTTTGTCTCCCTGGTATCCCCGCAGCCGAAGGTTTCGATTATGACCATAGGCGATAGCATAAAGCTGGGTGATCATGAGTATGCAACCCTGCACACGCCAGGCCATGCCGCGGGGCATGTGTGCTTCTACCGGGCCGAAACGAAAGAGATGCTGTGCGGGGATCATGTAATCCCGCAAATATCACCGAACGTCAGCTATTTGCCAGCTGGCATTGATGAGAACCCGCTGGGCAGTTTCCTGCAGAGCCTGGAAGCAATCGGACGCTACGACGTGGCATGGGCTTACCCGGGGCATCGGGAGCCTTTCGAGAAGTTCTCTTTGCGTACGCAGGAGCTTATACAGCATCATGAGTCCCGTTTGGAGCTAATGCGGGAGATGCTGCTTGAACGACCGTTAACGGCCTACGAGGTATGCCGGAATACCTTCGGTAACAAGCTGACGCTTCACCAGCTAAGGTTCGCTCTCTCCGAGACGCTGGCGCATCTTATTTATATGCGTGAGTCGGGAAAGATTAAGCAAGTAGAACAGGAAGCTTGCCTATATTTTCAAGCATAAGTCAGCATTAGGGTATGCAATGAGCGAGCAACCTGGTTTAGTTACACAAGAGCTTTAAATCTCTAACGTTCCATGATCACGAGGGATTTTTACATGGATAGCGGTGAAGCTTCTATGAGCCCTGAAGGATTTAAACGGAACAGTGAGTTCCGTTATTCCACCTGCCGCCTCTAATTTAACGCGATAGCGGAAGTCGCAATTCCGTTAAGCTAAGGAAATAGGGAAACTATACACAAAAACAGAGTGATAAAGGAACTAGCCGTTCCGCTATCACTCTGTTTTTTGAGCTTTCCTGCTAATAAAGGAACAAGTACTTCCGAGATATTGTCCTTTGCTTCGGTGGATGCAGCATTGCTATATATCGGGACATCCGGGTTCCTCTAGCAAGTCCGTAATTGCTCTTGCCCGGCTATGCACCACCTTTGAACATCCGGGTTTCACGCTTGTTTGAAACATGCCCAACTGTGAAATCATGCATGATTATGGTTGAATTTGGGAACGATGAGACCATCCGTCTTGATTATTAGGAAAGGATGTAAGAAGGATGAGGATGGTCGATGGAGGAAGTTTGCTGCTTGCTGCAGCAATGCTATTGCTTTTATCCGGATGCTCAGATAATCATGAAACCAAAGCCGCTGTATGGGCCGACACAGCAGCCAACACATCGTCTCAGGTAATAGCTGTAGATGTATCAGAGCAAGGGGAAGTGAGGATGACGAGCCTGCCGCAAGGAATAACTGCGTTAAGCGCAGCAGAAGAAGCACCGCAGGTTGTTCTGCTGGGTACTGATTTTGTAGAACGGAATGGCACCTTGCCAAACGGCGGAAAGCTGCTTCAGCAGAAGTCTCAGCCGCCGAATGGGCCGCAACCGCAGCCTCTCATAGCGATGGTCGAGGGCGCGGCTGATGTGTTTATGAAACAAGCTCCGACCTCGGCGTGGCTGCCGGAGCTGCAGCTCATAGAAAGTGGCCTGCAGCAGTTTCAGCAGCGTAGGGATGATGGCTATAGAAGGCACGATACCCTTGTACCTTACTTGAGGATGCATAGCCAGGACAGCGGCGCAGCAGGTGTTGAAGTGAATGCTGCCGTACTGCGTGGTCGTGGGCCTGCTCTCTTCTTAAATACAGATGAGCTGGAGCTGTTAGCTTGTCTGGATGGACAGACAGTGGAGTCAGGCGGACGAAGACTAAGCTGTCATACAGATTGGAGCAGCAATGGAGATTTGAAAGCTCCCAGAATTAACGCAGCTGTTACGGTTACAGTAGGGAAAAATGATCAGCTGATGCTAAAAAGGGATCTCTCAGAGACGCCCATGGCTCGAAGTATGAGCGAGCTTGTTCACAAATTGCAGCTGCAAGGAACAGATCCGCTTGATATTGGACGAACGGTTCGTTCTCTTTACCGCGGTGTTTGGACTCAGGAGCGTTGGAGGCATGCTTTTTCACAAGCAGACATAGCTATCAGGCTTCGTTTAATTTCATAATTCAAAAAAACGACCGGCCGCAATATAGGGGGCTGGTCGTTTTTTCATCACAAATCAATATTAATTTTAACAATCCCGGACTTCTTCAATGCTTGAAAAAATATAATGACAATCGGACCGAGAAACAAACCGGCTACACCTATTAATTTAAAGCCAATGTACAAGCTGGCCAGAGTGGCTAGAGCACTTATCCCTACGGCGTCGCCCACAATTTTGGGCTCAACAATTCGCCGGAATACAGTGATAACAAGAAACAAAACTAGAAGACCGATAGCCAGATTCAAGTCCCCTTGAATAAAGCTGAATGCAGCCCAAGGAACTAGTACGGAGCCTGTACCTAGAATAGGCAGCAGATCAACAAATATAATAATTAGTGCTATCGCCAAAGGATAACCTGTTCCAAGAAACAACAGCCCTATTAAAGTCACTATGTAAGTAAGAACGCTGATCAGGATTTGAGCTTTCAGAAAACCGATAATCGCTTCGCGAAGATGACCCAGCACATTTTCCATTTTACCGCGGGTGCCCTCTGAAAACAAAGACAGGAAGGTGCGTTTTATTTGCTCCAATCCAATGCTGATCAAGTAAAGCGCTATAATAAATACAATGAAAAATATTAATAAATTAGGCAATGTTTTAGCCACATTCAAGATCATTCCCGAAGCGGAGGAGATAATACGATTGAGGCCGTCCGTTAAGGAATCCACTCCCATGACCAGCCCGCTTTGAATATAGCCCGCCCATTCTTCAGGAAATGATCTATAGATAATCCCTTGACCTGTCAAGGCTTCCTTCACGAAAAGATCCACTTCATTGAGTATCATGGGAATTTTCCCTACGAATTCAACAAACTCCAAATAAATTTTCATCCCTATGAGAAAAAAGGCGCAAAGTATCCCGGCAATCAATAAAGAGCAGGTTAATGCAGCACTTGCAATTCGGTTGAGCCGGAGCTTTTTCATAGTCCATAGTACTACCGGTTCCAATAAAATGGCGATAAGCAGGGCCAGCAGAAAAGGAAAGCCAACTGTAAAAAGTCCATACAGTACTAAGATGGATACAACAACAAATACAATCGTCTTTAGAGGCATCAAGTTCTCTCCTTAAAGATAAAGCCGGGATGGATCCCGGCTTCCAATCATTTTATCCCTATTTTTGCTAATTATAGCTGTTAAGGCATTTCTACAGATGAAGCAGGCGACAGCTTCTGAATTTCAATTTTACGTATCCTGTGGCTGTCTTTTTTTAATATTACGAAGGAAACATCGTCATAGTTCCATGCTTTCCCGGCTTCCAGATCAGGAGCTTGAGTATACAACCATCCGCCAATGGTATCGACATCCTCATTAATCAGGTTGGTGCCCAGTAAATCATTAACCTCGTTCAATAAAACTTTTCCATCAAAAATATATTTGTTATCATCAATTTTTTCGATTTCCTTCACTTCATCCGCATCAAATTCATCCCTAATTTCTCCAACAATTTCCTCAAGAATGTCTTCCATCGTAATGAGTCCCGAGGTTCCGCCATACTCATCGACCAGAATCGCAATGTGAACGCGTTCTTTTTGCATTCTTTTTAACAAGGTGTTTACCGGGATATATTCAGGGACTGTGAGAACAGGCTGAACCAACGATTTAAAATCGAATTGTTCCGGATTATTATCGTAATTTAAGAAGAAATGCTTCGTATTAATGATCCCTACAATGTTATCCTTGCTCTCTTGAGCGATAGGAAAGCGAGTGTATTGCTCGCGGCGAATAATTTTCAAATTTTCCTCAAGTGAACGGTCTGAAAAAAGACAAATCATATCGGTACGAGGAACCATAATTTCTCTGGCCAACATATCGTCAAAAGCAAATATTTTATTTACATAACCATATTCGGTTTTATTGATTTTGCCGCTTTGATAGCTTTCCGAGACGATGATTTGAATTTCTTGCTCCGAATGCGCTTCCTCGTGCTCGGTTGCAGGCTTCAAGCCAAACAGCTTAATTAACTGATTCGCAGAGCCGTTAAGTGCCCAGATAAAAGGGTACATGATTTTAGAAAACCAAATGATAGGAGTTGCTGTCAGCAAGCTGATCTGCTCAGCTTTTTGAATAGCTAATGATTTAGGAGCCAGCTCACCCAATACTACGTGAATGTAAGTAATAAATACAAAAGCAATAACGAAAGATACAATTCCGTTCAATTCCTCGCTCAAATTAAGTGATTGAAACAAGGGATGGAGGATCTTTTCAACCGTCGGTTCACCGAGCCAGCCTAATCCTAAAGCGGTGATAGTTATGCCCAACTGACAAGCGGACAAGTAGCCATCGAGATTGCTTATTACTTTCTGTACTGCAACTGCGTTCTTGCGACCCTCAAGTACCAGCTGGTCTACACGGCTCGAACGCAATCTGATGATTGCAAATTCCGTTGCAACAAAAAATGCAGAAAGCAAGATCAAAACTGCCACGAGAAACAAATTTAAGCCCATATCAACCGTCCTCAGTAAAAAGTATTTGAACTTATCTTAGATGAGTTCTTATGAACTTATTATAATACATGTCATAGGAATAATAAAACGCCATGCAGCGCTTTTTTAATCAGAATGGGGTCATTTTGATTCATTACAAGCGCTAATACTAGGGATATCTATAAATATCTCCTTTGACAAACCATTTCCTTAGTTTTATGATGAGTTCAAATGAACTTATCATATAAACGAATGCTGCAATGGTAGAAGGAGGAGCTCATATTGGAAACTTTTACTCTTACCCGTAAAGAAATGGCAATTATGCTCCTCTCAATGAAAGGAAGAGCAACTAAGACCCCTATCATGGTTTTACGGGAAGCCTGGAAAAAAAACCATCGAACTGATGTAGAGCAAGGTACTCCCTTATCTGCTTTCCTGTCGACTCATCTTCCTCCGGTTCTGGAAAAAATGATCAAAAGCGACAGTGTAGGTGGCTTTTCTTTACTGGATATAGTATCTCTTGGTAATCAAATAGAATATACAAATGTGTCCATCACTTCCATGCAAAATTGGGTCAAACGAGATTTTAAAGATTTTTTAGGATCGCCCAAGGAAGGGAAAAAATATTCAATAGATCAAGCCGCTATGCTGTTTATTATTGACGATCTGAAGAACTGTCTGGATTTCGAATCCATACGTAAATTATTCCAGATTACGTTCCAACAGCCAGAAGATGAAGCGGATGATCTGTTGGGGCCTACCGAATTATATGTTGCCTACTCAACCCTGTTTGAAGAAATGGATGCTAACAACGACCAGCTGCTTGATGTGCAGGGACATGGTGCGGGTAAACCTAATTATGATGCATTAACGGAATCGACCATTCGGCTTAAAGCAGACCAATATGTATGCAATCTCAGTCATTTGAATCCTCAACAAAAAGAGGCGCTCCGCAATTTGCTGTTTATTTCGATGGTTTCCGTGCAAACCGCTTATTTTCATTCTTTAGCGAGAAGATATTTAAACGGAACTTTATTTCTTCACAACCTGCATGGCTCAAATGATAAGTGAGTAAGGAAATTCTAAGCGTTTGAATGAGCTTTAACCAAAATGGCTGGAAAAGAAACCCTTGAACCAAGAGAATGTTGGTCTGCATACAAAAATAGCCTCCCTAACCACTAGTAGTGGGGGAGGCTATTTTATTTCATCTACGCTAATGTCATAAATTAAGGGGAAAGCGTTACGGTTGAGACTGCTGCTCTTCCTTCTCAGCTTGCTTGCGATGGGCGATCCGGCTGCTTGCGGCTGCCGCGATCGCTCCTACGATGTCATCGAGAAATGTATGCTTATGCTCACCGTGTTTATCATTGAGCATTTTGAGAATCCCAGGCTTCAGCTTATCTACATAACCGAAGTTTGTAAGTCCGATGCTCCCGTACACATTGACGATCGACAAGGCAAGTATTTCATCGCAGCCATACAATCCCTCATCGTTTTCGATCATTTCCTGCAGAGGAGGGAGCAGCTTGCCTTCCTCTGCAAGTATATCCAGCTGAATTCCTGTCAGGATCGCATTTTGCACCTCGCGTTTTTGAATAACCGCTTCGACGCTTATAATCGATTCCTCCATTGTCAGGCCCGGGTAGTAGCCCTTTTGCAGAAAAAAGGTTAATTCCGCAATATCCTGTATGGTTACGCCGCGCTGCTTCAGCCAGTCATTCGCCGCCTCTGCAACCAGCTTTGAATTCAAATTGTAGGTCATATAAATCTCCTCCTGAAGGCTAGTGTCTCATCAAGTCAATTGGGGATGAGAAAGCAGATTAGAATTCCGAATAGTGTTTACCATGCTTTTTAGCTTGATACATCGCATTATCTGCCGATTGAATTAAATCTTCTCCGCTGCCATCCTGAGGATACAGGGCTGCTCCCATGCTGCATGTAATCGAAATTTCATGTTGTCCAATGACAAATCGGTTGCTAAGTGCTTGAATTACACGATGTGCCACCTTATCAATATCTTCAGGCATTTCAAATTGCTGCAGCAATATAACGAACTCATCACCGCCCAGACGGCTGACCGTATCAGGATCCCTAACACAGTGCAAGAGCCGCGCAGCTACCTTTTGCAGAAGCTCGTCTCCAACCGCATGTCCATAATTATCATTGATTGCTTTGAAGTCATCCAAGTCCAGATAAAAGACAGCGAGCTTACGTTGATATCTTTTGGCTAACAGCAAGGATTGGTTATAACGGTCATGGAACAGCCGTCTGTTCGGCAGTCCTGTCAAAGCATCATAGTAGGCCATACGGACTAAGTGTTCTTCCACAGACTTATATGGGCTAATATCCCTTGAGATAATACCGATACCGGTCGGAACGCCTCCATCCTTAATCAAACAGGCTTTACCTTCTACCCACAATAAAGTCCCATCATTTAACTGGTACCTAAATTCGAGTGTAAAAGGTTTGTGGTCTTCAATCAGTTGACTGAAGCTTTGCAGAAATCGCTCTCTATCTTGCTCGAAAACATGGCTGGAGCCATGCCTTTCAATCAATTCCTCAGAAGGTAATCCCAGCATTCTCTGGAATGACGGGGAGCTGTACGTAATCAATCCATCCAGACCCATGGCCAGAATAAAATCCTCACTATGGTCGATCAGCTGCCGGAAAAACATGTCCTGAACCTTGTAGTTATTATCCATCGCCCTCACCTCATTAGTTGGGAGTGACTGTGTCTCTTAGTAGATATTTAGATCTATTCTCATTATAGAAATAAGAATGAGATAAAAGCAATAAAATGTCCTGTAATCGTTTGGAATTTCACAAAAATGATTGTCATAAAACTTGTCTCCTCCTCGTATAGTTGGATTAAGAGAGAAGGACAAACAATCCATATTTTCAAGGAGGAATCATCTATGAAACCGTACAGATGGACTCGATGGGTGGCAGTGACGGGCATCGTTATGTTGCTTACTTCAGGCTGCTCCATATTAGAAAAGAAGGAACATTCGCAATCGATCGATCCTCCGCCAACCGGTGCAGGCGCTAATGCAGGAGAAGCGAAGGCTGTGAGCGGCAGCATGATTCAGAATCCCTCATCCATTACCATCTATGCCAAGGACACTAACGGTTTCATAGCTCCAGTTGGAATTAACGTAGAGAAATCCGTAGAGGTGGCTAAGAAAGCTTTGGAATCTATGGTAGATGGCAGCGCATCGGCTAAGCAATTGCCAGTTGGTTTTACCCCCATTATTTCTAAAGGTACTACAGTAAAGGGCATTAATATTGTGAAGGATCAGAAGCTTGCCATAGTGGATTTCTCCAAGGCATTTACAGATTATAATGTGCAAGACGAGCGAAAAATTCTCGAGGCAATTACTTGGACGCTTACAGGCTTCCCATCTGTTGAAAAGGTGCAGCTCCGCGTTGAAGGCAAGGCTCTTAAAGAAATGCCGCAAGGGGGAACGCCGCTTGATGAGCCGCTTACAAGAGCGCTGGGTATCAATCTAGAGAAGCCTGAGGGGGTCGAATACGGTCAGTCCACCCCTGTAACGGTATACTTCCTCGGACAAAATCATGACAATTACAAATATTATGTACCTGTTACCCGTATGGTTAAACGGACAGACAATGTCGCCAAAGCTGTAATAGAGCAGCTAATTGTGGGACCGGATCAGAAGAAAGGGCTTGCCGCTGTTATGACACCGGGTGCAGAGCTGAAGAAAATTCAAAAGGCGGAAAACTTAATTACGGTCGATTTCTCTGAAAAGGTACTGGGGCCAGATAAGAAGGCTCCTGCCGAAGCCTTGAACGCAGTAGTGCTTTCACTTACCGAAAACGCAGGCTCTGCAACGAAGGTACAGATAACAGTCAATGGAGAAGCTAAGGTTACAACCAGTGAAAATCAAAGCTACAGCAAGCCTGTGAGCCGTCCATCGAATATTAACCAAATAAAGTTGTGAAAAACACATGATTTGAACCAAAAAGCACAAATTAGATAAGAATACATTAGATGAGGGAGCCGAGGCTCCCTCCTTTTGTTGGAACTTGAAGCGCCGCTCTGGTACAATGGGAAGGTTGAAATTCAGTTAGCGATAATTCAGGCCGTGCTTACATGCAGATTCTGCACCAAGCAAAAATGTTATGATGTCAGCTTTCTAACGGAGAGCCCCTAGGAGGAATCAATCATGAGAAAAGACGGGAGACAGGAAAACCAAACCCGTTCTGTTTCTATTACAACCCATTATAACAAGCATGCCGAAGGCTCGGTATTGATTGAAGTAGGGGAGACCAAAGTTATTTGTACGGCAACGGTGGAAGAAAGAGTGCCGCCCTTTATGAAAGGGCAAGGAAAGGGCTGGGTGACAGCAGAGTATTCGATGCTGCCAAGGGCAACGCAGGTGCGCAATCAGAGGGAATCGGCCAAAGGCAAGCTGGGAGGCCGCACTATGGAAATCCAGCGCTTGATTGGACGTGCGCTGCGATCCGTGGTCAGCTTGGAAGCATTGGGAGAACGTTCCATCACACTAGACTGCGATGTTATCCAGGCGGATGGGGGCACGCGAACGACTTCTATTACGGGAGCATTTGTAGCGATGTCGATCGCTATTGATACGCTTGTGAAGGAAAAGAAGCTGTCCAAGTACCCGATTACCGATTTTCTAGGCTCAGTCAGCGTTGGGGTCGTTAATGAAAAGACCTGTCTGGATCTCAATTACGAAGAAGATTCTAAAGCCAAAGTTGATATGAACGTGGTCATGACAGGCATGGGTAAATTTGTGGAGGTTCAAGGAACAGGCGAAGATGCTCCGTTTTCCCGCAAAGAGCTGGATGACCTGCTGGCCTTGGCCGAAGTAGGTATTCAAGCCATGATCCGTGAACAGGAGAAGGCTTTGGGGCCTGAAATATCTGCACGAATAAGGAGTGCATCCCATGCTGCCGCCCGGGTCTGAGATAATTGTAGCCACTCGAAATGCCGGCAAAGTCAAAGAGCTTGCCTCGATGTTTCTGGACAAAGGGATTGTTGTAAAAAGCTTGCTTGATTTCGACGACATGCCGGATATCGTGGAAGACGGAGCAACTTTCACAGATAACGCTTTAATTAAAGCTCGTACTATTGCGCGGCTTCTGAGCCTTCCAGTCATTGCTGACGATTCTGGTTTGTGCGTGGACACATTGAATGGCGAGCCCGGCGTGTTTTCTGCGCGTTATGCGGGAGAGCATGCAACGGATGAGCAAAATAACCGCAAGCTGCTGGACGAATTGAAAAAGTCGGGGAACCTGTTAAAGCAGACTCCTGAGACGGCTTCTGAGCCTATTTATTTAAGTGCTGCGAGGTTCAAATGTGCGATCTGTTTAGTTGACTCTGATGGCAATCCGCTTGTTCAAGTAGAAGCGGGCTGTGAGGGTGTAATTATCGCAGAGGCGCGAGGAGCAAACGGCTTTGGTTATGATCCGCTTTTTTACATACCGGAGTTAGAGAGGACAATGGCTGAGCTTGATTTGGAACAAAAGAATAGGCTCAGCCATCGTGGAGCTGCCATCCGGCTGTTATGGAAAGCTGTTGAAGCTTAAAGCGGAGGTAGATGAGAGTGTGCTTGTGGAAGTGGCGTCACCTTTCCTCTTCTTGTCTACCCTCATTAATCAAGTCAACGGATCGAAACCTTATAGTGTCTTAACCAAGTATCCACTTGAGCCAAATAGGCGAACAGCTGAGGACCTGTCATTAGCTGACCGAACCAAGGCAGATTGAATTGGCTTGCATCTCCCTCAGCCAAGCTGCGTATTTTTGGAACATCAATAAACGGCAGCAGCGGGGAGCTCGAATCATTCAGAATATCCAGCACCCAGGATCGGACTGCTTTCAAATAGCTCGGGTTATGCGTTTTTGGATAGGGACTTTTTTTGCGAGTAAGCACATCCTCAGGGAGAACGCCTCGCAGCGCACGGCGCAGAATGCCTTTTTCCCTGTCGCCGGACGTTTTAATTTCCCAAGGGATGTTCCATACATACTCCACAAGTCTGTGGTCGCAGAACGGAACCCGCACTTCAAGACCAACTGCCATACTCATCCGGTCCTTGCGGTCAAGAAGTGTAGGCATAAAGCGGGTAATGTTAAGGTAAGACATTTCCCGCATCCGGTTTTGGACCTGATTTTCACCGGCTAGCCGCGGCACTTCCGAAAGCGCCTGACTGTACCGTTCTTTCACATATTGTTCAGGCTTTACCCAGCGTACGAAATCGGGTGACAACAGATCTACGCGGTCCTTGGTGGCAAGTGACCATGGAAAGGTGCCTGCGTTCAAGGCTTCTTCGCGGTGAAACCAGGGGTAACCTCCAAAGATCTCATCGGCGGCCTCTCCGGAAATAGCTACAGTGGCGTCCTTTTTAATCTCACGGCAAAATAAATATAAGGAGCCGTCCACATCGGCCATGCCAGGCAGGTCACGGGCATAGACGGCTGTTTTGAGCGAATCCACAAGCTCAGGGGTATCGAATTCAAGGAAGTGATGCTCACTGCCGAGAAACTCGGTCATTCGTTTAATCCAGGGTGCATCCGCATTGGGCTGGAAGGTATTCGCTTTGAAATGTTTGTCATTGTCCACATAATCGATGGAATAAGTGTGAATAGTGCCCATCTGTTTTTCTTTATAATAGTTAGACGCAAACGTAGTTAATGCGCTGGAGTCGAGTCCTCCGGACAGCAGGGTGCAGATAGGCACGTCTGACGCTAATTGGCGGATTACCGTATCTTGGAGAAGATCATGGATTCGCCCCGCTGTTGCTTCCACATCATCTTCATGCGGCTTGCTTTCCAGCTTCCAATAAGCCCGGATGTTCAGGCCGTTGCGATCCATGACCATGCAGTGTCCGGGCTTCAATTCAGACATATTGCGGTAAACTCCATGCCCCGGGGTACGAGCAGGACCGATGGCGAATATTTCTGCTAGCCCTTCACCGCTAATTTGAGCGGGAAAATCGGGATGAGCGAGAATAGCCTTGGGCTCGGACCCGAACAGCAGCCTGCCGTTTTCATACGAATAAAAGAACGGTTTTACGCCGAGTCTGTCTCGTACTAGAAATAAGGATTGGTCAATGGAGTTCCAGACGGCAAATGCAAAAATGCCGTTTAAACGGTCTACACAGGAACGCCCCCATTCGATAAAGGATACGAGCAGTACTTCAGTGTCGCATGTGGTAGTGAATGTATGTCCGCGCTGCTCCAGCTCTTTTTTTAGCTCAGGAGCGTTATAGAGCTCTCCGTTGTAGACGATGGTAAATGTGTTTTCACCGTAATTTCGAATCATTGGCTGTATTCCATTAGCCGGATCCATAACGCAAAGACGTCTGTGTCCAAGCGCGCAATGCGGAGTGATCCAAGTACCTGAAGCATCCGGACCGCGATCTGACAAAGTATCCGTCATATGTTCCAGAATGGACGGATATTGGGTTAAATCCTTGTTCCATTCAATCCATCCCGTTATCCCGCACATAGCTTTCATCCCTTCTTGGTGTGTTTAGTCGACAACTATCAAACTTTTCGACAGTGACAGCGTGATTATAAAGGTTATGCATAGGCAAAACAGAAAATGTCTGTCCCGTCAACAGGAAAAGATAGACAAAATACAAATTAGCGTTTACACTATGCGGTAACGGTTTGTGATGATGACCATATTGGATGAATAGAACAAGAGCGATTATCCCACTCTAATCAAAGAGAGGCTTGGAGGGATAACAGCTTTTATAGTAATTAAAATTCTGTGGTTTCACACATTTGAAAATGTTCTTGTCCTGCGCTATGCTATGTAGATAGCTGTTGATTAAGGATTACAATGGGTCAGTAGCCAGGCCCGAACCAATCAAGATGAAGAGGTGGTCATACGTATGAAAAAAACAAAACTAGCCAAGCAACAAAGTGAATACAAAGAGGCCAAAGAACGCTTTGAAAAAGCGAATGCGGCTTTTCAAAATAAGCTTGCAACCGTCAAGCTGCTCGGAGTAGTTACCCAGGAGAAAGTTGAAGAACTGATTGAAGATACAGGCCTGCACAACGCATTGAATGATCTGGGTATTGCTGAGAAATCATTGCTGGAATGGTCGCATGAAGCTATTCAAAGCGAGAAGGATTACTTGCAAAACAAGGATGCTGTTGATAAGATGTATGCTTTTATTGATCAGGATCCAAGCATCAAAGCCAAATTAATTCAAGCGGCAATGAAAATTAATTAATAAAATATGAATTTTGAAACAGCGGTGGGGATTTCCCCATCGCTGTTTTTTTGGGTTCAGAAAGGATTTTTTAATTGGTTTAGGGCAACCTAATTTGGCAATATGCGAGAACTAGGTGTGAAAATCTTTCGCGAAAATAGGTGAGGTCTATGTCCAGGTCTATCAACATGATTCAGGCATCCATGATTGTTCTATGCTCAGTAGGATTGTTGAATCATGTCATCATCATTCCCATATTGCTGGATGTAGCGGATCGAGATGCTTGGTTGTCAGCTGCAGTTGCTTTTTTTCCGTTCATACTCTGGATATTTCTGCTCCAATGGATTGTGAAACGAAGCGCCCAACAGCCGTTATTTGAATGGATACAATCAATAGCCGGAAAAGGAATTTCAAATATACATAAGCTCATATTCGGTATTTTATTGCTGCTGATTGCAGCTATCACGATAAAAGATACGGTAACCTGGGCAGTCGCGTCTTATTTGCCCGAGACCCCGACGTTTGCGTTGGCTTTGCTCCTCGTCAGCCTCTGTTACTTTGCGGCGCGCTCAGGGATTATCTGCATCGCCATTATGAGCGGTATCTTGCTTCCGGTGATTGTGCTGTTAGGCTACTTTGTAATGACCGCGAATTTTGTCAACAAGGATTACACAAGGCTGTTTCCTATTTTGGAGCTTGGGATGGGGCCGCTGCTCGAAGGCATAATCCATGTTGGAGCCGGATTTGCGGAGCTGATGCTTTTGCTCTTAATTCAGCAGCATATCGGCACGCGAATCAAATGGTGGCATCTGGCCTTACTGGCGGTGCTGATTACGGGCTTAACACTGGGGCCGACTACAGGTTCCATAGCCGAGTTCGGACCTGTAGAATCCGCCAAACATCGGTATCCTGCATTTGAACAATGGAAACTGGTTATCGTGCAAAGATTCATCGAGAGGGTTGACTTCTTTTCTATTTATCAGTGGTTTGCGGGAGCGTTCGTACGAGTCTCTGTTGCTATGTATTTATTAACCGAACTAAGTCCCTTCAAAGGCAAGAAAAGCAAGCCGGTCTTTCTCATTGCGTTGTCCGTTCTGTTGGTACTTATTATGCTGCTTCCCATTAGCGATATCCAATTTTACGATTGGCTTAAATACCGTTATTTACCGAGTACCTTGGTTTGCTACCTTGTTCTTACTTTGAGCTTATTAATCGTAGCGTTCTTTTCCAAAAAAGGAGGGAGTTTACGTGACAAGATGGGATGAGAGAATTCTTCGGGAGATGTTCGAACGCTGTGATGATGTTAAATTTATTGAAATAACGGAATCCGCAGAAACCGAGAAACGCAGGAGCTTGCTTCTAGTCTATTGTGAGGGGTTATGCGACACTAAAGCGCTGCAGAACACTTTGCTGCCGAGACTGCAAGCTGGATTGGAAACAATTGTAAGCAATGAAAATGATAATGCAGATTGGCAAAACATGCTGAAATCAACTTTTAAGGCGGACGCATCGGATCAAGATGTTATGGATGAGCTATTCAAAGGAAATCTTCTTGTATTCGAAATATCCAGCGGTAAGCTGAACTATGTTGAAATGGCTAATCGTCCCGAACGTAAACCTGAGGATTCGAGCTCGGAAATGACCATCAATGGACCTCGGGATAGCTTTATAGAAAATTTGAATGTCAACATTGCTCTCATTCGTAAACGTCTTCGCAGCAATACTTTATGTGTGGAGAAGCATATTGTTGGCAGCCGCAGCAGAACCGAGATAGGTCTTTTGTATTTAAGTGATGTACTGGTAGATGCGACCTTACGCGAAGTAAAGGACAAATTGTACAATATTGAAACCGAGTCGGTTTTAAGCCAAGAAGAACTGAAGGTATTGTTGACAAGAACAAAAGGCGAGTTTTTTCCGCTAATGAATTTGACGACTCGCACGGATATGGTTGCTGACAGTCTTATAAAAGGACGATTTGTGATCATGATGGATGGCAACCCCACCGTACTCATAGCACCGGTTAATATCTCATACGCAATGACTGTTGGTGAGGATATGCATACGCCTCTGCCGCTCCTGTATATTGAAATGATCATGAGGAGAGTGGGGCTTTTAATTACGCTCTTGATGCCGGGCTTTTGGGTCGCCCTTACCTCCTATCATCAGGATCAAATTCCTTTCCCACTGCTCGCAACTATTGCGGTAGCTACCGAAGGAACGCCGCTCTCAGGACCGATGGAAATATTATTGATGACACTCTTGTTTCAATTTTTTTTAGAGGCGGGCAGTCGGCTGCCTTCAGCATTAGGGCCTTCTATATCTGTTGTTGGAGGTTTGATTATCGGGGATGCGGTCATTAAAGCGGGATTGACTTCGCCTGCCACACTAGTTATTGCCGCTGTTTCTGCAACAGCCCAGTTTACATTGGTTGGGGGATTGTTCGGCATAAGTGTTGGGCTGCTGCGAATATATATTTTTCTCTTTGCTTCTTTTTTTGGATTATTCGGATTTTTTACTGCCGTATTTTCAATATTGATTTATATGTCCAATTTAAAATCTTTTGGTGTACCTTATTTGGCCCCTTTTTCACCAGTTAATTGGAGGGACTTATGGTATGTATTAACTCTGCACCCCCGCGGCAGACGCCAAACCAAGCCTGAGCTGCTGACTCCTCAGAAGGATCATACGGGACGCAGAGGAGGGCAATCGCAATGAGGCGAGCTTTGCTTCTTGCGGCCATGCTGCTTGTCAACGCCGTCCTTTTGAGCGGCTGCTGGAATGCATCGGACATTGATAATTTGGATTATGTGAATGCAATCGGGATTGATTATTCCAAAGAGGAGAAACAATTTACCGTCTATTTACAGCTTCTTAGCTTCGAAAAGGTTGCAAAAACAGATACAGGGAACAAAAGCACCTCCACCCCGGCATGGATTGGAATCGGCAAGGGTAAAACTTATGTGGATGCAGTCGGAAATATTTCTTTGGAGTCAGAAAAACGTTTATATTGGGGACATGTTACGGCATTGGTTATGGGAGAGGGGCTGCTGGCTAAAGGAGATATAACGGATGTGCTGCAAACCTTTTTCAGATTTTATGAGCTCCGATATACAATGTGGGTCTATGGAACACGCGGCAAGCTGAATGAGCTTTTTATCGCAACCCCGAACTTTGAACAATCCCGATTGAATATGCTGATCCATAAGCCTATAGACAACTTTAAACAGCGCTCGTACATAACCCCGATGCGTCTCAATGATTTCATTGCCACATATTATGAGCCTGTACAAACACTATTGTTGCCAGCTGTTTCCGTCAGTAAAGAGGTTTGGCGCAGAAATGACGAACCGTTGGGATCGATGCGCTTTGAGGGAATTTTCCCTTTTAGGCAAAATAAAAGCGAAGGCTTTATGCCTTTGGAACAGGTAAAAGGGCTAAGATGGGTCGAGAAAAATACTAACAGAGCACCGGTTTCGGTAATCGAAAAAGGAAAGGAGCTCGCTAATCTGCGGATGAGGAGGCCGCATTACTCGGTTAAGATCAGGGAGGAGAACAGCAAGCCTGTGTTCGATCTTCATGTAAAAGTGGATGGAGCTATCACGGATTTGAACGAGCAGGTTTCCGAGCAAACTCTTTGCAGGCAGGCTGAAAAAATAATCGAAAAGGAAATTCGGGAGACCTATGAAAATGGACTGAAGCTGAAAGTAGATCTGCTTGAACTTCAAAAGCATCTGTATGTTCGAGGGGCGAAACGTTTCCGGGAGTACGATAAGGATAAAGATCAATTCGTTTTGGAGTCAAACTCTTTGGGTAATGTGAAGGTACAGGTAGAGATAACTACGGCAGGTAAGTATACATATCGTATGTACAAGGATTAGCACTTTAGCAACAGGATAGGGGAGAATAGCCGCTGGTTTTGCTTTCCGACCTCGAATCGGGTACACTGCTTTCAAAGAGCAAGCTTGTGAAGTGACAGCAAATGCTTACGAAGTTAGTTTCGCTTTAAGCGAAACTCTTAGGGGAGGCGGTGTGTTTTTGACCGAGAAGCCGAACGATAATGTCATTCTTTTTCCTAAAACTGTTGAATACTACCAATTTGAGCTGACCCGAATGCTGGAAACAGAACGTTATGGCGAAGCCATCCGAATGCTGGAGTTTTTGCTTACTTGCCATAATCAAGACGAGAGGATAGAGGACGAGTGGCACGCGCTGCTGCAGTGGCTGCAAACGATGTTTCCTGATCAAATATTTCCTACCCCGGATAGTGAGGAAGAGGAAGAATTGTCTGAAGCCGACATGTTTCGTCAGCATTTGGCTGTGAAGGAACGGGCTGATAGCGGCTACACAGAAAGGCTCCTGGACCTGCTCAAGCAGCCCCAATCTGTCGAAAACTTATTGCTGGCGCTCGATCAATTAGCATTTCTGGAGCATCCTGAAATCAATAAAAAGCTTGGGGAATTCATCACAAAACAAGAGCAGCATCCCATCATTCAGTATAAGGTTCTCCAAACTCTCAAGCTCCGCGGAGTGACAGGGCCGCTGAAATTGTCGAAGCAGGGAGAGACGATTGTTGTTGACGTTGAGGACACCCCCGTTACTTTTAGCGATTTTCCGGATCCAATCGGTGAGATTATTGAGCGAATACAAGATATGAGTCAAACGGTTCAGCCGGCTTTAGCTTATTTTGCTCAAGAAACATGGAATGAATTTTTAGCTTACATATATGGTACTGCACAGTACCGGCAGATGCTCCGACAAGAGCAGGCCTGTGTGGATGTTTGGGCTGCAGCTTTTCATTTCGTTCTGCTTGAGAAAGTGTTCAACAGCGGGGATAAAGAAGAAATCCTTGACCTGTATGGGATTACGAATGATCTTGTTTTCCAATGGGAGCAAGCATATCGGGTCATGCAGTCGTTTGCTTCTTCTACGTTTTCACGAAGTCAGGGAGAGTGAATATATTTCCTTTTCCTTTACTTGAAAACAAAAAAGGGTATGTTATAATAGAATGGTTATATTGACGATTTGGGACAACATATCCTCCCAATATCGTCAGAACGTGAAAAAGTTATGGATAATTTTTGGAGGGGAAAGCATAAAATGAAAGCAAGCTGGGAAAAAATAGAGAAGAACGTTGGCGTTCTTGAAATCGAAGTTGAAGCGGAGCAAGTAGCAGTAGCTCTGGACAAAGCATTTAAAAAGGTAGTTCAAAAGGTAAATGTTCCAGGATTCCGTAAAGGTAAAGTACCTCGTTCCATTTTTGAATCGAAATTTGGCGTTGAAAGCTTGTATCAAGATGCTCTTGATATCGTTGTTCCGGAAGCATACACAGAAGCAGTTGGAGAAACTGGAATTCACCCGGTTGACCGTCCTGAAGTTGATGTAGAGCAATTTGGTAAAGGCCAAGTTTTGAAATTCAAAGCTAAGGTTATTGTTAAGCCTGAGGTTGAACTGGGCGAATACAAAGGCATTGAGCTTGAGGCGAAAGAAGCGGCTGTTACTGAAGAGGAAATCAATGAAGAGCTTGATAAGCTGCAAAAGCGTCATGCGGAACTCGTTCCTTTAGAAGAAGGTGCAGTTGAGAACGGCGATACTGTATCCATCGACTTCGAAGGATTCGTGGATGGCGTTGCTTTTGAAGGTGGCCAAGCAGAGAAGTATTCTCTTGAAATCGGATCAGGCAGCTTTATTCCTGGGTTCGAAGAGCAAGTTATAGGTTTGAACAAGGGCGAAGACAAGGATATTACAGTGAGCTTCCCTGAGAACTATCATTCCGAAGATTTGAAAGGCAAGGAAGCTGTTTTCAAAATTCATTTGCATGACATCAAACGCAAAAACCTTCCTGCTCTTGACGATGAGTTTGCAAAAGACGTCAGTGAGTTTGAAACATTGGAAGAGTTCAAAAGCGATTTGGGCAAAAACTTGCAAACTCGCAAAGAATCCGAGCTTCAACGCAACAAAGAAGCAGAAGTGGTTGAAAAAGCCGCTGCAGCTGCAACAATTGAGATCCCTGAAGTTATGATCGATAACGAGACCGCACAAATGGTTAAGGAATTCGAAAGCCGCTTGAGCTCTCAAGGTATGAATCTTGAAATGTACTTCCAGTTTACTGGTCAAAGCGAAGAATTGTTGAAAGGCCAAATGCGCGGCGACGCTGAGAAGCGCGTTCGTAATAACTTGGTTCTTGAAGCGATCGCTAAAGCTGAAGGCATCGAAGCATCCGAAGAGGAGATCAATGCTGAATTGGAAAACATGTCCAAGATGTACCAACGTCCTGCTCATGAGCTTCGTGCTATCCTGAGTGCTAATGGCAATCTGGGCGATTTGACGCATGATCTTATTGTTAAGAAAACAGTTGACTTCTTGCTTGAAAACAGCAAGTAATATAGTGGAAGGGGCACGTGATTATACGTGCCCTTCTCTGTAGCTACAGAAGTCACCCCTAAATCCCCTTATAGGGGACCCCAGAGGTTTCGCCCCCTGGACCACGATTAAATACATATGCAGTTGGATTAAATTTGGCGCAGGTACACGCGTCTGTCAGAATGCAGCCTACTCTACGAGTGGCTGACATTCTGACACGCTTTACCTATGTGCAGGTGCTCGCTTATCGTCTGACGAGGCGCCCCAATTATTGGGGGCGCCTATGTCAGACACGCTTTACGGTTTAACAAACATGAAGCGTGTCCTGGCCTCGACCGTAGGTCGGGCCGGGACGGACGCGATTCCACAACATAACGTTTCATCGAAGTACATAGGCGTGGGTTTGAACCCGGCCACAAACGTAAAGCGTGTCCTGGCCTCGACCGTAGGTCGGGCCAGGACAGACGCGATCTCACCACATAAAGTAACATTGAAGTACATAGGCTTGGGTTTAGACCTCCCTTAAGCGGGTCCAGGGGCGCAGCCCCTTGGGGTCCCCCCTTGGAGAAGGGGGGATTTAGGGGGATGACCTCCCAGTTAGCGAAATGATTTTAAAAGTGATACAATGAAAATCGTAATACATTTTGGAGCAAAGGGGTTGGAACAATGGGTCTGATACCTATGGTTGTTGAGCAGGAAGGACGCGGGGAACGTTCGTACGATATTTATTCCCGCCTCTTGAAGGACAGAATTATTTTTATCGGTACTGGCATTGACGATGATGTTGCCAACCTCGTTATTGCGCAGTTACTCTTTTTATCTGCGCAGGATGCAGAGAAGGATATTCATCTATACATCAATTCACCGGGTGGTTCAGTGACAGCCGGAATGGGTATATACGATACGATGCAGTTCATCAAGCCTGACGTATCAACGATTTGCGTCGGAATGGCAGCTAGTATGGGTTCGTTGTTGTTGACAGCCGGAGCCAAAGGTAAACGCTTTTCATTGCCTAACAGCGAGGTGATGATTCATCAGCCGCTGGGTGGAGTTAGAGGCCAGGCATCGGATATTAAAATCCATGCGGAGTGGATTATTAAAACCAAGAATAAACTAAACCAGATCTATGTGGAACGTACGGGTCAGCCGCTAGAGAAAATTGAGCGCGACACGGATCGTGACAACTTTATGAGTGCGGAAGAAGCCAAAGAATATGGGCTTATTGATGCAGTTATCACTCGTAATGAACTGAATGGATAAGGAGTGATCCCATGTTTAAATTTAACGATGAAAAAGGTCAACTCAAATGCTCCTTTTGCGGCAAGTCGCAAGAACAAGTTCGTAAGCTGGTTGCCGGACCAGGTGTTTATATTTGTGATGAGTGTATAGAACTTTGTACGGAAATCGTTGAGGAAGAGTTGGGTCACGAAGAAGAACTCGATCTCAAGGACGTTCCTAAACCGAAAGAAATCCGCAATATTTTGGATCAGTACGTCATTGGTCAAGATCAAGCCAAAAAATCGCTTTCTGTAGCGGTTTACAATCACTACAAACGGATTAATTCCCAGCAATCCAAGCTGGAAGATGTTGAGCTTCAAAAAAGTAATATTGTCCTTCTTGGTCCTACCGGAAGCGGCAAAACGTTGCTTGCTCAAACGCTAGCCAAAATCTTGAATGTTCCGTTCGCAATCGCTGATGCCACTTCTTTAACTGAAGCGGGTTATGTGGGCGAGGATGTAGAAAACATTCTGCTGAAGCTGATTCAAGCTGCGGATTACGATGTAGAAAAGGCTGAACGTGGTATTATCTACATTGATGAAATTGACAAAGTAGCACGTAAATCGGAAAATCCGTCTATTACACGTGATGTGTCCGGTGAAGGTGTGCAGCAAGCCCTTTTGAAAATTTTGGAGGGTACGGTTGCTTCCGTTCCACCACAAGGCGGGCGTAAGCACCCGCATCAAGAGTTCATTCAAATCGACACAACCAACATTTTGTTTATTTGCGGCGGTGCATTTGATGGGCTGGAGCAAATTATCAAACGCAGAATCGGCAAGAAAGTCATTGGTTTCGGTACCGATGGTCTGAAAGCTGATTTGAAACCGGGTGAGTACTTGACCATGGTACTGCCTGAAGACTTGTTAAGATTCGGGTTAATTCCCGAGTTTGTAGGACGTTTGCCAGTAATCTCAACTTTGGAGCCGTTAGATGAAGCTGCTTTGGTGCGGATTTTGACAGAGCCGAAGAATGCATTAGTCAAACAGTACCAAAAAATGCTAGAGATGGATAATGTAACGCTTGATTTCAACCAGGAAGCTTTGGATGAAATTGCCCGTGAAGCCATCAAACGTAATACGGGAGCTCGTGGCTTGCGTGCTATCATTGAAAGCATCATGCTGGAAGTGATGTATGAAGCGCCGTCTCGTACGGAAGTTTCCAATTGTGTCGTGACCAAGGAAGCGGTTCAAGCAAAGACTGCACCTGAAATCACATCGAAGGATGAAAAATCCGTTAAGAAAAAAGAAGAGAGTGCTTAAGCACTCTCAATTGAATAAACTAAACCATAACAACCTCCAATCCAATATTAAGCCCACCCAGGCTTTATGACGGAGCGGAGGATGTTTGGTATTATAGGAGCGATTGAAGCTATGTTCCATAGAACGGAGACTATTCCTGTCAAAGTAGGAGATCTGACTATAGGCGGCAGCAACGAGGTTGTCATGCAAAGCATGTGCACCACGAAAACGGCGGATGTAAAATCTACCGTTGCGGAAATTCACCGCTTGCAAGATGCCGGCTGCCAGATTGTCCGTGTTACCGTCAACAATAAGGAAGCTGCTGAAGCTATTAAGGAAATTAAGAAGCAGATCAGCATTCCGTTAGTAGCCGATATTCACTTCGATCACAGGCTGGCTCTTCTAGCCATAGAGAACGGCATTGACAAGGTACGGATCAATCCTGGCAATATCGGTCGTCGTGAGAAGGTTGAGGCCGTTGTGAAAGCGTGCAAGGAACGCGGAATACCGATTCGGATCGGTGTTAATGCGGGGTCGCTTGAGAATCATTTGCTGGAGAAGTATGGCTACCCGACGCCTGAGGCGATGGTGGAAAGCGCGCTATATCACATTAATATTTTGGAAGAGCTTGATTTCCGGGATATTATTGTTTCTTTGAAAGCTTCCGATGTACCGATGGCTATTGCTGCTTATTCCAAAGCCGCGGCTGCTTTCCGCTATCCGCTGCATTTGGGAATTACTGAAGCCGGTACTCTTTTTACAGGCTCGGTGAAAAGCTCGGCAGGTATTGGCGCCTTGCTAAGCATGGGACTTGGATCGACGGTACGAATTTCTTTGAGTGCTGATCCAGTAGAGGAAATCAAGGTTGCGCGTGAGCTGCTTAAAACATTCGGACTTATTACTAATGCTGCTACATTAGTTTCTTGCCCTACTTGCGGACGATTAGATATTGACTTATTTTCCATTGCTAATGAAGTCGAGGAATATATATCCAAAATTAAAGTCCCAATCAAAGTATCCGTATTGGGATGTGCGGTTAACGGTCCTGGAGAAGCGAGAGAGGCGGATATTGGGATCGCTGGAGCGCGCGGCGAAGGCATGCTGTTTCGTTATGGGGAAATGATTCGTAAAGTACCTGAAGCTGAACTGTTAAACGAATTGAAGAAAGAAATTGATGTCATTGTGGAGCATTTTACCCGCACTGGCGAGATTCCAGGTAGAAAGCATCACGCACCCCAGCAAGCTTAAAATATATCGAAATTTTATAAACTTAAAGCAGCGTTCCCCAAATCGGGTTCGCTGCTTTTTTTTATTTCCATCAAGGATGAATATGATTCAAGCTATTGACAAATAACAAAGGAAAAGCATCCGCTTACGATACAAGTTTTACTAAATCGCATGAGCATGATTAAGAGAAGTCGCTACAAAAAGCAATTAGGAGGAGATTGGAATGTACTTGAAAAAGAAATGGCTGGTTATGCTTTTAGTAACCCTATTTATGGCAATGACGTCTTACAACAGTACTTCGCAAGCGATTGCTGAAGAAGGAATGCTCACTACTAAGCGAATAGCTATTGTAATCGACGATTTTGGCAACGACCAGCAGGGCACCCGTGAAATGATGGAGCTTCCGGTTCCAATTACTGTGGCTGTGATGCCATTTCTGCCAACTACGCGGAGAGATGCTGAATGGGCTCACCAATTAGGACATGACGTGCTTATTCATATGCCGATGGAGCCTGTTCATGGGAAAAAAAGCTGGCTTGGGCCTGGTGCTATCACGGCCGATTTATCTGATGAAGAGATACGCCAAAGAGTTTTGGCAGCCATTGACGAGGTCCCTTTTGCAATCGGAATGAACAATCATATGGGATCCAAGGTGACAGCTGATGCAAGGATAATGCGAATTATTTTGCAGATTTGTAAGGAAAAGAATTTATTGTATCTGGATAGCAAAACGACTCATAAGAGTGTAGTAAAGCCTGTAGCCGCTGAGCTGGGAGTTAAAATAGTAGAAAACAATATCTTCATGGATGATGTTTATACGCGTAATCATATCTCAAAACAAGCCGTAAAGGTGCAAAAGCATGTAAAAGATAATGATTCAACCATTGTCATCGGTCATGTAGGCCCGCCAGGGAAAAACACGGCTTCCGTATTAAAACAGTCAGTTCCAGCTATACAGGAGCTAGCTCAATTTGTGACCATTTCTAAGCTGACTCCTTAACGGGTGCAGCTTTTTTTATGCGTGGGAAGCTGGTGTCATTAATCTTTCAAATAATTGGTAACACCGGTTACTATAGCTTCCGCCAATTTTTTCTGCTTCTGAGGCTCCATCATTTGTTCCCGGTCTAAGGAGTTAGAAATGAACCCCATCTCAACTATGACAGCAGGCACATGGACATGCTTAAGCAAGAAGTAGGGTTTTCCAAGAACAGCTTCAGTTGACGTACCGTACATGTTATTCAACGAACGTTGTATAGATTCGGCAAGCCTCTGGCTAGGCGCTGTTTTTTGAAAGAGGACAAGTGGACCTCTTATGGAGCTGTTTTTAGACCAGTTGACATGAAGACTAATAAGCACCTTGGGGTGAATTTCATTGGCCAGGTGGCTTCGTTGAGCCAGATCTTTCAGATGCCTTGAACGAGCCCGCAGCCATCCGTTTTCTTCGCTAAGCGCGTAGTCATTCATTCGGTTAACCAGGACAGTCAGCCCTTTTTCACGAAGCAGATTATAAGTAAGCTGGGCCATTTCCAGATTGATGTCTTTTTCATAGATGTTTCCATACAAAGTGCCGCTATCAATTCCGCCATGTCCTACATCAATCAACACATCCACATCTGTAACGAAAGGGTTTCTAAGGACCGGATAAGGGGCTGATACATCCTTTGCAGTTACGACCTGGCTTATGCTTACTGTACCAAGTAATAAGATTAGAACGATTAAAAGCATTTTGCGACGCATGACCAAATTCCCCCGTTCAATGATTTTTCTATACTATATCGTTCTCCAGTGGCTTAATCTCATTCATGATTGAAAACTTTCTCAGTAAGGGATTAATGCTACCTTAAGAGGGGAATACTACCAGGAAGATATAACTTGTAAACTGTGCTTGTGGAGCTGTCTTTTAAATAAAAGTTCAGTTGGAACAGGTATAGTAATTATTCGCTAAAATTTCCAGGAGGTTTTACCTATGAATATCAGTGTGATTTTGATGATCATCCAATTGTTTTTTGCCATTGTAATCGGGTTGTATTTTTGGAATTTGCTGCGCAATCAGCAATCTAATCGAACGGCGGTTGATAAAGAATCGAAAAAGGAGCTTGAAAAGCTTAGGAAGCTGCGCTCCATTTCTTTAAATAAGCCTTTGGCTGAGAAGACAAGACCCAGTACTATGATGGACATCGTTGGCCAAAGAGAAGGATTAAGGGCCTTAAAGGCCTCCCTGTGCGGCTCCAATCCGCAGCATGTTATCATTTATGGTCCGCCAGGTGTCGGTAAGACTGCGGCAGCGCGAGTGGTGCTGGAGGAAGCTAAGAAGAATGCGGAGTCGCCTTTCCGTCAGGATGCTAAATTTACCGAAGTCGATGCTACCACAGCACGTTTTGACGAGCGCGGTATTGCCGATCCATTAATCGGGTCTGTTCACGATCCTATTTATCAAGGTGCGGGAGCAATGGGGGTAGCAGGTATTCCACAGCCGAAGGCAGGTGCTGTAACCAAGGCGCACGGCGGAATATTATTTATTGATGAGATTGGTGAATTGCATCCTCATCAAATGAATAAATTATTAAAGGTACTTGAGGATCGCAAGGTGTATCTGGAAAGTGCGTATTACAATTCAGAGGATACGAATATACCAGGCTACATTCATGATATTTTCCAAAATGGGTTGCCCGCGGATTTTCGCCTCGTTGGCGCAACAACACGTAATCCTAGTGAGTTACCGCCAGCTATACGTTCCCGTTGCATGGAAATCTTCTTCCGTCCACTGCTGCCTGATGAGATCGGCAAAATCGCTATCAACGCTTTGGTGAAAATTGGATTCCCGGATAATCCGGCGGCAGTGGAGGTTGTTAAAAGGCATGCCACTAATGGACGCGAGGCTGTAAATATTATTCAGCTTTCAGCGGGTATGGCCTTGACGGATGGTCGCAAAGAAATGACGGTTTCTGATGTGGAATGGGTTGTCAACAGCTCACAAATTCCTCCAAGGCCTGAACGGAAAATCGGAACGAAGCCTGAGGTTGGTTTTGTAAACGGATTGGCTGTATATGGTCCTAATTTGGGTACGATGCTTGAGATTGAAGTCACTGCAATACCTGTTTTACAAGCTGGCACCGGCAAATTCACTATTACGGGAGTTGTCGATGAGGAAGAGATGGGCGGAGGCTCCAGAACGATCCGTCGCAAGAGCATGGCGAGAGGGTCGGTTGAAAATGTGCTGACAGTGCTGCGACGTCTCGGAATAAATCCGTATAATTATGATTTGCATATTAATTTTCCAGGGGGAACGCCAATCGATGGTCCTTCTGCGGGAGTGTCTATGGCGACTGCGATTGCCTCTGCCATTAAACAAATACCAGTCGATAATCACATAGCCATGACCGGGGAAGTTGGTATTCATGGAAAGGTGAAGCCTGTAGGCGGTGTGGTGGCAAAAGTTGAGGCTGCTTTCCAAGCAGGAGCTACCAAAGTAATCATACCCAAAGAGAACTGGCAGGAAATATTTAGCGGCTTAAACGGGCTTGAGGTTATACCGGTTGAATCCGTTGAAGAAGTCCTTGCCATTGCGTTGGGTGTTGAGCTAACGGTGCTTCCGACTACATCAACGGTACAGCCTGATTTGCTTCCTACAGCTTCTGTAACCGTCCTGCACGCTGATGGACTTGAATGAGCTTCTAACCAATTATTCGGCTCATTGTATGGATGATGTCAATATACGATAGGAGCCGATTGGTGTTTTGAAATTAATTTTGATAAAATGTAAATTATAGCAAACGGGTTATTTTTTCGTATAACTCAACTTGTGCTTACGAAGTAAAACTTTGCTAAAGCAAAGTTACGGCAAATGCTTACGAAGTAAACTTTGTTAAAGCAAAGTTCTAGAGGGGGTGCTCCAAGATGGGATCGAACAAAATGAAGGTGCGGCGTGTGCCTTTGCTTCCATTGCGCGGGTTGCTCGTTTATCCGAGTATGGTGCTGCATCTGGACGTTGGCAGAGAGAAGTCGGTGAAGGCGCTGGAGAAATCCATGGTGGACGACAGTATGATACTTCTATGCTCACAGTCGGAAGTGAATATTGAAGAGCCATCAACAGAAGATATATATCGAATAGGTACCATTGCAAAGGTTAGGCAAATGCTTAAGCTGCCGAACGGCACAATTCGAGTACTGGTTGAGGGTGTCGTCCGTGCGGAAATTACCGAATTTTTAAATAACGATGAGTATTATGAAGTGCAGATTAAAGAACTGCCCGAGCAGGAAACCTCTGACCCAGAGATTGATGCATTAATGAGAACGGTTCTAAATCAGTTTGAGCACTATATTAATCTGTCGAAGAAGGTAACGCCCGAAACGTTAGCGGCGGTTTCTGACATTGATGAACCGGGAAGATTGGCAGATGTTATCTGCAGCCACTTGTCTTTGAAGATTAAGGATAAACAGGAAATACTGGAAACTATAGATGTGAAGCTGCGGTTGGAGAAGCTGCTCAGCATTTTGAATAACGAACGTGAAGTTTTGGAGCTGGAGCGTAAGATCAGCCAACGCGTCAAGAAGCAAATGGAGAAAACACAGAAAGAATATTATCTCCGCGAGCAGATGAAGGCTATTCAAAAAGAGCTGGGCGACAAAGAAGGCCGTGCAGGTGAGGTAGAGGAGCTTAGATCCCAGCTTTTCAGTACGGAAGTGCCGGAAAAAGTTAAAGAAAAGATTGAAAAGGAAATCGATCGGCTTGAAAAGATGCCGGCAACCTCAGCTGAGGGAAGCGTAATTCGCAATTATATCGATTGGTTATTAGGTGTCCCTTGGAGTACCTTTACCGAGGATGACTTGGATATTAATAGAGCGGAAGAAATTTTGAATGAGGATCACTACGGGCTGGAAAAGCCGAAGGAACGAGTTTTGGAGTACTTGGCTGTACAGAAGCTGGTTAAGAAGCTAAAAGGCCCTATTCTATGCCTCGTTGGCCCTCCAGGAGTAGGTAAAACTTCGATTGCGCGTTCAATTGCTCGGTCGCTTGGTCGCCAGTTTGTCCGAATTTCATTAGGAGGCGTCCGGGATGAAGCGGAAATTCGCGGACATCGACGCACCTATGTGGGAGCCATGCCAGGTCGGATCATCCAAGGAATGAAGAGTGCAGGAACCTCTAATCCGGTTTTTTTATTGGATGAGATAGACAAGATGGCGATGGATTTCCGTGGAGATCCTTCAGCCGCGCTGCTGGAAGTGTTGGATCCGGAGCAAAATAGTACATTCAGCGATCATTATATTGAAGTGCCATTTGACTTGTCGAATGTAATGTTTGTTACCACGGCGAATGCAGTGCATAATATCCCTAGGCCATTGCTCGATCGAATGGAAGTGTTGTACATTCCAGGGTATACTGAGATCGAGAAGCTGCATATTGCCAACAACTATTTGCTTCCCAAACAGCAAAAGGATCACGGTCTGCAGGATGGGCAATTGAACATAGAAGAGCAGGCTTTAATGCGGATAGTTAGAGAATATACACGGGAATCAGGCGTAAGAAATCTGGAGCAGCAGGTTTCTGCTATATGCCGAAAAGCTGCAAAACAGCTGGTTTCGGGCCAAGTCAGCTCCGTTCAGGTTCGAGTGGATAATGTAAAGGAATTCCTTGGACCCTCCAAGTACCGTTATGGAATGGCTGAGGAATACGATCAGATCGGGGCGGTTACCGGACTTGCATGGACTGAAGTTGGTGGTGACACGCTTGTCATTGAGGTTACGGTAATGCCCGGCAACGGCAAGCTTACGCTTACGGGTAAGCTGGGGGATGTAATGAAGGAGTCTGCACAGGCAGCGTTCAGTTACACGCGTTCTCGCGTAGAGCAGCTTCGGATTCCTCCTGATTTCCATGAGAAGGTGGACATTCACATCCATATACCCGAAGGTGCTATACCCAAGGATGGACCTTCAGCCGGCATAACAATGGGAACCGCGCTAATTTCGGCATTGACGAATATTCCGGTTTCCCGTGAGGTTGCGATGACAGGTGAGATTACCTTACGTGGCCGTGTGCTGCCGATTGGCGGTTTGAAAGAGAAGAGCTTAGCCGCGCATCGTGCAGGCATTCGCAGGGTCATTATCCCTTTTGACAATGTTAAGGATATAGAAGAAGTGCCGGAGAGCGTTCGTCGTGAGCTTACCTTTATCCCGGTTTCCCATATGGACGAAGTTCTTGAGCATGCATTAGTTAAGCAGGTTCAAGTATAATGAGAATAAAGTTTCAACCAAAGAAAGAGTGAAGGTCACAATGAAGGTTAATCAAGCTGAGTTTGTTATCAGCGCGGTTGGTCCGAGCCAGTACCCTCCCGATGCCTTGCCGGAAATTGCTCTGGCAGGGCGTTCGAATGTCGGTAAGTCATCACTGATCAATCGGATGATCCAGCGTAAAAATCTTGCGAGAACCAGTTCCAAGCCGGGTAAAACCCAGCAGCTCAATTATTATAAAATAAATTCGGACTTATTTTTCGTCGATTTACCAGGTTACGGATATGCTCAGGTTTCCAAATCCAAACGTGAAATCTGGGGAAAGTTTATTGAGCAATATTTAATGCATCACGAGTATTTAAAGTTAGTATTGTTAATAATTGATTTGCGGCACCCTCCTTCCAAAGATGACCAGAGTATGTATGATTGGCTCAAGCATAACGGAGTACCTATGTGTGTGGTTACAACGAAAGCCGATAAAATCACAAAAGGCCATTGGCAAAAGCATGTAAAAATTGTTAGAGAGACGCTGCGCATGGAAAAGCATGAGAGACTTGTATTGTTTTCGTCCGAGCTCGGTGTGGGAAAGGACGAGCTATGGCAAGTCATTGAGCAGGAAATAGGCTGGGGGATTGAGGAAGAACCTGAGCCTGCTCCACCAACAGACATAATCGAGTAAGCCTTATACAGCTGTATGGCCACCTGAGCCATACAGCTTTTTTCATACATTAATTAGAATAAACATACGCATTCTAGTTCATGATGTAATAATAAAAAAAGTAAACTAATCTTGCGATTATGGCAGGGATTCGCAGAACTTGATAAGGGAAAGCGAGGGATTTAAATATAATCTTGAAATCTTTCAAGGAAAAAGCGTTTTTTTCTGGAATTCAACGGAATTCAATGAAAAGCTGGCAGGAATATTAAATATTTATGTAGTATAATGTATATAGCACAGTAGAATAAGAGTTAGGCTTCAAGGTTCGTAAATAAAGAATCGAGGGATTTTTATGGCAATGAGGTTAGCGACCGAATACGTCAAAACCTGCCTACAACTGACGGAAGCCGAAATGGCCATGTTTATTCAAATGTTTGTTGACCATCAAGCTTCTCTGCAAGTAAGAGTGCTTGAAAACGGAAACCAAGAGGTGGTACTGCTGGACGATGCAGGTCAAGAGATTGTCCTCTCGTTCGAAAGAAAGTTAGGCGTTTATGTTTGCCAAGGCTCATGCAGGATTACAAACAAAAATTTAGTCAATTTAATGAGAAAAGCTGTTTCCTCCTTCAAAGGAAGCGCAACTGTGCATCGACTTTATGAAACATACACCATGATCTACGAATATGAACACGGAACGGTAGTTAAAATTGTGGAATACAAGGAAGGCACCGATAAAGTCATTTATGAATACAAGGACACCATCGGCCAGCTTAACAAGCTATTCCTTAGAAATGAAGTTGAACAAGAGATTGGACGAATAAGACTCCAAATCAACCATTTACTTGATTTAAGAAATGACATTCAAGAACTTGCCGTACGCGAACAAATCGATGCCCGCTTGCAGAAGCTGGCACATGAATTGTTCGTACTCGAAGCTTAATTATATATCTTATTTCAAATACAAGCTCCTCTCGTTGTTTCCAAGCAGCGGAGGAGTATTTCTTTATGCTGTCCACCAAATTTTTATACACTTAAGGTGCGTTGTTTACATATGCTAGACAGTGGTTTAGATAAGGTGTAATGGTAAAATGAGAGATTCTTAAAAAAAGTGTTGCATTTTTGGTGAATAGATGTTATTTTTATTCTCGTTGAAAACAAAATAGGAACCAGGATTCACTCAGGACATTGAATGTTGCGAGAGATAACTCCCTCGGGAAGTGAATGACGTAGGTCCTAGCGGATGAAATTTTTCAAACATTTTATTCCTAGGAAGGGGGAACCGAAGGATGGAATATTCAACTTTCGGAAGACACGTTGCTGTAGATACTTGGGGGGTCGACTTTGATCTTCTCAACAATGCAGAATGGTTACAAGCGCAAATGGTGGAGGCTGCTGAGGCATGTGGGGCGACCGTAATGTCGGTTCAATCCAAACAATTTGAACCACAAGGTGCAACAGTGTTAGTATTATTATCGGAAAGTCATCTATCCATTCATACTTATCCTGAGAAAGGTTTTGCTGCATTAGATTGTTATACTTGCGGCGAGACAGTTGATCCTCAGTTGGCTATCGATTACATGGTCTCCGTGTTGAAACCGGAAACGACGCATGCGAAGAAGCTGATACGTGGTATGGGCGAGCTCGTAGTGGAAACACCGGTTATGAAGCAGGCACAATTGACTAAATAAATATAATATTAACTCGTTCATGAGTAATGGTAACCACGGAGCTTATCCGTGGTTATTTGTTATAATATCCCCCCATACAATAATCAAGTAGGCTTGGATTATTTAATGTGTTCAATGGGGGGATGTCAGGTGAGACGCAGAAGAAAGCTGCTCTTCTATGTGTTTTTGTTGTTGGCAGGCTGTTGGTCATTGTATCAAATCAATAGCTTAATTATGGGCAGCCATAATGAGAAGCAGGACGCGGGGAAGCTGTTATATCAAGTTTCCTTATTCCAGATGGAGCTGCTTGGAAGCTTCTTGCATGATGCTAATCAGTCTCAAGGTACAGAAGGCTTGGATATGCTTCGTCAAGCTATTTATACAGCTAATTTTACTCATGAACATCTTGTTCTGGCATTCGGGGAAGATGAATTGGTACCGTTCAAGGGCCTTACACAGTTAATGCAATATGTGGTTCGTCTTCAGATTGGCGGACAGCGGCCTTTGAAGGCGGATGAATCACAGACTCTGGAGCAAGTTCGTAAGCAATATGCGGACTTGTATGATGCTTATGGGAAACTAATGTCAACAGATCACAAGATAGTTTCCTCACAAAATGAACGATTAATCAAAACGGATAAAGCAATGACAGAGCTGATTAAGAAAAAGCTGCTGCAGTAAATTGCTTACTGATCCAGATTCGGTATAAAGAAGTTAAAAAAAGCTGAAAATAGAGTGATTGATAAAAAACTGCTTTCACATATTATTCAAAAAATTTGTCGGAGCAGTTCGTCAATATATGCTATACTGTTTTCAGAAACTTAAGAGGAGGGGCAGGTGACACCTATGCAAATCGTTGTAGCAGGCTTAAATTACCGAACAGCGCCGGTAGCAGTCCGCGAGAAATTTACTTTTTCCGATGGAGATCTTGCGCAAGCGTTGAAGGAGCTTAAAGAAACGAAATGCGTTATGGAGTGTGTCATCGTCGGCACCTGTAATCGGACAGAATTGTATGTTGTTTCCGATCGTGAGCATATTTGCGATCATTATTTGCGTGGATTTATTGAGAAATGGTTTGGTATTCCACGGGATCAATTCAATAAGCATTTGTACATATATGAAAATGAGAAAGCAATTGATCACTTGTTTCATGTAGCGAGCGGGCTTGATTCGATGGTTATTGGGGAAACGCAAATATTAGGTCAGGTCAAAGATGCTCTCCAGCTTGCACAGCAGGAGAAGACGACCGGAATAATGTTTAACACATTGTTCAAGCAGGCTGTAACGATGGCAAAACGTGCACATACAGAGACAGGTATCGGCGATAATCCGGTTTCGGTCAGCTATGCGGCAGTAGAATTAGGGAAACGGATTTTTGGAAGTTATGATCATAAGAAGGTTATGATTGTAGGTGCAGGTAAAATGAGTGAACTAACCGTCAAGCATTTGTATGCTAACGGTGCGGATAAGGTTATTGTTGTAAACCGGACTTTAAGCAGAGCCCAAGAGCTTGCGGATAAGTTTAGAGGCGTGGCCTGTTCCATGGACAAGTTGCTTCAATATTTGGAGGAAGTGGATATCGTAATCAGCTCGACCGGATCAGCCGACTTGGTGTTATCCCGTGAGCAAGTTGCAGGCGTATTGCAAAAGCGCCGTTCAAGACCTCTTTTTATGATAGATATTGCCGTTCCGCGGGATCTGGATCCAGCTATCGGAGAGCTGCCGAACGTATTTTTATATGATATTGATAATTTGCAATCGATAGTGAATAACCATTTGCAAGAACGACGCAAAGCAGCCGTTATCATCGAGGAAATGATCACCGAGGAGAAGCAGGCATTTGAACAATGGACCAAGACACTCGGTGTTAGCCCAGTCATTCAAGCACTGCAAGCAAGAGCCGGTTTGATCCATGAGGAAACGATGGACAGCTTGATGAAGAAGCTTCCCGATCTGGAAGAGCGAGAGCTGAAAGTCATTCGCAAATTAACGAAAAGCATAGTTAACCAAATGCTTCGTGATCCCGTTAACCGCATCAAAGAAATGGCAGCCGAAAAACACGGTGATGAGGCTTTGGAGTATTTCACCAAAATATTTGCGCTTGAGGAGCAATTGGCGCAGCGGGAGCATGAGGAGCAAACAGCGCGTCAGCTTGCAGCTGACAGTGCCCATGATCGTTGGAAGGAAGAACAACTAACGAAAGTTCCAATGAATTCTGCCGATGCCTTGGCCAAATCGTAATCGGAAGAGGTGCATTGGTCTATGGTTACGAAAAGCTGGTTATATGATGCTATAATTTATATATATGCCCTGAGCCTCCTGTTTTACTTCTCGGACTTTGTTGGTTCGAATCGAAGTGCAAAACGGATGGGTGCAGGGTTGCTTTCTTTTGTATGGCTTTTGCAAACGTTCTACTTAATCTATAGTTTGATCGAGCATAATAGAGCGGATGCATATTCATTGTTCGAAACGTTATTTATGCTATCTTGGCTGCTTGTTACGGTATCATTAATAATAAATCGGTTTTTTCGTATAGAACTATTTGTTTTTTTTGTTAATGTGATCGGTTTTGCCGTGTTGGCTTTGAATTTTTTCAGCAATCCGAAAGTATCGCCAACGTTAGCTTCGTGGAAAATAAGCGACGAGCTGCTTTTTATCCATATAAGCCTATCGATCGCCAGTTATGCCGCATTTGCTATTGCAGCCGTTTTTTCATTCATGTATTGGTTCTTGCATCGCCAGCTTAAGGAGAAAAAGTGGTCCAAGCTGATGCAGCGGCTGCCTAGTTTAGATAGAACAGATCAATATGCCTATGTTTCAGTCATTATGGGTGCACCTTTATTATTATTGGGCCTATCGTTAGGAATCGTTTGGATTGTGTTAGAGGGAGATATGAAGCTGCTGTTCGACTCTAAAGTAATAAATTCCTGGTTTGTACTTTTGGCTTATGGCTTTTATTTATTTCAACGGCTGCTTCTAAAAACGCCCGGAGATAAGCTTGCGCTTTGGAATTTGGCTGCATTTTTCATCGTTGCTCTGAACATCGTATTTGCCAACTTCTATTCCACCTTCCATCAATGGTCATAAATGTTTGCAATATTGGAAGTGAAATCTAGCAGAAGCAAAATGATAGTTTTGCAACTAACGGCACTTCAACTACGAAGAAAGTTGCGCCAAAGCGAAGCTCTAAGGAGGTTTCAATTGAAGGAGCGAAGGAATAAGAGCTATTATCCTTTGATGCTTGACATAATTGGGAAACCTTGTGTAATCATTGGAGGGGGCGTAGTAGCGCAGCGTAAAGCCGAATCTTTAATTGAAGCGGGCGCCACGATAACTTTGATAAGTCCTGCTTGTACGGAACAGCTTGAAGAATGGGCTCTAGAAGGACATGTTTCGATAATAAAGAAGCATTTCCAAACAGGGATGACAGAGCTGCGGGAAGCACTTTTGATATTCGCGGCAACGGATCAAACGGAAATCAATGAGGCCGTGCGTTTGGAAGCGGAGGCATTGGGCAAGCTTGTTACAGTAGCGGATGATTCGAAGCGAAGCGGTTTTATTGTGCCTGCCGTTGTACGTCGGGGTAAGCTCGTGATCTCAGTATCTACGACTGGAGCAAGTCCTGCTGTGGCTAAGCGGGTACGCCAGGAGCTGGAGAAGACGTATGGTGAAGAGTATGAGGTGTATTTGGAACTTCTTCAGGAGCTTCGTTCGTTAATAAAATTGAAGGTAAAGGATACGATCGAGAGGCAAGCGATATTTAAATCGATGCTGGAATGGGACCTGCTTGGTTGGATTCGTTCTGGAAGCTACATATCCTCTTCAAAGCAAGACCTTATGCAACGTATTGAAGCTGAACCAACATTGGCTGGAATAAAGAAGCTGGACAAATGGATCCGAGAGCTTTTTGAATAAAGATTATTACCTACAAAAGTAAGGGGCTGAGCGTATTGCGTAAAATTGTAGTTGGCACTAGACAGAGCGCGTTGGCTTTGACGCAGACGGGACAAGTGGTGGATCACTTGCGCGAATTATGCCGGGAGCATGGTATCGAATGCGAGTTTGAATTGAAGAAGATCGTTACTAAAGGCGATCAAATTCTAGATGTAACCTTGTCCAAGGTAGGCGGCAAAGGGTTGTTCGTCAAAGAAATCGAACAGGCACTCATGGACGGCGAGATCGATATGGCTGTGCACAGCATGAAAGATATGCCTTGGGAGCTGCCAGAAGGACTTGTAATCGGAGCTGTGCCTCTGCGTGAGGATCCACGGGATTGCTTGATCACGCGTGGGGCTGCGAGCCTTGATGAGCTGCCTCAAGGGGCAAAGGTCGGCACGAGCAGCTTGCGCCGTTCTTCCCAATTGCAGTATTATCGCCCTGATCTTAAGATTGAGTCGATCCGCGGCAACATTGATTCGAGGCTCAAGAAGCTCGAATCCGAGGGCTTCGATGCGATACTGCTTGCAGCCGCCGGCTTACGCCGGGTCGGCTGGGTGGATCGCATCAGTGCTTACCTGCCGCCGGAGGTATGTCTGCCTGCCGTAGGCCAGGGGGCGCTCTGCATCGAATGCAGGGGCGGAGATGAAGAGGTGCTTGGGCTGCTCAAGCACTACAATAACGAGCCTACAGCTATTGCTGTAGCTGCAGAACGGAGCTTTCTTGGCAAGCTGAACGGTGGCTGCCAAGTGCCTATCGGCGCTTATGCAACTATCAGCACCGAGGCTGACAGCACTACCATCACAATGACCGGGATGGTCGGTTCGCCAGATGGCGGTCAGATGCTTAAGGACACAATGACCGGGACAGATCCTGTCAAGTTGGGAAGCGAATTGGCGGATGCATTAATTGCAAGAGGAGCCGCTGATATATTGGCCACAGTGAGGGGATGAGTGCGATGAATAAAGGTGTCGTATATCTCGTTGGAGCAGGTCCGGGCGACCCTAAGCTTATAACGGTTCGCGGACTGGAAGCGATTCAGCGCGCTGATGTCGTTGTATACGACCGATTGGCAAGTCCAAGGCTTCTGAAGCATATGAAGCCGGGTGCGGAGAAAATATTTGTTGGCAAACTGCCGGACAAGCATATGCTTAAGCAAGCAGAGATCAATCAGCTGCTGGTTGACTTGGCTCTCCAAGGAAAGACCGTAACTCGCTTAAAAGGCGGGGACCCTAGCGTGTTTGGACGGGTAGGGGAAGAGGCAGAGCTGCTTGCGGACAATGAGATCCAATTTGAAATTGTCCCTGGTATCACTTCAGCTATTGCAGTTCCAACTTATGCGGGCATTCCGGTTACTCATCGTGATTTTACTTCCTCATTTTCAATCGTGACCGGACATGAATATCAGAACAAAACCTACAGCAGTGTAAATTGGGAAAACTTGTCCCAGGCTTCAGGAACACTTATCTTTTTGATGGGTGTTGCGAATCTGGAATTTATAAGGAACAAATTAATTGAAGGCGGTAAGTCCGTCACGACGCCGGTTGCATTAATCCGTTGGGGAACCTGGATGGAGCAGGAGACGCTGACAGGGACTCTTACCGATATCGTTGAAAAGGTTAGAGCAGCGAACTTTCAATCTCCCGCCGTTATTATTGTCGGAGATGTTGTAAAGCTGCGCAGTAAGCTGGCATGGTTCGAGAAGAAGCCGTTATTTGGACGGCGTATTCTTGTTACAAGAGCCCGCAGTCAGGCTAGTGATTTGGTAAATCTAATTGAAGAGCTCGGTGGAGAAGCGGTTGAATTTCCGGTTATCCGGACACAGGCACCAACCAAGACCGCTGCTAAGGAAGCGTTGGCCCAGGCTTTAAACCAACTGTATGATTTCGATTGGGTTATTTTTACAAGCGTTAACGGTGTAGAGCAATTTTTCGAGCAGCTGCGGCTGAGCCGCATAGATGTTCGTTCACTTGGAAAAGCGCGTATTGCGGCCGTCGGACCCAAAACAGCCGAAGCGTTAAATATGCGCGGCCTGATGGCTGAGGCGCTTCCAGCGAAGTTTCAAGGAGATGAGCTGCTCTCATCAATTGAAGCGGATTTGAAGCCAGGACAACGCGTACTACTAGCAACAGCGGATATTGCCAAGGAATATTTGCCCGCCAGACTGCGTGAAAAGGGCCTTAATGTAACAGAGGTAGATGTTTACGAAACCGTTCTGGAAACAGACGGAGGCACTGAAGTTATTGAGCTGCTGCAGAAAAAAGCTATTCATATTATTACTTTTACCAGCTCATCTACTGTAACGAATTTAATTCGCGCTCTTGAGGAGCTTGGAACAGCTAATCCGAAGGAATTGCTGGCTTCCTGCCAGATTGCCTGCATCGGACCAATGACAGCACAAACGGTTAAAGAAGCTGGACTCTCAGTTGATTATTTGGCTGAAGAAGCAACCGTTGAATCTTTAGTGGACAGTTTATATAAAGCCAAGTAAGCAGTTTTTACTCTAATACAGGGTCTACGAAAAACTTCTGGAGGTACAACAATGAGCTTTCCTATCGTTCGTAATCGGAGATTACGCGGTTCAAATGGGCTGCGCAGTTTAGTTAGAGAGAACAACGTTACGGTTAATGATCTAATCTACCCAATATTCGTCACTCATGGCTCGCAAATCAAAGATGAGATTTCATCAATGCCTGGAGTATACCATTTCTCTATGGACCGTCTTGAAGAAGAAATCCATGAGGTTGTTGCCTTGGGCATTAAAGCCATTCTCCTGTTTGGCGTTCCTGCACATAAGGATGCTCTGGGAACCTCTGCCTATGATCATAATGGAATTGTACAGCAAGCAACCCGCAGTATTAAAAAGCTGTATCCTGAACTGCTCGTCATAGCTGATACATGCTTGTGCCAGTTTACCGACCATGGCCATTGTGGTGTGGTACATTTTGATGAGTCTAAGCAGCGCGCAGATGTTCTCAACGATCCTTCACTCGAACTGCTTGTTAAAACAGCTGTTGCTCAAGCCGAAGCAGGGGCAGACATAATCGCTCCTTCCAATATGATGGATGGATTTGTTTATGCAATCCGCCAAGGATTGGATGCAGCTGGTTACGATCAAGTACCTATCATGTCGTATGCCGTTAAGTATTCTTCTTCTTTCTATGGTCCATTCCGCGATGCGGCTCATTCCGCTCCGCAGTTTGGCGACCGCAAAACCTACCAGATGGACCCGGCTAATGCTCGTGAGGCGCTTAGAGAAGCTGAAGCCGATGTTGTAGAGGGTGCAGACTTTTTGATGGTTAAGCCTGCTTTGGCTTATATGGACATCATTCGGACACTTCGTGATCAATTCGATTTGCCGCTTGTTTGCTACAACGTCAGTGCTGAGTATTCTATGGTGAAGGCCGCTGCGAAGCAGGGCTGGATCGATGAACGCTCCATTGTTTCGGAGATGATGATCGGCTTTAAGCGTGCAGGAGCAGATCTCATTATCACTTATTTTGCCAAGGATGTTGCTGGTTGGCTGCGTGAAAGTCAATAAGCGGATAATGAATGTCCGAAATGAAAGCAAATAGAAGTCAGGGAAGCTGTCCTTTAACAAGAGGATGGCTTCCTCGCATTTATGGCTATTTTTTGTCTGATGAGTGGACTTTCTTTTCTGGACCATCATCGATACGAGAACGCTTACAGTGGGTAAAATCGTGAGCGTTTCTTGTCATACTTTTGTCGGAATCTTGGATGCTAATCAGTTGTTACAAGCTGCCAAATAGGGCATAATAATGAGTAGATCAGTTTATGCTTACGAAATAAACTTTCCATACAGGAAGTTTTTAGGAGTATACGGAAGTGAGGAAAATTAAATGAGCTATAACGATACGTTTATTAAAGCATGTAAGAAGCAAGCGGTGGATACGCTCCCGGTATGGTACATGAGACAGGCGGGACGCTACGATCCGGATTATCGCAAAATTAAGGAAAAATACAGCTTGCTCGAAATTTGTCAGCAGCCGGAGCTGGCAGCTGAAGTTACGATGATGCCTGTGCATAAATTAGGTGTGGATGCGGCAATTCTTTACTCAGATATTATGAACCCTGTTGCTTCGCTTGGGATTGATTTTGATATTGTAAAAGATGTGGGCCCTGTCATTCACAACCCGATCCGTTCGACGGCCGATGTGGAAAGATTGCGCCCTATTCAAGTAGAGAAGGACTTATCCCATATTATCAAAACAATCGAAATTTTGGCAGCACAGCTTCAGGTTCCACTTATTACTTTCGCGGGCGCGCCCTTTACAATCGCCAGTTATTTGATCGAAGGAAGACCAACCAAAAGCTACATACGAACCAAACAGCTTATGTATAGCGAGCCGGCAGTATGGTTCCAGCTTATGGATAAACTGGGTGATATGGTTATTACGTACTTGAAATCGCATATTGCTGCAGGGGCAAAAGCTGTACAGCTGTTTGACAGCTGGGTAGGCGCGCTTTCACCTAATGACTTCAAAGTATTTGTGCTTCCGACCATAACACGTATTTTTGACGAACTTAAACATTTGGAACAGCCCAAAATTTATTTCCCTGGCGTTAGCTCCGGAGAATTGCTCCCGCTTTTGGGACAACTGGAGGTAGATGTGATTGGACTCGATTGGCGTGTTTCGATCGCAGAGGGACGTAAAAGAGTAGGTTCACGTTTCGCGGTTCAGGGCAATCTTGATCCCTATGTATTGACAGCACCAATGTCAGTTATTAAGGAGCATGCCAAAGCTATTATTGATCAAGGTATTGAACAGCCAGGTTATGTGTTCAACCTTGGACATGGACTGTTCCCAGAAGCATCACTCGATAAACTGCGGGAGCTGACGGAATTCATTCATGTATATTCCAAGGAAGCTTTAGCTAAATCGAAACAAGAAAGTGGTGTGTAAATGTCTAAACAGCGGATTGGTGTTCTGGTGATGTCCTATGGAACTCCAGAGAGCTTGGACCAGGTGGAAGCCTATTATACCCATATTCGCCGCGGGCACCCTCCTACGCCAGAGCAGCTAAAGGATTTGACGGATCGATATGAGGCGATTGTCGGCGGTTTTTTTCCGTTAAGAGAGAACACAAATAAGCAGGTACAAGCATTGGAAGATCGGCTAAATGCGGATCACCCGGATATTTCGTTTACTTGCTATCAAGGCTTAAAGCACGCTGTTCCTTACATCGAGGATGGTGTAGAGCAGATGGTTAAAGACGGTATTGAGCAAGCTGTCGGTGTCGTACTGGCACCTCACTATTCAACAATGAGCGTAGGCGGCTATATCAAGCGCGCACAAGATAAAGCGGCTGAATCGGGTCTGCAAATTAATTTTGTGAAAAGCTATCACCTGCATCCACAATTACTAGAGGCACTTTCACAACGGATTACGGACACATTAACACGTTTTGGCGATACTTCCAGGGACGAAGTTCGCATAGTGTTTACAGCACATAGCCTTCCGGAGAAAATACTTGAGATGAAAGACCCGTATCCTGAGCAGCTGCTGGAAACCTCACGTACTATTGCGGCTCAGACAGGAATAAGCAACTGGCAATTCGGGTGGCAAAGTGCAGGACAGACAGGGACGCCATGGTTAGGTCCTGATATATTGGATGTACTTCAGACGACTAGCTCTGAAAAGCAATTTAAGCACGTACTGGTTTGTCCAATAGGTTTCGTATCCGATCACTTGGAAGTTTTGTACGATCTTGATATTGAAGCGCAAAAGACGGCACGTGAGCTGGGTATCCACTTGGAGCGTACTCCTTCCTTAAATACGGATCCCTTGTATATGGGCGCTTTGAGTGACGTTGTATATGCACAGTGCGAGAGGAAATGATGCAAGATGGGGAATGAACCGAGACATGTGGCCGTTATCGGCGGCGGCATTACAGGTTTAAGCGCAGCCTATTACTTGAAAAAAGCAATGGCTGAAAAGGGTGAAGCTGTTAAAGTAACCTTGATTGAGAAAAGCGGTTCGTTCGGGGGCCGCATTCACACGTTAAAGAAGGACGGCTTTGTTATTGAAAAAGGTCCGGACTCTTTTTTGGCGCGTAAGCCTGCTATGATTGAATTAACCAAGGAGCTTGGGCTTGAGGATCAACTAACAGGCACAAATCCGAATGCCAAAAAAACTTACATTTTACATGGCAATCGGTTGCATCGCATGCCTCCAGGGCTCGTTCTCGGAATTCCAACGGAGATTGGCCCTTTTATGAAAACAGGCTTGTTGTCATTTGCAGGTAAAGCGCGTGCTGCGTTGGATTTGCTGCTGCCTAAGCGACAAAGTACGGATGATGAATCACTAGGCGCCTTTTTGGAACGCAGACTGGGCAAGGAAGTATTGACGCAAATTGCCGAACCGCTGTTAGCGGGCATTTATGCAGGTGACACGTATGCATTGAGCGTGAAGGCAACGTTTCCTCAGTTTCACGCACTGGAGCAAAAGCATCGCAGCTTAATTCTTGGGATGACTCGGAACCGCAAGCAGGGTGGAGAGGAAAGCAAGACGCTGCCCGAGGTGGCGAAAAACACGGTATTCCTGACCTTCAAGGAAGGCTTGCAAACCATAGTGAATGGCCTCGTAGATGCTCTGGATGATGTTCATTTCATGAAGGACACCGAGGTTAATGCTATCCATAAGCTGAAGTCGAAGGATGAATCAGGGCGTTCTTATGAATTGGTATATGGAGGCGGACTAACAGAGCGAATAGACGGTGCTATTATAGCTCTGCCTGCTTACGCTATTGCTCCTCTGCTTAATGAAGTGCCTGCTGCAAAAGAATTGATGACCATTGATTACGTATCGGTTGCCAACGTTATTCTGGCGTTCAATGCGAACGATATGGTACGTGAGCTGGATGGAAGCGGGCTGTTGGCTCCGCGAAGCGAAAATCGATTTATTACTGCATGTACGTGGACTTCCTCTAAATGGCTGCACACTGCACCGAAGGGAAAAGTTCTGCTGCGTTGTTATGTCGGTCGTTCCGGTGACGAGCGTTGGCTTAAGATGTCTGAAGCAGAAATGATCCAAGCGGTACGGCGGGATTTACAGGAGCTGCTGGGTATTACTGCAGAACCATTGTTTACGGAAATTACCAAAATGCCGCGTTCCATGCCTCAGTACCCGGTTGAGCATTTGAAGCTGGTGCAACGTGTTCGCAGCGGTTTGGCTGAGCAAATGCCAGGCATTCATGTTACCGGAGCTGCTTTTCATGGAGTGGGGCTTCCCGACTGTATCCGGCAAGGGAAGGAAACGGCGCTAGCGCTTGTTTCGCAGCTGACTGTCAAATAAATAAGCCCGAATAATCGGGCTTATCCATGTATGGGGATCACTCAATTCATAAGGCCAGAAGCCGAAGGACAGAGGGAATAACTACCCCCGCAGCTTCGCGAGGTCAAGCTTCATTGTCGGACCGTCAAACACCAGAATCTCCCTCTCCTGGAAGTCACGCATAACTTGCATAAGGATGGGCTTCTGAACGCCGGCCATTTGTGAAACCTCATCATAATTAAGCATCATTTTTATTGTAATAACATTTCCATTGCGGGTTCCGTTCTTATTAGCGAGCTTGATCAAGCTCTTGATAACACGAGTTCTGGCATCGAGGAAAGTTAAATCGTATACGTGCTGGTTCGTATCACGCAGCCTGTTGCACAGCTCTCGCATAATACAGAGGGAAATATCGAAATTGTTTTTTAACAGCTCCAAAAAGTGCTTGGCATCGAGGGCGATAAGGACGCTGTCCTCTAAAGTTTGGGCGGAGGCGGAACGAGGCTTGCCATCGATTAATGAAAGCTCACCGAAGCTGTCCCCACTTTTGAATAAGGAAAGAATTTTTTCCTCACCCGTAGTAGAGGTATTGTATATTTTTACAGAGCCATTGAACACGATGTAAAATACAGAACCCAGTTCCTTTTCGTTAAACAGAATGGTCCCGGAACGAAATGATTTTTTCGAACAAATGTTAGAAATGGATGTTAACTGGCTACTATTCAGATTGATAAATAAGGGAACTTTGCTCAAGAAATCAATCATGGTTTCTCCTCGTTTCAATGGATGATGGTTCCATAGTCCGAATAATTATATATCGGTTTACGCTGGTTTTCAAGTTAATATATGGGAAAAGTCGACATTATTTGCAAAGCACTAGAGCTCTAAGGAGGGGTAGTTTTGGCTAATATAAGGAAAAGAGAAGATGCACGCTCAACGAAGGCTTTTGCGGAAGCGAAGCTTGTAATCCCAGGTGGTGTTAACAGTCCGGTTCGAGCTTTTAAGTCGGTTGGGTTGACACCGCTTTTTATGGAGCGTGGAGTGGGTTCACGGGTATTTGATATAGATGGGAATGAATTTATTGACTACATAGGCTCATGGGGGCCGCTAATTGTTGGTCATTCACATCCTGAAGTGGTGGAAGCCATCAAGAAAACAGCTGAATCCGGTACAAGCTTCGGGGCACCGACCGAACTGGAAACGGAAATGGCCCGTTTGGTCATTGAACGGATTCCATCGATAGAGCTGGTACGTATGGTGAATTCCGGTACAGAGGCTACAATGAGTGCGTTGCGTTTAGCTAGAGGTTATACTAAGCGTTCCAAAATATTAAAGTTTGAAGGCTGTTATCATGGACATGCTGATGCATTACTTATTAAAGCAGGCTCTGGTGTGGCGACTTTAGGACTGCCTGATAGCCCGGGTGTTCCTGAAAGTGTGGCAGCTAATACGATCACTGTACCGTATAATGATATTGATTCCGTTAGATTAGCCTTTGAACGCTTCGGTGAAGAAATTGCCGCGGTTATTGTGGAGCCGATTGCGGGGAACATGGGAGTAGTCCCTCCACAGCCCGGTTTCTTGCAAGGGTTGCGAAATCTAACGCTCCAATATGGAAGCTTGCTTATTTTTGATGAGGTAATGACCGGCTTCCGCGTTGGTTTAAACAGTGCACAGGGCTTGTACGGCATCACTCCAGACCTCACCTGTCTAGGTAAAGTAATCGGCGGAGGTTTGCCGGTAGGGGCTTATGGTGGTAAACGTGAGATTATGGAGTTGATTGCTCCAAGTGGCCCGATCTATCAAGCGGGTACACTTTCTGGCAATCCGCTTGCGATGGCGGCCGGGTATGTGACTCTGAGCCTGTTGGGTAAACCGGGAGTATACGAGGAGCTGGAACGGAAGTCGGCTCGCTTGGAGGAAGGCTTCTTAGCAAATGCACGTGAGCTAGGGGTTGCCAGTACGATCAATCGAGTCGGCTCGATGATTTGTCCGTTCTTCACGGATAAGCATGTTACCGATTATGAAACAGCAAAAACAACTGATTTGGAGTTGTTTAACCGGTACTTTGCAGCTTTGCTTGATAATGGAGTTAGCATAGCGCCATCTCAATTTGAGGGTATGTTTGTATCAACGGCGCATACGGATGAAGATATAGCCGCTACTATAGCTGCGCATTATAAAGCATTGAAACAATAGGTCTTTCGCATACCTGATCCAAACATAAAAGCAACCCATATCGCTGAGTAGCGGAATGGGTTGCTTTTATGTTTGGGATAAAGGTTAGTTCTTTACATGTAAATAATTAGTTTGGTTTATTCACCGGTGTAGTTGGTACCGCAGGTGTTGAAGGAGTTACTTGGGCAGGAGGATTTACATTAGTGCTGCTGCCCGTGCTTTGTGTTGTAGTTGAATTTGGTGCAGTATCTTTAGGAACTGGTGTAGTTGGTGTGGTAGGTGCTGCAGGTGTTCCTGAACCGGCTGGATTTCCTCCTTGAGGAGTTGTGCCAGTAGGTACGGTTGTACCATTATTTCCTGTGGTCCCACCGGCTGGCTTACCTGTCTCGGTTCCCGTACTGCCTGACGGCGTACTGCCCGGAGTTGTAGGTGCAGCAGGTGTTGTTGACTCTTTGTTTCCACTTGAAGTAGATGGTGGATTTTTTGTGGGATCCGTTTCTTTACCTTCTGTCACAGGAGGTTTAGTGTGATCGTTAGGTTTGACTGATCCATTTCCATTTCCAGTACCTGCATTGGTCCCATTACCTGATCCGTTACCTGGTTCTGTCGATTTAGGTTTATCTGTTTTCTCAGTTTTATCCGTTTCTGGCTTGTTTACAGTAGTAGGTGCAGTTGGTGTGGCCGGAGGAGTTGCTGGCGTCGGATTGTTCTTTTGTCTTGCCTTAATCTCAGCCTGCTCCCTTAAGAAGTCCGGATGGTCATAGGATCCGCCTGCGTCTATTTTATTAATACCATCCCAAACTCGGTTCGCAACAGCTTCCTCCGGATGATCGTATACAAGGAAGGCTGAAGGTAAACGCCGCTCGCCATACCGGCTGGATGGCTTCGTGACCAATTCACCGTTTACAACCAGCTCTGATGAAGCGCCACCGTCAAGGAAACCGGCGTTAACAACATCATCAGCTAGGAACAGCTCCTGAATTTCTTTTAGAGTAGCACCGACGCTATGAGCCTGACGTCCGTCAACTACTATGAAAATTACAGTTCCGTCTTCCTTTTGACCAACTGCAGTTCTTGGAGCGCGGCTCCCGTCACTGATTGGCAGCGGCTTACCATTGGCAATAACGCGGGGATAGAAGGAAGCAGCCTCCGAAATTCCCATTGTTCTTAACTCGGTCATACTGTATTTACCAATAATCAAAGTTCCATCTTTGGTGAATCCGACGATGTGCTGCGGGGTTGTTTCATCCTGGTCGGTGAAAATAACTTCTCCTCCAGACACGATAACTCCCAATGCAGCAAAACCGTTGCCAAGTCCTTCAGGATCGTCAAAGCCTCCGGCGTTGACGCCTGCAACAGCTCCGGTACGTTTTACCATGGCGCTGATCCGTTCACCCTCTCCGGATTTGACCGGCGTCATAGCTCTGATTGATTTTGGGTCGAAGACGTACATCCTTTTGCCTTTCCACAGCGGGCCGGAAATATCTTCAACTTTAATTAGTTCATCAATCGAACGATTCTTTTTATATACTTTGTGTTGAATACGACCCATATCTTGCTTTTCTTCCGCATTCTTTTCAATATTTTGGTGCATGTTGCGAACCATCTCATCGCGCTGCTCCGCACCGACGAAAATCCAGGCCCATTCACGATGTTGAGTAATAATAACTGTCTCAGCCATCCAGATACGCAGGGTAGTACCAGGAGATGTTAAAAATAAGAAGCTTGATGCAAGAAAAGCCAAAACTGCAATAATTAAAAGCGTGCGCTTGATCCAACTAAAATCCAGCATCTGTTTCTTCGTCGATTTAAAAAACTGTATGGCTGTACTCAAATTAAGTTCACTCCTGTTATCAATTAAGCAATGACGACCCTAAATTTATTTCTTAAAATCTATCAACAAATATCTAAATTATTTTATCATATTATCATCCATTTTGATAGACTTCCTACCTTAACCGGAATTAGGAATGATATGGATTTTTGTGATGAGGATTACTTTTTGCTAATATTAGAAATAGAAGTTGGGGCTTGGGAACTTTATCATTGCTTAATGAATTGGAGCGGTCGTTATGAACAGATATAGCTTTTATGGCATTACTCTTGAAATGATTGTAGTTATGTTTGCATTTTTTGTTATCTTCGCGGGGATCGTGCTGTACAGTTTGTTTTATGGAAAAAAGGAGCCTAAATAAATGGTACCTTGGCAGAAAAAAGGGGAGTGGCTGGAGCTGCGTCTCCCGCAACCGCTTGCTTCGATAGAAGAATTGAAAAACTATATGAGCATTTCGGATGGATTCTTGCGGAAATTGCAGCAAAAAGGCGACATTTCCATTAAAGGCCAGCGTATCCGCTTACATATATTTCCGAATGAATCCGTAGAATATATGTCGGAATGGATGCCGCTAGAAGTGCTCTATGAGGATGATTTCTGCCTGCTTGTCAATAAGCCTGCAGGACTCAAAGTCCATGGCGACGGCTCTGACCCTGGCATCCGAAATCCGGTGCTCGCTGATGTCGTTGCTTCCCACTATGAATCTACTGGACAAAGATGCAAGGTTCGTCATATTCATAGATTGGATGAAGATACAACGGGCCCTGTATTATACGCAAAACATGAGTGGTCGCAGCTTGTATTGGACGAAGCGATGAGACAGAAGCAAATTGGCCGAAGCTATGTCGCTATTGTTCAAGGACGACTGGCTGTTTCCCGAGGTACAATTGAAGCTCCTATAGGTAAAGATCGGCATCATGCTGCACGAAGGAGAGTGTCCGTTACTGGCGAATATGCTGTAACCCATTACGAGGTAATTGAACAACTGGCGGATGCAGCGCTTGTAAGATTGCAGCTCGATACCGGTAGAACTCATCAAATTCGTGTGCACATGAGCCACCTGGGTCATCCAATCTACGGAGATACGCTTTATGGAGGCATTTCCGGAATTATTTCCCGACAGGCACTGCATGGCGAAAAGCTCGTATTCGCCCACCCGTTTACAGGTGAAAAGCTTGAGGTAGCGGCTCCCTGGCCATCGGATTTCGAACAACTGTATTCGATTTTGAAAAAAATATAGTCATGCTCCTTCCACGCAAACCATATAAATTTATAGACAAATGAAATTAACCATCCATAACGTTTATAAGTTAGTTTCCGGAGGGAGGACATAACATTGGTTGAGCATCAGGGTGGATTACGATTTGATATTTATGAACGCGTGCATTTGTCTGAAGGGGTTGCAGGAATTAAAGAGCTGGAGGACGTTGAGCTGGTACCTCACATACAGGTATTGCCTTACGGGGATCAAGCTCTGTTAAGAGGCAATTTGCTCTTGTCTGGAACCTACGTCGATGAGCAGGATGCAATAAACCGGACTTTGGAGCATCTTATTCCGGTTGAAATTACGCTGCCTATGAATCGCGTTCATAGGGTGGAGGACATCGCAGTTGAGATTGAGAACTTTGATGTGGACCTGCTGTCTGCGAGGAGCCTGAATATTACAGGAGTATTATCACTAAATGGGCTTGAAGTCGTCCCATCTCCACAAGTTGAGGGATGGGGGGAGACCGAGGAGGAGGTTGTGTTCGTCCACCAAGTTCCTCGCAATACCGAGTATGGTGATATCATTAATAAACAGGAGCAGGAGCAGCCACAGCAGGAATGGTTAGCGTCTGAGCCGGTACATTCGCCCGAGAACGAGCAAGTAATGGATGAGAATGCTGCTTTTTCCGGGCAAATTCCACGAGACGAGCAATTACATTCAGAGGAACATGCTCCAAGTAATCTGAAATCATCTGGGGAGATTGAGGAAGAATCGGTATCAGAGTCGCTTGAAACCTTCCAGTCGTCGAATGAGTCATTGGCTTTGTTGGATGAGAAGAAAGAGCTGAAAATCGCTTTTACCGGAAAAAAGGCACAGGAAGAGAAGGCATATACGGCGAACGGTTTGGCTTCACTATTAGGCAGCACAACGGGCAAGCATGATGGCAGGGCTCAAGACAAACTTGAGTCAGGGGCACAAGCTGTAAGTTCGGCTCCGGGCCAAAAGCTGGAATGGAAAAAGCTGCTGCTGAGTACAATGAATGAGAAGCAAGAATTTCGGCGGGTGCGCCTATGTATTGTTCAAAAGGAAGAGACGCTTGAGACCATTGCCCGGCGTTATGAATTGAACCCACGGGAAATCGCATTGTTTAATCGATTGGGAGAGAACAATCTAACAGAAGGTCAAGTAGTCTATATCCCTAAATGATGGATGTTTTCAGAAATTCGAACACCCCGAACAAACTCCAGTGGGTTTGCTCGGGGTGTTTTTTGGGTACAATGAATCATATCTTCACTTTGTAGACAGCTATCGTATTGACTCCTTGGTTAATGTTGTTTATCATAGGAATAATTATACTGTTTATCAACATGGATAGGGAATAGTAGGCAGCCAACCCATCAGAGAGCGGAATTGTTACGCTGAAAGGTTCCGTAGGAGGTAACTGGCCGAAGTCGCCCTGGAGTTGCAGTGTTAAAATACTTGTGGTACACGGTTCCCTGTGCTCTTATGCAGCCAATGGAAACATGCCGTATGTAATAGACATTGCCGGTTACAGCCGTTATCTGTTTAAGTGCCGTAAGATAGCCGATTCATGACTCTGGCTGGGGCTTTAATAAAGCCGGCTAACAAGAGCAGATAGGTTATTACGGAATAAAGGTGGTACCACGGAAGCAGCTCCTTTCGTCCTTTGCGGCGAAAGGTTTTTTTGTGTTAATTAGAAGTCCGGTGAACAAGACTCACTGCTCGCTTCTAGAGTAGGTATATGTAGAATGATGGAGGTAATTCAGTATGGAAGAATTAAAAACAACTCAAATGCCGACAACTTATGATCCGAAGGAAGCGGAAAAAAAATGGTATGACTATTGGCTTAAGGGTGAATATTTTAAAGCGGGACAACGCCCGGATGCGGAGACCTATACAGTTGTAATTCCGCCTCCGAATGTGACGGGAATGCTTCATATCGGTCATGCTTTGGATTGCACGCTTCAAGATATAATGATTCGTACCAAAAGAATGCAGGGATATGACACTCTCTGGCTGCCTGGTTCCGATCACGCGGGAATTGCCACTCAGACGAGAGTTGAACAAAAGCTGCGCGAGTCAGGTGTAACCCGTTACGATCTCGGCCGTGAAAAATTTCTGGAAAAAGTCTGGGAATGGAAAGAGCTTTATTTGGAATCCATTCATGAGCAATGGGCAAAGATGGGCTTCTCTTTGGATTATTCCCGTGAGCGGTTTACTCTTGATGAAGGCTTGTCCAAAGCGGTGCGTGAAGTATTCGTAAAGCTTTATGAAAAAGGTCTTATCTATCGCGGCAACTACATTATTAACTGGGACCCAGCGGCACGTACGGCATTATCCGATATTGAGGTAGAGCATAAGGAAGTACAAGGACATCTGTACCATTTGCAATACCCTGTCAAGGATAGCGGGGAATTTATAGTTGTTGCAACTACACGTCCGGAAACGATGCTGGGCGATACTGCGGTTGCCGTCCATCCGAAGGATGATCGATATAAGCATTTGATAGGAAAAATGCTTCTACTGCCATTTACCGGTCGTGAAATTCCGATTATTGGCGATGAGTACGTTGATCGGGAATTCGGCAGCGGTGCAGTTAAAATTACTCCGGCCCATGATCCGAATGACTTCGAAGTGGGCAGACGTCACGATCTTCCACAAATATTGGTGATGGATGAGTCCGGTACAATGAATGACAATGCAGGATCCTATAAGGGATTGGACCGTTTTGAATGCCGTAAACAGATTGTTGCTGATATGAAGGAATCCGGTGTATTGGTAAAAATCGAGGATCATTTGCATCAAGTGGGCCATAGTGAAAGAAGCGGGGCTGTTGTAGAGCCTTACTTGTCTACCCAATGGTTTGTGAAGATGAAACCTCTCGCGGAGCAAGCGATTGAAGCCCAGAATTCGAATAAAGGGGCAAACTTCGTCCCAGACCGTTTTGAAAAAAGTTACTTGCATTGGATCGAAAACGTCCGTGACTGGTGTATTTCCCGTCAACTGTGGTGGGGGCACCAGATTCCTGCCTGGTATTGCGAGGATTGCGGCGAGATCCATGTAGCGCACGACAATGTAACTGTTTGCTCCAAGTGCAGCGGTACGAACCTTCGCCAGGATGAGGATGTGCTGGACACCTGGTTCAGCTCGGCGCTGTGGCCGTTCTCGACACTTGGTTGGCCGAATGAAACCGAGGATATGAGCCGTTTCTATCCAACCAGCTTACTGGTAACAGGCTATGATATTATCCCATTCTGGGTATCGAGAATGATCTTTACCGCGCTTGAGTTTACAGGCCAAATTCCTTTCAAGGACGTGCTGATCCATGGCTTGGTACGTGATGCGGATGGAAGGAAGATGTCCAAATCACTTGGCAACGGCGTAGATCCACTGGAAGTTATCGAGAAGTACGGGGCGGATGCGATGCGCTTTATGCTTTCTACCAGCTCAACCTCTGGGCAGGATTTGCGGTTCCGTTGGGAGAAAGTAGAGCAGGCGCGTAATTTTGCCAATAAAATATGGAATGCTTCTCGCTTTGCCTTAATGAATCTAGGCGATTTTAAAGTGGAAGAGATTGATTTGAGCGGATCTCTAAATACGGCAGACCGTTGGATTCTACACCGTTTGAACGAGACGGTTCGCGACGTAACCCGCCTGATGGATTCCTATGAATTCGGAGAAACCGGCCGTCTTCTGTACAACTTTATTTGGGATGATCTATGCGATTGGTATATTGAGTTCAGTAAATTATCCTTGTATGGAACCGATGATCAAGCCAAGAAAACTACCAAATCGGTAATTGCTTATGTATTGGACCAAACACAGCGATTGATACATCCTTTCATGCCGTTTATTTCCGAGGAAATATGGCAGCACCTGCCTCATGAAGGCGAGACCATCATATTGGCTAAATGGCCGGAGTATGAGAGCCGCTTTGAAGCAGCAGACGCTGTTCGCGAAATGGAGCTTCTGATGGATATCATTCGCAACGTTCGTAACATCCGTGCAGAGGTCAATGTTCCTATGAGCAAGAAGATAGAATTGCTGGTTAAGCCGTCGAGCGCTGAAGTCTTGGCTGTTTTGAAACGGAATGAGGACTATATTCAACGCTTTAGCAATACGTCAACGCTTGAAATCAGCTTGGAGCTGACTACGCCTGATAAAGCGATGACAGCCATTGTGACCGGTGCTGAGCTGTATTTGCCGCTCGCGGGGTTGATTGATATTTCGCAAGAGCTGGGCCGCTTAGAGAAGGAATTACAGGCGCTTCACGGTGAAGTGGAGAGGATTGAGAAGAAGCTTTCCAACGAAGGCTTCGTAGCGAAAGCCCCTGCCAAAGTCATTGAGGAAGAAAAAGCCAAGCTTGTTGACTACGCTGATAAGCGGGATAAAGTGATTGCCCGTCTGGCAGAGCTGAGAGGGTGAGTAAGATGAGCGGAACCAATGAACCGAATGTGAAGTCCAATGTCTCTTTTCAAAGCGCGGCGGACGCGGTCGATTGGATTGTCAATCTCGTTAAATTCGGAGTAAGACCTGGATTGAAGCGGATGGAGAAACTGATGGAGCTGCTCGGCAACCCGGAGCGCCGCTTGAAGTTCATTCATGTTGCAGGCACGAACGGCAAGGGATCTGTGTGTGCCTACTTGACGGAAGTGCTTAAGCAAAGCGGTTATGGTGTTGGAACTTTCACCTCTCCTTACATCGAGAAGTATGCGGACCGCATCCGGTATAACGGTCAAAATATTGCGGATGACGATTTGCTGAGCGTAGTTAATAAGCTAAAGCCGATCGTTGATGAAATCGCAGCTTCCGAGCTAGGGCAGCCAACTATGTTTGAAGTGTCTACGGCTGCGGCGATTGAATATTTTGCCCGAATCTCTTGTCCTGACTATGTGGTTTGGGAAACGGGTTTAGGGGGAAGACTGGATTCCACGAACATTGTTTCCCCAATTTTGACCGTTATTACGAATGTAGGTCATGATCATATGGATGTTTTGGGAGATACACTCGAGAAGGTCGCAGGTGAAAAAGCCGGGATTATCAAATCAGGCGTACCTGTTGTGAGCGCGGTGTCCCAACCGGAAGTTATCGATGTGATTGAGCAAACGGCCAAAGCCAAAAACAGCACGCTGTATTTAATGAACCGGAATTTTCATTTTGAAAGCTTGTCTTCGTTGGAAAACGACCAAACCTTTGATTTCTTCGGTCCCTACCGGAATATGACAGGTCTGGGCATCTCGCTAAATGGTAAGCATCAGCTTACGAACGCGTCGGTAGCATTAATGGCGATAGAACTGCTGAGGCAGTTCTATGCATTGATTGTCGAGGATGAGGTACTTCTGCAAGCAATGAAAGAAACAAAATGGGCCGGACGACTGGAGATGGTGTCGCATAGTCCCCGTATTCTTATAGACGGAGCACACAATCCTGAAGGTGGAGCGGCGCTTGCCCAGGCATTAAGGGACACATACCACTATAACAAGCTACATTTTATGATGGGAATGCTCTCAACAAAGAATCATTCCGGATATTTGCGGCATATACTACCATTGGTGGATACACTCATCCTGACTGAACCCAATTGGCATAAAAAGGAAGAAGCTTCACGTCTTGCCGATCTGGCTGAAACACTTTTGAAGGAGCTGGGCCGCTCCGATGTGGATGTGATAGTTGAACCTGACTGGAAGACAGCGCTCGTTCGGTTGAATAGCTTAATCGGGCAAGACGACCTGGCTGTCGTTTCCGGTACCTTATATTTGATTGGGGATGTTCGTTCCTGGATCCTACATCAAACTGATTCTGAAAAAGGCTGGTGAGAGCGGCGTGAATACATCTGAGCACATCCATTTTATCGGCATTGGCGGGTATGGTATGAGTGCTATTGCCAAAGTAATGCTGGAAATGGGCTACCAAATTTCGGGGTCTGACTTAGCGCGGCAGGAGTTAACAGAAAAGCTCGCTGCCAAAGGAGCGCAAGTGTTTATTGGACATGAAGCACATCATGTGAATGGCGCGGATGTGGTTGTTTATTCGACTGCGTTATCCAAGGATAACGTGGAGATGGCAGCTGCCGAGGAATTGAAAATTCCAATTCTTCACCGTTCACAAATGTTGGCGCGCCTTATGAATGCCAAGAAAGGCATTGCAGTTGCTGGTGCGCATGGAAAGACGACAACGTCCTCCATGATTGCTTTGGTTCTGGAGGAGTGCAGTCAAGATCCGACCTATATTATTGGTGGCGAAATCATGAATGTAGGCAGCAACGCCAAAGCCGGCAAAGGGGATTGGGTTGTAGCCGAAGCAGATGAAAGCGATGGCTCCTTCCTGCAATATCACCCACTTGTTGCTTTGGTCAACAACATCGAAGCGGATCATTTGGAAAATTATAATGGCGACTTCGAAAATTTGAAAAAAGCTTATGCTCAATTTTTAAGTCAGGTCAAAGAGGAAGGCAAAGCGGTTGTCTGCAATGACGATGCTTTTTTACGCGAGATGATTCCTCATATTGCAAGTGAAGTAATTACTTACGGCATAGACAACGATGCCGATTATATAGCCCGCAGCATTGAGCTGGGCGACCGCAAGGTTAGCTTTCAGGTGGAGCATCAGGGCAACATTCTCGGGATGATCCAGCTGTCAGTGCCGGGCAAACATAATGTATATAACGCTTTGGCAACCTTGATAGCGTGCATGGAGGCGGGGCTGACATTTGAGCAGGTCGCTGATGCAATTACAGATTTCCGGGGAGCTAAAAGGCGCTTTCAAGTATTGGGAGAAGTCGAAGGCATCCTGGTTATAGATGATTACGCTCACCATCCGACCGAGATTGTAGCGACTATCAGCGCTGCTAAAGCGACAGGTAAAAAAATTACGGCAGTGTTTCAGCCCCAGCGATATACTCGCACCTATTTCTTATTCGAGCAGTTCAGCCGGGCTTTTTCTGAAGCGGATGAGGTTATCATAACGGATATCTACTCACCGGCGGGTGAAAAACAAATCGAAGGCATCACATCTGCCAAGCTGGTGGAACTAATTCGTGAGAACAGCAACCCTAACGTCAAGTACATTCCTACAAAAGAAGAAGTACAGGCATATTTGATGGAGCATGTGAGGAGCGGCGATTTGGTGCTGACGATGGGAGCGGGCGATATCTGGAAGGCTGCTGACGGATTAGCACGAGCCTTGCAGGAGCAGGCAGAAGCAAAGTAATTCGTGTTGATATCTTGATTGAATAAAAGCATAACAATCCCTTAACATAAATGAAAATATCCCGGCTTGCACTGAATTTAGAGTGTGGACTGGGATATTTTTTTGCCATAAATGCTAAATAGATTAAATGCATATTATTTCTCCGTTGACATAAATTATGATAACGATTATCATTTTCATTGAACGCTGATGGAGAGAGGGATCCTTCATGAAAAAGATCAACTATTGCTGCCGAAACTTTAAGCAGGGTTCCGAGGCTGTATATAAGAAGTTAAAGAAAAAATTTCCTGATATAAAACAAAAGAAGCGCGACTGCTTGGGCAATTGCAAGCTTTGCTCTAAAGAGTGCTTTGTCAGGCTTGGCAAGAAGGATGTTATTAAAGCATCGTCACCGGGCAAGCTTCTTAAGGAATTAAAGCAGTTGATCGGCTAGATGAATACGACTCGCCAGAAAGGTCGTTTGGAGGATGAGTTGGAATATTTTATGGATTCTCTCCCCAATTTTAGGTATACTAATTGTGTCCCCCGTACTGTACTTCTGGGGAATTACGCGAAAATAAACGGAAGGTGTGTGCTCTTTTGCTAAACGATGCTTTAAGTAAAGCGCTGAATGATCAACTAAATTTTGAGTTCTACTCCGCCCAAGTATACCTGGCAATGGCCGCTTACTGTTCAGCAGAAAGCTTGGATGGATTTGCTAATTTTTATATTGTACAAGCCGAAGAAGAACGGTTCCATGCAATGAAAATATATAAATTTTTGAATGACCGTGGAAGACGGGCATTTATTATGGGAATGGAAAATCCGAATAATGAATACAAATCCATGCTGGATGTGTTCCAACACGCATTCGAACATGAGCAGCTCGTTACACAACGTTTTTATGATCTGTCGGATTTGGCAATGAATGAACGTGAGCATGCCACAATTAATTTCTTGAAGTGGTTTATCGACGAGCAGGTTGAGGAAGAAGCGATGTTTGACAGCATTATCAACAAGCTGAAGCGGATCGACACGGACAGTAACGCATTTTTTATGCTTGACGCTGAGTTTTCCCAACGTGTATTTACGTCGCCAGCTCCTTAACATTTCTCTCATACATGGAACGACCTTATCATCTAAGGTTGTTCTATTTTTTTTGTCTCTCTCATAGTCTAGTAATACGAAAATTGGACAAGAGGAGAGAAGTAGAAATGAATAATGCCAAAATGACCTTTCGATTTGAGAATGGAAAACATAAAAACTCTGGACGCGTTGTAAAAGAGCAGCCCAAGGTAATTCCATTGCATAACGAAGAATATACAGTAATTCGCAGCGAAGATGTGGACGCAGAGCAAACTTCTGTAGAGATGGAATCTGTTGCGACACCGCCATCATCTCGTCTACACAATTCCAGATCTGAAACGTTTATTGACGCCCAGCCGTTAAATCAATATACGAATGACTTTGGCGGATGGCAAAGCTCCTTTGATACAGAAACACAACGGGTGGAGAAATTGATACGTGAATCTGCAAAGGTCGAGTATCATCCCGAAACCGGTTATATGGATAATCAGAATAATAGAAACGTTAGACGTGATGATGAGTCGGAGTATGAGCCCATAAGAGATCACCGGTGGTATGTCCCTGAGGAAACGGTGTACGTGAGCCAATCTTCCGGTTCTTCGTGGCTTAAAGTAGCTGCATCTGTTGCAGGCGCAGTTGTTACTGGTATCGCCTTCGGCTTTTTTGTTTTATCGATGTTTTCTCAGGATACTCAGAGCCCCAAGGGAGGGAATACATCTCCTCCTGCTGGAGCAGCAGGGTCGACAGTTGCCAGTACGCAAACTAACGGGACTGCTGTAACCAAATTGCCAGTGAGCAGCTCAGCGAACACAGGGCAGGCGGCTGCACCGGTAATGGCTCCGGTCACGAGTGGGTCCCCGGTTGTTACGGCGGTCAATATTCCAGGCAAAACGATAGCCTTCCTCCAAAGTGGAGTTTTCAGCACACCACAAGCTGCAGATACTGCTCAAGCGGAATTGAAAAAGAAAGGACTAGCAGCTGTGAGTGACTCGGGTGATAAATTCCCGGTTTATGTTGGAATGTCCATGACTCGTGATGAAGCTTTAGGCTTGGCGCAGCAGTTCCAGCAGAAGAAAACGGATGTCATCATCAAGAGCATAGAACTGCCTGCACTGACGAAAATAAAATGGAGCGCGAAGCCGTCAGAGGGTTTATCGGTTTATTTGTCTCAGGGTGATAAGCTTCTGCAGACGCTGACTCCGCTTACTTTGACACATTTGACTCAAGCACAGCCGGCTGCGCTTGATGCAGCAGCTTTGCAATCAATTAAAACCGCCCATCAAACGTGGACGGGGTTGGCTGCCGGTGCGAATGAAGGACTGGCAGATGAAGCGAGGGCTTCCGTTCAAAAGATGAGCAATGCCATGAACACGGCCGTTGCTTCATTGGATGAGTATAAAAAGAATCCAAGCCAGTCCTATATGTGGCAGACGCAGAATGCGATGATGCAGTACGTGCTTGCGCAAAAGGAGCTTCGCAAACTGGTATCGGCGCAGTAACCGACGGGCTATTTTGCCAGCGGCATCTGATTTTTATGGTATATAGAAAAAAACGCCGAACCGGCACAGCCTATGGCTGACGGTTCGGCGTTTTTTTGGTGCTTTGCACGAAGCGGTCAAGCAGTACGGCCGCTTCGGCACGGGTCATTCGGCGGTCCGGCGCAAAGCTGTCCGCCGTAATGCCGTCGATCCAGCCTGCTTGCTTCAGGCTGTAGACCGCCTTGGCCGACCAGGCGCTGGACGGCACATCCTTAAACGCCGGCTCCTTGGCTGCCGGCGCAGCTTGTGCCTGCGGCAGCGCGAGCCGCGCGAACGTTGCCGCGACCTCAGCCCGTGTTACGGGCTGATCGGGACGCAGCGTCCCGTCCGCGTAGCCGTTCAGCAGACCGGCGCTGACGGCTTTGTTCAAGACCGCAGCGGCCCAATGGCCTGACGCTGCGTCCTTGAACGAGACGGGGGCTGCTGGCTTGGCGCAAGCCCCGGCATAAACCGCTCCGGCGACCGTTCCGCCGGAGCCTGCTGTAGAGCAGCCGCTTCCAGATGCGGCTGCAGCAACCGCCGGCTGGACCTTCGACAAGTCGAATACACGGTCCAGTAAGGTCACCCACTCCGCTCGAGTCATCTCGCGGTTCGGTTGAAACTGCTTACCGACGCCGTCCACGATTCCCTGCTCTTTCATGCGCAGTATGGCTTCGCGTGCCCAATGTCCGCGCGTGTCAGGAAATACAATGGACTGAGCTGTAGGCGGCATATAAGCTTCAATTCCTTGACCGATCGCCTGCGCCATTTGAGTTCGTATCTTATCGTTTGCGAGCATAGCTGCATCCTGCTTGTTTGACAGAAAAGCGGTCTCTACCAGGATGCTTGGCACTGTGCCCATTCGAACTACATATACGGAGCTTGGAAGCAAGCCGAGGTTTTCCACGTCTACGGATTCTACGAACTTGTCCAGCACTTGTTGGGCGAATTGCTTGCTGTCCTCCGAAAGCTCTGCCATCTCATCACTGGCTGGATAACTTTCCTGCGGGTAGCGATTGTCATAATAAAGGACCATAGCTCCACGGCTTTTGGGAGTGTAGGAATTGGCGTGAACCGATACGAATAAATCGGCTTGCTGTCCATTCGTGAATTCTACGCGTTCCTTAAGTGATAGGAAAGTATCGTCGTCTCTTGTCATCACAACTTCATAACCTTTTTGTGTTAGAATATCTCTAAGCTTCAGGGAAATGTCAAGATTAACGGTTTTTTCATACAAGCCATTCACGCCAATTGCGCCAGGATCCGATCCTCCGTGTCCGGCATCGACTACTATTTTCATAGCCCATGACGAGGATGGAGAAGCAAGTAAGCAAGTAAGTATAAGCATCATGATAGCATAAGGCCGACGCATAAGCGGTTGTCCCTCCTGAGAGTTTCGCGATAACGAAACTTACTTCGTAAGCAGTAGCAGAGCGTTCCGAAGGAAAGCTCAAATTGTACTAAAATTTACACGAGAAAGCTTAACATTCAACATTTATTTTACAGGCTTCCTGTACATGTGTAATCAGGTAACATTCGGTAAATGTTGTGCTATAATAAGCTTGATTATCCCTCCTTAATTGAATTTAGACTCATACTTATCTCCCGAAAAAGGAATGGTAGCTCGTGAAGAAAAATACTTTTACGTTCATTTTATTGCTTATTATAGGGTTGGTAGCAGGTTCGCTAGTGGGCCAATTGCTGGCTTCTGTGCCTGCGCTCGCCTTTCTAACCAAATCGGTAGAGCTTTCCTGGGATCCCAAGGCGGATCTGCTGGTACTTAAATACGACATGCATTTCCAGCTGAAGCTAAACTTGATTAGCATTCTTGGGCTGATTGGAGCGTTCTGGATTTATCGTAAGCTATAATTTTTCCAAATCCCCACATAAATGGGCTAGTTCTAATGTAAACTATTCGTGACAAGGAGTCTATATATGTCGATTATTGTTGAAAGAAAGTTGATCTTGGCGTCATCATCACCACGGAGGCAGGAATTAATCCGTACTTTACAGCTTCCATATGAAATTCGGGTTAGCGATGTAAATGAGGATACGGAACCAGGCTTGACACCGGCTGAAATTGTCGAACAGTTGTCCGGTCGTAAAGCCGCAGCCGTTTGCGAAATGTATAAGAGTGAGCTTTCCAAGGAATGTGTTGTCATCGGATCGGACACCATTGTTGTGCTTGACGGACAAGTTTTAGGTAAGCCAAAGGATAGTCGGGATGCTTCCCGAATGCTGAATGCTTTACAAGGCAGAGAACATCAAGTATTCAGCGGCGTTGCCTGTCTGGACTTGTCCTCGGGAATGCAGCTTGTTGATCACCAGGTTACATCTGTTTACATGAAGCCTTTATCTGATGAACAAATAGAGCGGTATATCCTAACTGGAGAACCAATGGATAAAGCGGGTTCTTATGCTATACAAGGACTGGGCGCAACGATTGTTGAGAGGATTGAGGGAGATTATTTTAATGTGGTCGGACTGCCAATGTCACTGTTGAGCGATTTATTAAAGCGTCTTGGCATCGCTGTTCTTTAGCAGGCTATCGTGCTATAATGTGAGTTCACACACACTTTAAATTGAAAGAGGGGAATGAATGGAATCGAGCAATTTAACATTGCACGATGTCCCAAACGACGAACGACCAAGAGAACGCATGATGCAGTATGGGGCTCAAGCATTAAGCAACGCGGAACTGCTGGCAATTTTGCTGCGGACCGGAACATACCAGGAATCAGCGGTCCATTTGGCGCAGCGCATGCTGAGTCAATCCGGCGGATTGCGCAGTCTGGTTGATATGAGCTTGGAGCAGCTGACCGAGATCAAAGGAATTGGCAAAGCGAAGGGCTTGCAAGTTCAGGCTGGAATTGAGCTGGGCCGTCGTCTGGCACGTACCGCCATGAAGGATACCATTACGGTTAGGTCACCTAAAGATGCTGCAGATTTGCTTATGGAAGAGCTGCGTTATTTGCAGAAAGAGCATTTTGTTTGCTTGTTTTTAAATACCAAAAATCACGTCATCGGTCAGGAAACGCTCTCTATGGGCAGCTTGAATGCCTCTATTGTTCACCCTAGGGAAGTATTCCGTGCAGCTATTAAACGAAGCAGTGCTTCGATTATTTGTGCGCATAACCACCCTAGCGGCGATCCGACCCCTAGCTCTGAAGACATTCAAATGACAAAGCGGCTTGTTGAAGCCGGTGACATTGTCGGTATCGATGTGCTGGATCATATCGTGATAGGCGATCAGCGGTTCGTCAGTTTGAAGGAGCAAGGTTTGATGTAATATAATAGAAGATAAGGAATCAAGTTCCCAAAACCATTATAGTCATTGTTTAAAAAGTCCTCTCAGGACGGCTAAAGAAGCTTGTAGCTCCGTTTCTCCTTCCTCAACTGCTTACGAAATGAGTTTTCTACGAAAACTTGAACTTATCGGTTATGAAAGCGGGCTTTTTAAACTCACTCCTATAGGGCGCTCGTGAACTTCCTTATTCAAACAAACGCAATCAAATTTAATCGATGAATATAGAGCCATAAGGAAGGGAGTACCAATCATGTTAGGTGGGTTTACAAAAGATCTGGGAATTGACCTGGGTACAGCGAACACATTAGTATATGTAAAGGGAAAAGGCATCGTGGTCAGAGAACCGTCTGTTGTGGCGATCCGTACCGATACCAAAACCATAGAAGCTGTTGGGGAAGCGGCGAAAAAAATGATAGGTCGAACTCCCGGCAATATCCGCGCAATCCGCCCTATGAAGGATGGCGTCATTGCTGATTTCGACACTACTTCCACAATGATCAAGTATTTTATCCGCCAAGCTCAAAAGCAGCGCTGGTTATTTCAACGCCATCCAAGTGTAATGGTCTGTGTTCCATCCGGTATTACTGCAGTTGAGAAACGCGCAGTGGAAGATGCGACCAGACAAGCGGGAGCTCGTGATGCCTTTACGATTGAGGAACCGTTCGCTGCTGCGATTGGCGCTGACTTACCCGTATGGGAACCGACAGGGAGTATGGTTGTCGACATCGGAGGCGGGACGACGGAAGTAGCGGTTATCTCGTTAGGCGGGATTGTTACAAGCCGTTCGATCCGTGTAGCGGGCGATGAAATGGATGAAGCTATTACTCAATATATCAAACGTACATACAATTTAATGATTGGTGAACGTACATCCGAGCAGATCAAGATGGAAATTGGCTCTGCTTTACAGATGGATCCACCTGTACGGTATGAAATTCGCGGTCGTGATTTAGTGAGCGGCCTGCCGAAGACGATGTCCATTACTTCCGATGAGATTACGGATGCATTATCCGATACGGTCAGCAGCATCGTCGAGGCTGTAAAGGTTACTTTGGAGAAATGTCCTCCTGAGTTGGCTGCTGATATTATGGACCGTGGCATCGTGCTCACTGGCGGCGGGGGTCTGCTTCGGAATTTGGACAAGCTTCTTTCCCGCGAAACGGGAATGCCGGTGCTTGTTGCCGAGAATCCGCTTGATTGTGTAGCGATCGGCACCGGGCGTGCGCTGGAAAACATCCATTTATTTAGAATGAAATCGGGACCTGCCAGTAAATCCAGACGTTAAATATAAGAGGTAAAGGTTAGAAGGTGGTAGCTTTGAAATTATTTGGAAACAAGAGGTTACTCATATTGCTGCTGGGCTTCATTTGCTTCATTGCTCTTATGGGCTTGACGCTAGGGAAGCGTGAACGAATGACGTGGCCTGAAAAATTTATAACCGATACCGTCTCCTGGACACAAGGATTGTTTTATAAGCCCGCTGGCTACATAGCGGGTTTCTTTGAGGATATTGGGAAATTGCATGTCATTTTTGAAGAAAATAAGGTGTTGAAACAAACCTTGACCAGGTATGCAAGGGATACAACCAAGCTGAATGATTTGGAGCAGCAAAACAAGCGATTGAAGGAAGAGCTTGGGTTCACTGAGCGCCAAAAGCAGGCAGGCCTTTACACATTCCGAATAGCTGAGGTCGTAGCTCTTAACCCTGATTTGCTCAATAACACGGTTCGTATCAATCTGGGAGAGAAAGACGGCATCAAGCCTAATATGGCTGTCATGTCCGTCGAAGGATTGGTAGGCCGTGTTAAGCAGGTTTCATCTTTTTATTCCAATGTTCAGCTGTTGAAGGGCATAGATGATACAAACAATGAATCGAAGGCTATTTCGGTTACGGTCAAAGGCAGGGAGAATGAAACTTTCGGCATGCTGGAGAGCTACAATAAGGAAAAACAGAAGCTGATTATGACCAAGATTGACCCCAATGATAAGATGGAGATCGGCGATGTCGTAATAACCTCCGGTTTGGGGCAGGTTTTTCCAAGAGGGATTGAAATCGGTAAAGTAATCTCCAGAGAGCCTGGCAATTTCGGAATATCCCATGAAGCGGTAATAGAGCCATTTGCTTCTTTTGATCATCTCCGTGAAGTCTTTGTAGTTATCGTTCCGGAGCAGGGGTGAGGATGTGATGCGCAATTGGCTGTGGTTGATTCTAGCCGTTCTGTTTATATTGGAAGGTACATTGCTGCAATGGATGATTCCAAGCGTATGGCAATCCAAAGTTTATGTAGCTCCTCATTTCATTATGGTTATTGTGCTTTATATCGGGTTATTTGTTAATCGCCATTCGGCATTAATGTATGGACTTATTTTCGGATTTTTACAGGATATTTTGTATTATTCGCCCATGCTTGGTCCTGTATCGTTTGCAATGGGCTTAACCGGATATTTGGCTGGGTTGACACATCGCCGCCTTTATTCGAGTATTGTTGTAAGCATGCTGGTTATTGCGTTAGGCAATCTGTTTTTTGAAGGCATTATTTTTGGACTTTACCGTTTGTTTCAGATTACGCATTTAGATCTCCAGTGGGCTTTTTTCCACCAAATGCTTCCCAGCATGCTGATCAATCTTCTGTTCGCATTGCTTGTGTATGTTCCGGTAAGAAAGCTGTTTGAGAGCATGCAGAACAGTCAGTCCGCGGCAGATGAATAATTTTCATGGGTTATGCAGGAAATAAGCGCAAAAAAGCCGAATTGTATAGGCTGGGGGGTTGGAACGTGTATGACGGCGGTAAAGCATCATGTGATGATAAAAGGTGTCAAAGACGGTCTTGTATTTTTGCTGGATGACACTTGTGAGTTTGCGGAAGTCATTCAAGAGCTGAAGCACAAGCTGGAGAAGACTCATCAAAAAATTTTAACGGGTCCGATAATTCACGTCTATGTAAAGCTGGGATCCCGTCTTGTTTCGGATGAGGAAAAAGAATTGATTCGTGATATCATCGGGCAAAAAGGGAATCTGCTTATCCAATCCATCGAATCGTTAGCGGTAGCCCCCTCGGCGCTTGTTGCGAGCATGACGGATATTAAGCTGGTAAAAGGCATGGTTCGATCAGGGCAAACGATGTTAAAAGAAGGCAATATCTTATTTCTGGGTGATATCAATCCGGGTGGAGAGATTATTAGCTCAGGCAGCATTTATGTGATGGGCTCCCTACGTGGAATGGCTCATGCAGGTGTAGATGGGGATGAATCGGCGGTTATTGCTGCTTCCCATTTAAGGCCAACGCAGCTTAGGATCGCATCGATTATTAGTCGACCTCCGGATGAGTGGGGAATCAACGAGGCATTTATGGAATTTGCATATATAAAAGACGGTAAAATGGAAATAGATAAGATTCACCATTTGCATAAATTAGACTTGATGCAGTAATGCGAAGGAGTTGAGCACGATGGGAGAGGCAATTGTTATCACCTCGGGAAAAGGCGGAGTGGGTAAAACAACCACTTCGGCAAATATCGGGACAGCATTGGCGCTTCAGGGTAAAAAGGTTTGTATGGTGGATACAGATATCGGCTTGCGTAATCTGGATGTTGTGATGGGTCTGGAAAACCGGATTATTTATGATTTAATTGATGTTGCTGAAGGTCGCTGCAGATTGCCTCAGGCATTAGTTAAAGACAAACGGTTTGACGAGCTCTACATGCTGCCAGCTGCTCAAACAAAAGACAAGGATGCAATCTCTCCGGACGCGGTTCGTGAGATTATTCTTGATCTGAAAAAAGATTTTGAATTCGTAATCATTGATTGTCCGGCAGGTATCGAGCAGGGCTTTAAAAACGCTGTAGCCGGGGCGGATAAAGCTATAGTAGTAACGACACCGGAAAATGCTGCAGTACGTGACGCTGATCGAATCATCGGTCTGCTGGAGGGAGCGGGTATTCGCTCTCCTAAGCTGATTATTAACCGCATTCGGGCCAATATGGTGAAGAATGGCGATATGCTCGATATCGATGAAATATGCTCCGTTCTCGCTATTGATTTACTTGGAATCGTACCGGACGATGAATATGTTATAAAAGCGGCGAATATCGGAGAACCGACGGTCATGAATCCAAACTCTCGCGCAGCTATTGCGTACCGGAATATAGCACGCCGTATGCTTGGTGATAATGTCCCTTTAATGCCATTGGAAGAGAAGCCGGGCATGCTGCGTAAATTGAAGAAGTTTATCGGGATAGGATGAGCGCGCGTTGCTGCATAAATTTAAAAATATTGATCTTTTAATTGTCGCGATTCTGATAGCCTTTATGGTAATTAGCACCCTGCTTGTTTACAGTGCAACATTAGATGACCCAAACATTGATTTTGATCTGAAAAAAACAATTACTATCTATATCATTTCAATTCTCGCCTTTATAGGTGTAACCTTTGTTGATTTCAGGGTATTGGTCAAGGTATCTCCCTATTTTTATATAACGGGTTTAGCTTTGCTTGCTGCTGTTTACAAGTTTGGTTTGGAGAAGAATGGTGCAAAAAGCTGGTTCCCTCTCCCGGGAGGCTTGGATTTTCAGCCGGCTGAGCTTATGAAGCTGGTGCTGATCATTGCACTTGCTGCCTTTTTGGCGAGAAAGCAGGGGGAATCGTTAACGTTTCTGACGGATGTCCTTCCGGTAGGCGTAATCGTGCTTATTCCATTTGTTCTAGTGCTGATACAGCCGGATTTAGGAAATGCTATTATTTTTATAGTGATTCTGATAGGTATGCTGTGGATTGGAAATGTGAAGTATTTGCATTTTTTAATCGGTCTATTGCTAGCTGTAGCCGCTCTTGTTTTATTTATGTATTTATTCACTCATTATCATGAACCCATCAAGACTTATTTTACGGAAAAAGGCAAATCACACTGGGTGGCTCGTATCGATACGTTTGTTAACCCGGAGAGTGCTACCAAGGATCAAAAGTTCCAAGTCGACAATTCAATTAAAGCTATCGGTTCCGGGGGGCTTACCGGGGAGAGTTATTTGAAAGGGACCTCGGTTCACCGTAACTTCATACCCTATGCTTATTCGGATTCCATATTTGTAGTGTTGGCGGAGGAGTTTGGTTTTGTCGGTTCCTCGATCTTGCTGCTGCTGTATTTTGTACTGATTTACCGGATGATTCTTATTTCCATTCAATGCAACGACAAGGCGGGTTCATATATCATTATTGGTGTTGTCTCGATGTTTGTATTTCAAATATTTGAAAACGTAGGTATGCTGATTGGAATTATGCCGCTGACAGGCATTACATTACCCTATATCAGTTACGGTGGAACATCGCTGTTAATTAATATGATGAGCATTGGTCTGGTCATGAGCATCCGTGTGCATCAGGAAAAAAATCCGATATATTAAAACGTTAAGGAAAGCACTCTTCGGAGTGCTTTTTTTCATATATAATTTATATGTTTCGGGGCTCCCCGCAAAGTATCTGAATCAACTTCGAAGCAAGACCCCACTTTGTGGGGATATTTTATGTATTCTTGCAGACGCATAAAGCTCTTTTGTTATATTCACCCATACGTAAACATAGGATGGAGTATACAAGCCCTACCTGTCCAAACCAATGAATTTAGGAGGAGCCTACATGGAAACAAGAGATAAGGTAAGACAGCGGCGTATGGAACGCATTCGGCAGCTGCAAGAAACGGAGCATAACACCTACTACAACCCTCCTGAATATCATGACACCAATCGACCTATACCGCTTTCTAATGCAAATGCCCGAAGAGATAGTGGTGTTGAGGGCTTGAATAGTTCAGCTATGCAAGATTCAAGCCGCTGGAACGATCCAGAGTATGTGTGGAAGCATAAATTTAACCGGGATATGAATACTCGGAGACAAGATTATGATTACGAAGACGGCGGCAGCAGATTTATGCCTACGCGAGGGGGAATCCGCACTAAACTGCTGATCAGCTGCATTTTATTTGGAGCGGTCTGGGGGATGTTTCAGTTCAATCATCCTTGGGCTAATAAAGGGAAAGCCTTCATAACGTCAGCTTTGAATGAACCGTTTGATTTTCAGCCTGTAGCTATGTGGTATGAACGTCAATTTGGAGGTGCGCCGTCTTTATTGCCGGCACTCAATCCGGTGAAGCAGGAAGAAGCGCAGAAGGTGACTGCAGATTCCAAGCATTATTTTGTGCCAGTGAAGGGAAAAGTAATAGCTCCATTCGAATCGAGCAGGCTGGGGGTCACGCTGGAAACCAAAGCAGAAGCTGCAGTTGCGGCTATAGATACCGGTTTGGTGGTATATGCGGGAAGTAAAGAAGACACAGGATTTACTGTCATTATTCGACATACGAATGGGCTCCAATCCGTCTATGGTTGGGTGGATCAAGGTAGAGTTCAGCTCAATGATTGGATAAAAGGGGGGGAGACCATCGGAACGGTTTCGAAAAATAGCTCCAAACCATCAGGCTATTTTTATTTCGCTGTCTCCAAAGATAATAAATTTATAAATCCTGCGGATGTGGTTAACTTTGACTAAATGGAACCTATGGTTTGGTACCTATTACAGGTTTCATCCTTTATTCTCTATTGTTATCCTGCTTTCAGTATTGGCGGGATATTTTATTGAAACGGCTACTTTATTTGCCATTGTATTTGTTCATGAAATAGGTCATGTTATGGCGGCCAAAAGCTTCGGTTGGCGGGTCAAGGAGGTGCAGCTTCTCCCTTTTGGGGGAGTTGTGGTTGTAGAAGAGCAGGGGAGTGTTCCTGCTTGGCAGGAAATTATCGTTTCTTTGTGGGGCCCGCTGCAAAATGGCTGGATGATTATTGCTGCACTCGTTTTGCAGTGGTGCGGTCTTATATCGGGGGAGTGGGCAGCATACTTCGTTCAAGCGAATCTATTTATTGCTGTATTTAATCTTATGCCTATTCTTCCGTTGGATGGTGGAAAAATTATGCAGTCCTGTTTAAGCATGTGGCTGCCTTATCATAGGGTAATCTTATTTAGTAGCATATTAAGCCTTATTCTCAGTGCGGTGCTGGTTTTTGCGTCCATACTGCAGCTGCTCCGCGGAAGCATTCAAATGAATTTGTTGATTATAGGCTTATTTCTGCTCTATTCCAACTGGTATTCCTATAAAGGATTGTCTTATCACTTTATGAGATTTCTCATCAACCGTGAATTTGTTTTGAGACGTTTGATTAATCAGGGAACGTTGGCGCAACCTATTGTTGTAAATGAACGTATAAAGGTTACGGATGTTGTCCGTTTGTTAATTCGGGAAAAGTATCATCTCGTTTACGTGATGGATGAGCGTGGAATTATACGTACTGTGCTACCAGAACAGCCTTTGCTGCATTCCTATTTTAATGAATCCAAGCGGGGATGTGCGATTTCCGAGCTTTTCATGTAAAATGGAGTCCGAGGTGGAAAATATGAAGCGAATCCTGGTTCAATGCGGACAAGAGCAAATAGAAGTGGCTGTGTTGGAAAACGGTAAGCTGGTTGAATATGACAGCGAATCACGCGGAATCGAGCAATTAGCAGGAAATATGTATTTAGGACGCGTAATGACGGTCTTGCAGGGGATGCAAGCGGCATTTTTAGATATTGGATTGGAAAAAAACGCATTTTTATATATTGACGATATTTTGCCTGCTCATTTAGATAAGCATCCTAAGCAAAAACCGGCCATAACGGATTTAGTGCAAGTAGGGCAAATCCTCCTGGTTCAAGTCGTAAAGGAGCCAGTTGGTACCAAAGGAGCAAGGGTGACAACCCATCACTCCATACCGGGAAGATGGGGAGTGTACATGCCGGAGGCCGATTATGTAGGGGTTTCCCGCAAAATTGAGAATGAAGCGGAACGGACGAGATTAAAGCAGGCAGCTGAAAGCAAGCTTCTTCAGGGTGAAGGATTTATAGCGAGAACAGCAGCTGAAGGGGTTGCAGAACAGCTGCTCGAGGCGGATCTTGAAGAATTAAGACGACGTTGGACAGCGGTACAACAGCTTGTGAAGCAGTCTGGGAAGGCGCCTCGCAAGGTTTATACGGATTTTGGACTGCTGACACGATGGATTCGAGACGGTTTTCGTGAAGATGTGAACGAGCTCTGGGTGGATGATAAGGAAGCCTTCACCTCTATAGCCGCGATGGTGGGATGGTCAGCTCCGTTGCTTCGTGACAGGGTACGTCAGTTTGACACCCGAGCAGGCTCTCTGTTTTCCGTGTATCAGGTTGATGAGCAGCTTCAGAGCGGCTTTAAACGAAAGGTTTGGTTGGATAACGGCGGTTACTTGATTGTCGATTACACCGAGGCGCTAACAGTCTTTGATGTGAACACAGGTAAATACACAGGCAGCGTGGATTTGGAGCAAACCGCTTATGATACGAATTTGATGGCTGCTAAGGACATTGCCCGATTGTTGCGACTTCGGGATATCGGCGGGTTGATCGTGATTGATTTTATCGATATGGAGTCGGAGTCTAATCGAAAGCATGTACTTGAAACGTTATTGGAAGAAACCAAAAAAGACCGTACCAAAAATGCCATCGCCGGATGGACTAAGCTGGGACTGGTTGAATTAACACGTAAAAAGGTTAAGGACGGTAAGCAGAAGCTTCAAGTGACTCGCTGTAAAGCATGTGAAGGAACAGGTTGGGTTTGGTCCAAATAGGCATTGCAATGATTTATCAATTATGATAAAATATTCAGGTGTGTTGCTTTTGACATGCTGTAACCGCGCGAAGCGGGTTTAAGAACGCGTTCCTTGATGGGACGGGTCACCTGGCTTTAGGCGAGTCTGAGACATGAGGAGGTGCTATGAATGTACGCTATTATTGAAACAGGTGGTAAACAATACAAAGTTCAGGAAGGCGATGTACTATACATCGAGAAACTGAATGCAGGTGAAGGCGATGCTGTCACTTTTGACAAAGTATTGGCTGTATCCAAAGAGTCCGGTTTAGTTTTGGGAGCTCCATTGGTATCCGGCGCTGCTGTTTCCGCGAAAGTGGAAAAGCATGGTAAAGGTGAGAAAATCATCGTTTACAAATACAAAGCCAAAAAGAACTACCGTCGTAAGCAAGGTCACCGTCAGCCTTACACTAAAGTTGTGATTGAAAAAATCCAGGCTTAAGGATATAAGGTATGATTCGGGTTACTGTAAAGCGCAAACCGGATGGCTGTATTGAGTCATTTCGGGTGAAAGGTCATGCATTGTATGACGAATCCGGCAAAGACATTGTTTGCGCCGGTGTTTCGGCAGTTACTGTAGGCACTGTTAACTCTGTTGAGGCTCTTCTCGGACTTGAATTACAAGTCGTCACCGAGCATGGTTTGCTTCATGTGAGGGTCGCAGATAACCTTGATGCAGAGTTGAAAGCAAAGGTGCAGTTGCTGTTGGAATCTATGGTCGTCATGCTGCAGTCGATTGAACAATCGTATGGTGCATATATAGCATTGCAAGACAAACACTAAGTGAAGGAGGTAGACATCCATGCTACAATTAAATCTTCAGTTGTTCGCATCCAAGAAGGGTGTAGGTTCCACTAGGAATGGTCGTGACAGTATTGGTAAACGTCTTGGCGCGAAGCGTGCAGACGGCCAACAAGTTACAGCAGGAAGCATTTTGGTTCGTCAACGCGGCACCAAAATTCATCCTGGCAATAACGTGGGCATCGGTTCCGATGATACGTTGTTTGCAAAGATTGAAGGCGTTGTGAAGTTTGAGCGTTTGGGTCGCGATCGCAAAAAGGTTAGCGTCTACCCAGTTGTTGTGGCTCCTGTAGCTGCAGCTGTAGAAGTGTAATACCATCATCGACGATAACCCCGGCGATCCAGTATCGCTGGGGTTTTTTCATGTATTCGTGGGTTGTGGGGAAAAGAAAAAAAGCATATTTACATTCAATTGATTGTATGGTTAGAATCAGGTTATACGAATCGGAGAGGTGCTCATGAAGTCAGATCGGACAAAGAGTGAAGAAACTGCCGGGAAACAAAGCAACTTAGAACATGCATTGGATAGCGAAGATGCAGGAGTTGATCCCAATCTCCGATTAATCCGCCTATTTAACCATTATCGTCACGACTGGATGAATGAAATTCAATTGTTATTTGGTTATGTGAAATTAAAAAAGTATGATAAATTAGAAGACCTTATGGAGAAAATAAAAAATAAGGTCCAGCAGGAAAGTTTTATTTCAAAATTAGGAAATACTGAGCTGATTGTCTACCTGCTATCCTTTCAGGCAGAGGTAAAGGATTTATTGTTAGAGATTGAAATGGAGCGGGAAGTTCATTTGAATGAACTGCCATTGGACTCACAAGGTTTGTGCAGGCTGCTGATCGGCTTGATTCAGGTATTTAAAAGCAGTTCCGTCTTTAAGGACGACGGGCTTCATAGCCTTGTGGTTAAATTAATAGAGAAGTCAGATTTATTACTAATCGAGATGCGGTACCAAGGCTTGATAGGGGCCGGCATTCTCGCTGCTGAGCTGGAGAAAGTAATGTTTGAATCCATTCAAACGGTAAAATGGGACATACAGCTGCTGGATGAACGGCATGCGGCTATGTATATAGAAGTACCATTCTGTACATAAGTGACAACCAATCAGGCTGAAGCTTGGCCTGTTGGCTGCACTATCAAGCGGCAACCGACTTGGCTGGAATTAGAGTGATGGTTGCGCTATAAGAGGTGAATTTATGTTTCTGGATAAAGCGAAGATATATGTTAAGGGCGGCGATGGAGGCGATGGTCTTGTTGCCTTCCGCAGAGAAAAGTATGTCCCTGAAGGTGGACCTGGTGGTGGCGACGGGGGTAATGGTGGCGACGTAATATTTAGGGTAGAAGAAGGATTGCGGACATTGATTGATTTCCGTTATCAGAAGCATTTCAAAGCTGATCGCGGAGTCAAAGGGCGCAATAAGAGCCAGCATGGCGCTAATGCCGAAGATATGATTGTTAAAGTGCCGCCGGGAACGGTTGTTATCGATGATGACACTCAGGAAATTTTGGCTGATTTGACACGTCATGGGCAAGAGGTGATTGTGGCCAAAGGGGGACGCGGAGGGCGCGGTAATACCCGATTCGCAACGGCGAACAATCCGGCTCCGGAAATTGCTGAGAATGGTGAAGAAGGTGTGGAGCGCTGGCTTGTGCTGGAGCTTAAAGTGATGGCGGATGTAGGATTGGTTGGATTTCCGAGCGTTGGTAAATCAACCTTGCTTTCAGTTGTATCTGCGGCTCAGCCAAAGATTGGCGCGTATCATTTTACAACACTGACTCCTAATTTAGGTGTGGTGGATGTCGGGGATGGCCGAAGCTTTGTTATGGCTGATTTGCCAGGGTTGATCGAAGGAGCCCATCAAGGAGTCGGGCTTGGTCATGAGTTTCTGAGGCATGTCGAGCGTACACGAGTTATTGTGCATGTTATTGATATGGCGGGAACAGAGGGACGAGATCCTTTTGATGACTGGATAAAGATCAATGATGAGCTCAAGCTGTATAACGCCAAGCTGGAAGGACGTCCGCAAATTGTAGCTGCTAATAAAATGGATATGCCTGAGGCGGAGGAGAATCTGGCTGCATTTACAAGCCGATTGGCAGAAATTAATCCGGATGTTCTCGTCAAGCCTGTTTCTGCGGTGACGAAGGATGGGGTTCAGGAGCTGCTGTACAAAGTTGCAGATCTGCTGGAGACGATTCCGGAGATGCCATTGGTAGAAGACTTGGTAGATTTGTCCGAGCGTAAAGTATATAAACTAGAGGCCAAAGATGATGAAGATTACATCATACGTCGGGATAATGAAGCTTTCGTGGTGGAAAGCCCTAGCATTGAGAAGCTTATCAAGCGGACTAATTTCAGCACTCAAGAGTCAATAACTCGCTTTGCTCGCATATTGCGTAAAAAAGGAATCGATCAAGCTTTACGTGAACGTGGTGCAAAGGATGGACAAACGGTTCGAATTGGCGATTTTGAATTTGAATTTGTTGAGAGAGAATGAATATATGGCTGAATAAGAAATTCAGGAGCGCTTACCACACGTCATAATGATGTGAGGTTAGTGCTCTTGTTTTATGTAAAACTGACTAAAATACGAATGAAATCTATGATTTATTATTATAATGTTCGTGAATGAATGATCATTAGTTAATAAATAAGAATGTTACTGTGAAATAGTAAGGAAAACGTGAACTTTTCATAAAAAAACCATTGAACTTTTCTCATTTCGATTGTATATTATAAATATGTTATGAAACCTAACGTTAATCGGACATTGAATTTGAAGAATAACGAACAATTTTGGAGGTTGTAGCTTATGGATGTGAAAAGCTTTAAAAAATCGGGTCATTTTCCGAGTTTGGTGTCAGCATTCCTCTATTTCGATGTAAGTTTTATGATTTGGGTTTTATGTGGAGCCTTATCGCTGTACATTACCAAAGACTTTGGACTAACAGACATTCAGAAAGCGACCATGGTTGCCATTCCTACGCTAGGCGGATCGATTTTCCGTATTCCTATGGGGGTGTTAGCGGATCGTATCGGATCTAGAAAAGCAGGGATTATTGGAATGATATTAACCATAATTCCTTTAGCTTGGGGGTGGCTTGGAGGAACGAGCCTAAATCAAGTTCAAGCTCTTGGCTTCTTGCTGGGTATCGCGGGCGCAAGCTTCGCAGTATCACTTTCACTCGCTAGCCGCTGGTACCCGCCCCAATATCAAGGATTGGCAATGGGTATAGCTGGTGCGGGAAACAGCGGCACTGCCTTGGCGACGTTCTTTGGACCTCAATTGGCAGCTACTATGGGATGGCACAATGTTTTCGGTCTATGTATCATTCCATTGGTGTTGGTTTTAATCGTGTATATCTTTATGGCTAAAGATAGTCCTAATCAACCGGCGCCCAAGAGTCTTAAGGATTACATGTCGGCTTTTAAAAATATAGATACCTGGTGGTTTAGCGCTTTTTATGCAATAACGTTCGGCGGGTTTGTTGGTTTCTCCAATTATTTCAGTATTTTCTTTTATGATGTGTATGGTGATAAAACGGTTGCCGATGGCTTAAGTAGAGTTCAAATTGGTTATCTGGTTACGATCACGGTCATCGCAGGCAGCTTGTTTAGACCCATCGGAGGATATATTGCAGATAAAATTGGTGGTATGCGGTTTATGCTGATCTTGTATTCGGTTGTTACCATCTGTGCGTTCCTGGTATCAACGATGCCAAGCTCCTTCATGGTTATGCTTTTAATTACTAGTGTAATGATGGCTTGCTTGGGGATGGGGAATGGTTCGATATTCCAGCTCGTACCTCAGCGTTTTCCAAAAGAAATTGGGCTTGTAACAGGGATTGTAGGTGCGGTTGGCGGTTTTGGCGGATTTTTTCTCCCGAATAATATACTGGGCCCTTTAAAGCAAGCAACAGGATCTCATGTAACAGGTTTTATTGTTATCGCATCGATTGTTTTGGTCATGACCCTTGTGTTCTATGCGGTAACCCGGAGCTGGAGAAAAGCTTGGGCAGCATCTGGCTCTGGCGTAAAGTACTAATGAAGCTCCAACAATTTTAACGAGGCAGAAGAAGTAAGGTGTGTGAGTAGATGAACGAATTTCTTAAGCATTTTCAGAAGCAGCAGGCTGCTATGGCTCGGCGAGAGATAACGACTAAAACAGAATGTCCTTATTGTAGTGTGCAGTGCACAATGAATTTGCATGAAGAAAAGTCCATCATGGTAAGCCGGTACTCCGTTTCCCCGAACAAAGAGGATCCGGTGACAGACGGGAGGCTTTGCGTTAAAGGTTTAAACGCCCATGTGCATGCAGTTGACGAAGGTCGATTGAAATATCCTATGATTCGTGAAAAAGGCAAGCTTATAAAGGTTTCATGGGATGCGGCATTGGAAAAAATTCGAGAACAATTGCAGACTCTTCAGGGGAAGTATGGCAATGACTCCATAGGAGTATATGGTGGTGGATCCTTAACGAACGAGGAATGTTATGTACTTGGGAAATTTGCGAGAATTGCTCTGCAAACCAAGTACATCGATTACAATGGACGATTCTGTATGTCGGCAGCGGCAGGAGCTTCGAATCTTACTTTTGGAATTGACCGTGGGTTGTCGAACCCATTGACTGAAGTGCCTCTAGCGAAATGCATTATTTTAGCGGGGACCAACATAGCCGAATGCCAACCTACGATTATGCAGTATTTTCGGAAAGCGCGACAGGAAGGCTGCAAAATCATTGTTATAGATCCAAGAGAAACAGCGACCTGCTCGATAGCGGATCTGCATCTCAAGGTGAAACCGGGGTATGATGCGGCTCTGGTCAATGGAATGCTTAAGGTCATTTTGGATGAAGGTTACACGGACCCTGGTTTTCTTGAAAGCAGGACTAACGGATACGCTGAGCTTGTGGAGCATGTTAATAAAATATCATTATCCGAGGTGGCTGCGTTAACGGGAGTTTCCCCCCAGTTAATTGCAGAGGCAGCGCGAATGTATGGTCAAGCGGAGACCGGAATGATATTTACAGCAAGAGGCGTGGAGCAGCATGCAAGCGGAGTAGCCAATGTGCGCAACTTTCTGAATCTTGTATTGGTTACCGGCAAGATCGGTAAGCCAGGCTGTGGTTATGGTGCTATTACCGGTCAAGCGAATGGTCAAGGAGGGCGGGAGCACGGCCAGAAGGCAGATCAGCTTCCAGGCTACCGTCTGATTGAGAATCCCGAGCATCGAGCTTATATAGCGAAGGTGTGGGGAGTTCCCGAAGAAGAGCTGCCTCGCAAGGGGGTATCGGCTTACGAAATGATGGAGGCCATAGACCGTGGTGAGATCAAAGGGCTTATCATTCTTGGCTCAAACCCAATAGTATCGAATCCGAACAGCCACTTGGTTGAGAAAGCCTTAAAGAAAGTAAAGTTTCTGTTGGTTATAGACCTGTTTGAATCCGAGACAGCGCGCCTAGCGAATATCTTGCTCCCGGGCTCCGCTTATTTGGAGGATGAAGGGACTATGACGCAGCTTGAAGGTCGTGTCCTGGTTCGTAGAGCCTTGAAGCCTCTGCCAGGAAAAGCCCGTTTGGATTGGAAAATTGTTTGCGATATAGCTTCTGTATTGGGTAAGGGCCAATATTTCCCCTACCAATCGGCAGAAGAAATATTTAATGAGCTTAGAGTGGCGTCCAAAGGCGGCAAGGCGGATTATTTCGGCATGACTTATTCGTTGCTGGAGCAGCAGCATGGCATGTTCTGGCCCTGCCCTGAGGAGGGGCATCCCGGGACACCAAGAATGTTCGAACACCGATTCGAACATGACGACGGCCGAGCGCAATTGACTCCGATCGAGCACCAAAATCCGAAGGAAGTGGCTACACGTAAGTATCCTTATTTGTTAACTACCGGTCGTGTTCTACAGCATTACTTATCTGGAGTGCAAACACGAAATACATCCGAGTTGAACTCCAAATATCCTGAGCCGCTGCTGGAAATTCATCCGGATTCGGCAGATGAAATAGGACTCGTGAATGGAGGGCACGCGAAGGTTACTTCCAAGCGGGGAACGATTCGGCTCAAGGTCAAATTTTCGCATAAAATTAGGCCGGATACCGTTTTTGTCGCCTTTCACTGGGGAGATGATCAGTGCATCAACCGTTTGACCAACCCAGCGTTGGATCCGACCTGCAAAATGCCCGAATTCAAAGTATGTGCGGTGCAAATCAATCCATCATAAGGTACTTGGACGGTTTGGCTCGATTCGTAAGCAGATATTTCTGCTTGCGAATTTGACGTTTATGTTGGTTTAAAAGCAGCTAGTATTTCCAAAAGACTTGAAATGAGGTGTACATCATGAAGCAATGGATCAAGGCGATAGGTACAGGGAAACTAGGATCGAGAAATCTTACCTATGATGAAGCGGTTGCCGCAGCTCACACTATCGCCCGAGGAGAATCGACAGATGCACAAACGGCTGCATTTTTAATGGCTATGCGGATGAAGGGTGAAGCAGATGAAGAAATGATGGGATTTATTGATGTTTTTCGTAAATATTCATTACCTTACCGTTCTTTCTCAAATTCACTTAATTGTGCTGGACCGTACGATGGAAGGCACTATTTTCCTATAACCATTCCTGTCAGTCTGCTCATTGCTTCTGTAGGCTTTCCGCAGGTGCTGCATGGCAGCGAATCTCTGCCTCCCAAGCAGGGCTTATCTTTAAAGGAGCTTTTGGAGGGACTGGGTATTCAAGTGGAGCTGGAGGCTAGAGAATGGGAGAAGATCTTTATAAATCTCCATATCGGTTTTATTTGGACTGATCTGATTTGCCCGCCATTTGGACGTGTTCGCGCAGTTCGTGAGCAGATGGGACTAAGAACCTTTTTTAATACAGTAGAAAAAGTTATTAATCCGATCCACTCACAGAATATAATTATTGGTGTAAATCATAAAACGGCAATGAATCATTTGATTCATCTGCTGCCACAATCGGGCTTTGAGACAGCGTACATTGTACAGGGGATTGAAGGATCCGAGGACTTGCCGCTTTATAAATTAAGTTCGATCCGTAAGGTCACGGCATGGGGAGATGAATCCAACAGCATCGATCCGGCAACCTTTGGCTTTCGAGGGGATCCTTTGGAAAAATGCACGAAGGAGCAGCAGTTAAGGCTGCTGACCCGAATAATAGGAGGGGACGACTCCGAAGATGTGCGGAACGAACGGGAGCATGTCGTTTTTAATGCGGGACTGAGACTGTATTGGTTTGATAAAGTAGGCTCCTATGAAGAAGGCTTTCAGTTGGCGCGTTCGCTGCTGCAGCGCGGAGAGGCTCAAAAGATGCTGGATAAATGGCGGGAGTTGAGCAATAAAAGTGAATTTCGTCCTCGACAGGCTAATTAATTTGTTTTGTAAACTTGTTACTATCAATTCGCTTGTAAGGTTTCATATGATATAATAAATTATCGATCTGCTTGTTAAGGAGTTGTAGAATGCAGGAAAATACTCCATTTTCTATTCATCAACCACATGACAAAGGGTATAAGTATCTATTATCAAGCAAGCAAATATTTGTCCAATTACTTCGATCCTTTGTCGATCAAGGCTGGGTAAGCAAGGTGGATGAATCGAAGCTGGTTGCCATTGATAAATCTTATGTTCTTCCTGATTTTAGTGAGAAGGAAGCGGATCTCGTTTATCGTTTGGAGCTGCAGGAGCAAGATATTATTTTATATATATTGATGGAATTACAATCGACAGTTGACTTTCAAATGCCATATCGATTGCTCTTATATCAGACTGAGATCTGGCGTGATGTATTAAAAAATACATCCAAAGAAATAGCAAGCAGGAAGGGATTTTATCTTCCGGCAATTATTCCGATTGTAATTTATAATGGTGAGGCAGCTTGGACAGCCAATCAAAGTTTTAGAAAAACGGTTCATGGAGTCGAACTTTTTGGCAAAAGTATAGTAGATTTTGAGTATATACTTCTGGATGTTCAGCGGTACAGGGAAAGTGATTTGTTGAAATTGTCCAATGTAATTGGCGCTGCTTTTTTGTTGGAACAAAAAGCGGACATGGACTTACTAAACCAGCGATTAAGATTATTGGTTGGTGCAATGGAACAAATGACCGAACCTCAACTGCAGCGCTTTTTAACTTGGCTTATGCATAAGTTAGCTCGCAAACTTCCGCTTCAAGTAGAGGAAGAAGTTGCCTTTATCCTTTCGGAAATTAAACAAAAGGGTGTGGAAAAAGTGATTTCAAATCTGGATAAAACTCTCGATGAGATTGAAAGCAATGCGTTACGTCAAGGGATAGAGCAAGGAATAGAGCAAGGAATAGAGCAAGGTATGGCGCAAGGAAAAGCTGATATGGTAAAAGCGATGCTCGAGAAAGGATTTGACATCGCGCTTATTTGTGAGTTATCCGGGTGGCAGCCGGAAGCTGTAGCTAAAATAAAAGGAAAGCTGAACTAAAGTATAGGGAAGTGTAAAATCAGAATGAATTTCAATCCAAAAAACCGTAGGGATTCGTTCCTACGGTTTTTGATGTTTAGCCAGTCATACGGTGTTTGGATCGCTTAAGGCAGTCCAATGAACGGTTGGTTTAGCTGTATCGGTAAATCCGGCTGTTCCCACCCAAATATGGGGAGCGGGCCCGATCTGTAAATAATGTTCCAGCAAGCAGTGAAATATAAAAGGGATCTCGCGGTTCAATACTTCCTCCCGGGGAATCCAATGGAGCACGCCTTCATCGGTTTGCAACACATCTCTTCTTGCTGCATAACCGGAGTAGATGAACTGCTGACGTACTTCCTGCTGATTGATACGAATTAGAATGTACCTCAATCGCAAATCCGAAATTTCAGATTCACACAAGCCAGTTTCCTCATAAATTTCTCTCAGACAAGTGGTGCGAGGATCATTTATCTCTTCCGGCTCCATATGGCCGCCTACAGAAGCCCACATACCGGGATTTAAGGTGCGGCTAAGCGATCTTTTCATCATCAATAAGTCATTGCCGTTAAACAGCATTGCGGTAGCGATCATGCGTGTTCGGAACAAGCGCATTCTCTCCTTTTCTGCATAGAGCGGGTTTACGGTTCCTGCCCGAGCTTGGGGTTCTTTTCCCACTTTATCACGGATAAGTTCAGCTTGGATAGCGTACAGTTGTGGAAATTTGATGACACCTGTACTGACTTGTAAAAAGCCTATTGCCGTATTGCATTCTTTTCGATATAATGTCCACTATGTAGAAACATTCGTCTTTCTAGAGAGGACTGTTACAGTGCTGGATAAAAAAGCAGCAGAAATCAAGCCTGACGGTCATGAACGTTACTATTTGGTTCGGGAGGATATTTTGCCTGAAGCACTAGTAAAAACCGTCCATGCAAAGGAACTGCTAGCCCGCGGAGAAGTGAAGACCATTCATGAAGCGGTAGAGCAGGTTGAATTGAGCCGAAGTGCCTTTTACAAATATAAAGATGGCATTTTTCCACTGAGTAAGCTGGATCGGGAGCGGATTGTAACTATCTCCATGGATCTGGAGCATCGTTCAGGTATTTTATCCAGAGTTTTAGCTATGATTGCAGGACTCGAGGGGAATGTGCTGACGATTCATCAAACGATTCCGCTCCAGGGTGTGGCGAATGTGGTTATTTCGGTGGAAACTTCACAAATGGGCGAAAATGTAGCTTTCTTACTGGAGCGGTTGCGTGATCAGGACGGTGTCAGCAGAGCTACATTGGTTGGCCAAGGATAGTAAAAAATGGAGGAGGAACTCAATATGAAGCCAATTAAAGTGGGATTACTGGGACTTGGTACTGTTGGAACCGGTGTGGTACGTATAGTGGAGGGGCATCAGCAGGATTTGCTTAGCCAGACTGGTGCGGCAATTGAAATTGAGAAAATTTTGGTTCAGGATAAAAGCAAGGCGAGAAACATTGCTGTTTCTGCTGACAAGCTGACTGAGAATCCGTGGGATGTTATTGAAAACCCTGAAATAGATATAGTTGTGGAAGTGATGGGTGGAATTGATCTGGCCAAAAAGTATATGCTGGAAGCTCTGGACAGAGGCAAGCATATTGTAACGGCTAATAAAGATTTAATGGCGCTGCATGGGCAGGAAATTTTGGCTAAAGCTGCTGAAAAGGGCTGCGATGTTTTCTATGAAGCTAGTGTGGCTGGAGGAATTCCTATTATCCGCACATTGGTTGAAGGCTTCTCTTCAGACCGTATCACTAAAATTATGGGAATTGTAAATGGGACAACCAACTATATTTTATCAAAAATGAGTCAAGAGGGCGCAGCTTATAATGATGTGTTGAAGGAAGCCCAGCAGCTTGGCTATGCAGAGTCTGATCCGACTTCAGATGTGGAAGGCTTTGATGCTGCACGTAAAATGACGATTCTTGGCACATTAGGCTTTCATGCTAACGTTTCTTTGAGTGATGTAACAGTTAAAGGTATCAGCCAAGTGACCAAAGAGGATATCACCTATGGCAAACGATTGGGATACGAAGTTAAGCTGCTAGGCATCGCAGAGCGTAATGATGACCACATTAGTATCAGCGTGCAGCCTACGATGGTGAAGACGTCGCATCCATTGGCATCTGTGAATGGAGTTTACAATGCCGTATATGTGTATGGTGAAGCTGTGGGTGAAACTATGTTCTACGGTCCGGGTGCAGGTGAAATGCCAACCGCAACCTCGATCGTAGCTGATTTGGTTGCAGTAGTTCGCAACCTGAAGCTGGGGATTAACGGTCAGCGCGGTTTTGCTCCATACAAGGAAAAGAAAATGAAAACGGATGAGCAAATCGCTTCGAAAAACTTTATCTTGCTTCATGTGGCAGATAAAGCAGGTGTGCTTGCGCAAATCACGCAGGTTTTTGCCCAGCATGAGGTGAGCTTGGAATCTGTGCTGCAGCATCCGAATTCATTAAATCCTAATGCGGAAATTATCATTATTACCCATGATGCCAATCAAGCAGCTATGAAAAAAGTGTTGAATCAATTCGAAGCGATGGACGTGGTCCACGCTATCAAGAGTGTTTACCGGGTTGAGGGCTAAGACTGGCTAATAAGGTTTCAGATGGGCTGTTTGCTGTTAATGGTAGTTATTCAAAAGCTGCAGGGCTAAAGGAGTCGTAAGATGGAAATAGGCAGTAGAAAAGTACGAGTCAAAGTGCCGGGAAGTACTGCGAACTTAGGCCCGGGATTTGATACTCTGGGGATGGCGCTGGATTTATATGCATGGATAGAAATGAGCGAAACTGCGGAAACGAAGATTCATCTGATCGGCGATCAGATGAAAGGGATACCGACGGATAAATCGAATTTGATCTACGAAGTGGCTCAAATGGTGTTTGAAAAGGCTGGAGTCCACATTCCGGAGCTGGAAATTTCGATGTACAGCGATATTCCGCTGACAAGGGGGCTTGGCAGCAGCGCGGCGGCCATCGTTGGCGGTTTAGCCGCGGCTAATGCACTCATCGGCAGTCCCTTGTCCGATGACACCCTGTTTCAAATGGCGACGGAGCTGGAGCAGCATCCCGATAATGTCGGGGCATCGCTCTTTGGCGGCTTGGTCGTCGCCTTCTGGGATGGCGAACGCGCGGAGCATATCCGCGTTGAGCCCGATGACAGGCTGGAAGTGTTGGTGGCCATACCACACTTCCAGCTGTCGACAGAGAAGGCGCGGCATGTGCTGCCGCGCGAGCAGAGCCTGGCGAATGCCGTTTACAACGTCGGGCATTCATCCGTGCTGGTTGCCGCCCTCTGCACAGGGCGGCTTGATATGATCCCGCGCGCGATGAAAGACGCGCTGCATCAGCCTTACCGAGCCCCGCTTGTTCCGGGGCTTGGGCAAATCCTCGCCGAGGCGACGGATCACGGCGCGCTCGGGGTTGCCTTGAGCGGAGCGGGGCCGACGATGCTCGCGCTCGTAGAGCGTGACAGCTCCCGCAAGGGGGAGTTGGAGCAGTTCCTGCAGGGCACGCTGCGCGGCGAGCAGATCGAAGCAACACTGCTGTGGCTGAAGCCAGCGAGCAGTGGTGTGCAAGTGTTGACACACTTTGATGAAAGGTGTACATTATTCGAAAACATCAAAGGAGAGGTCCGAGCATGAAGCGAATCGCGCTTTTGGGACCAGGTACGTTCACTGAAGAGTCAGCGCATCATTTTCTGGGGACAGATGCTTTCGAATACGTAAACTGCAGCCTGATTGACGATGTATTTATGTCGACGGTGGACGGTGAGAGCGACTACAGTGTCATTCCTATTGAGAATACGTTTGACGGCTCTGTGAGATTGCATCTGGATTGGCTTGCCAATGAAATTGATGTTCCCATGCAGGCGGAATGGGTGTATCCCATTTCGATTAGCCTACATGGAGTTAAACCTGCGGGCGAATCGCTAGAGATGGACTGTGAAGGTTTGACAAAGATCGTCTCGCATAGCGTCACATTGACGCAATGCCGGCAGTTTTTGCAGCGTTATTTGCCGCATGTTGAGCTGGAGCAGGTTGGCAGTAACGGAGAAGCGGCAAGACTTGTGAAAGAAATAGGCCGCTCGGATGTGGCTGCACTTGCTCCTTTGTCGGCAGGCGCCTTGTATGGTCTTGAGACTTGGGCGCAAGGCGTGCAGGATCACCAAAATAACTTTACACGGTTTGTTCTCATTGGCCAGGAACCACTTCAGCTGAAGGGACAGCCTCTTGCAATCAAGACAACGATTCTTGTGACTTTGCCGGATGATTACCCGGGGGCGCTGCATCAGATGCTGTCAGCCTTTGCGTGGCGTCGAATCAATCTATCCAAAATCGAGTCAAGGCCTACGAAAAAGAAATTGGGCACTTATTACTTTTTTATTGACATTGAGGCTTCAATGGATTCTGTTCTACTCCCTGCAGCTCTTCAAGAAATTGAAGCGATTGGCTGTCAGGTTCGTATATTAGGCTGCTATCCCACTTATTCTTTTGAACCCACTCATTCGGAGGTGTAAAGAAGTTATATGGCACAAGTCATTTACTTAAACGGCAAGTACGTGAGCAAGGAAGATGCACAAATTTCTGTCTATGATCACGGATTTTTGTACGGTGATGGGATTTTTGAAGGAATTCGGATTTATAACGGCAACATTTTTAAATCCAAGGAGCATTTAGACCGACTATACGATTCGGCCAAATCGATTATGCTTGATATTCCATTAAAGCAAAGCGAAATGCAGGAAGTTCTTAACGAAACCATTCGCCGCAATGAGCTGCGTGATGGCTACATACGTCTTGTAGTATCTCGTGGACCTGGAGATCTGGGGCTGGACCCGCGCCGCTCACCCAAAGCAAATGTCATTATCATCGTGGAGCAGCTGTCAATTTATCCGGAGGAAGCCTATATTAACGGGCTAAAAACCGTGTCGGTATCGACTCGCCGTAATGTTCCGGATGCGCTGAATCCTAAGATCAAATCGTTAAACTATCTGAACAATATTTTGGTGAAAATTCAAGCGAATTTAGCCGGGGTAGGAGAAGCGATTATGTTGAACTCGCAAGGTTATGTGGCTGAGGGTTCATCGGATAACATCTTTATAATAAAAAGGGGCGTTATTTTCACCCCGCCTTGCTATTGTGGCGCATTGGAAGGAATTACACGTGCTGCTATCATTGAAATTAGCGATAAGCTTGGGTACAAAGTAAAGGAAGAGCCGTTTACCCTGCATGATGTTTATGTGGCTGATGAAGTATTCTTTACAGGAACGGCTGCTGAGGTTATTGCGGTGCGTGAGGTTGATGCAAGAACAATCGGCGAAGGTAAAGCAGGTCCGATCACAACGAATCTGCTCAAAGAGTTCCGCAAGCTTGTTGAGATTGACGGTGTTAAGGTTTACGAATAATAAGCTTCAATTGGAAAGAACCTGTGTGCGAAGTATGGCACGCAGGTTCTTTTTTTGCATTTTTTTCTCAATCCATGGTCAAATGCCCACCTTCCTGCATAAACTGTAATGTCATTTTGTTTTGGTGCATGTGAGCTGGGAAACAATGCGGTTTACTTGGGCTAAACCGGCATTGCAACTCCAAAATCCATGCAAACGAAGCGTATGTTTGTCGAGAGACCTTTCTGGAAAACCTTGGAATCAAGTGGACAGGTGAACGGAAGGCATCTTACGAAAAACTGAAGGAGGTTATGCAGTGAAGATTCATATGGTAAAGAAAGGCGATACTCTATACGATATAGCTAACAAGTATAACGTAGAACTGGATAAGTTAATCGAAAATAATCCACAAATCGCCGATCCAAATGTCATTGAAGTGGGCATGAAGGTGAAAATCCCTAATGCGCCAAAGCCGGTAGTCCCACCGACTGATTATCTTTATAAGCATGTTGTAGTACAAGGGGATACTCTGTGGAAGCTGGGAAAAGCGTGGAATATTCCTTTACACGAAATGATTGAAGCTAATCCACAGCTGAAAAATCCTAATGTGCTGATGACCGGAGAAGTCGTCTACATTCCAAAGTTGAAGTCTCCGACTAAACCCCATCAGCACCAGCATGAGCACCATGGACATTCGTACAATCCTAAGGCACAGCCTGCGATACCGGCACCTGCTGTTCCATCGCCTGTGATTGAAACACCTGAAGCGAATGCAAATAATGAAAACGTTCAGCCGATAGCCCAACTTCCAACGATTCCGGAAAAAACGCAAATGCCGGAAGTAGCAAATAAGGCGCAAATGCCGGAAGTGGCAAACATGATGCAAATGCCGGAAGTAGCAAATAAGGCGCAAATGCCAGAAGTGGCACACATGATGCAAATGCCGGAAGTAGCAAATAAGGCACAAATGCCAGAGGTAGCAAACATGATGCAAATGCCTGAAGTGGTAAATAAGATGCCAATGCCGGAAGTAGCAAACATGATGCAAATGCCAGAAGTAAATACAAAAATGCAAATGCATGAAGCGCCCCATATGGATTTGTTCCAGCAGTTTCAAGTGCCTGCGACAGAAGTCTTTTCATTCGATTATGAATCGTGGACAATGCCGGCGCAGCCTTCCCATCAAGAAATGCCTGCGGCAGACAATATGCCTTTCAATGCATATCCGGAAGCTTCAACTATGCCCGCCTATTACATGCCTCCACAACAGCCCAGCTTCAACGATTGCGGTTGCGGAGGACCGGCTTTCCCGTCTTATCCGCAGGCAATGCCATATTCTTTTAGTCCTTTTTCCGAGTTTCCGATGGCTGAGCATCCTTCATTAGTTAATGCGAGCCAGCATTATCCGCAAGCTCCTTTTCCGAACATGATGATGCCAGGAATGGAAGCTCCCTATCCGAACATGATGATGCCAGGAATGGAAGCACCCTATCCGAACATGATGATGCCAGAAATGGAAGCTCACTATCCAAATATGATGATGCCAGGAATGGAAGCTCCTTGCTTCCATACACCTTATGATGCATTTGCTATGACTAACGCTTTTCCGGGTCCAGGTTTTCCTTCGCAGGGTTTTCCTGCTTATCCAACCTACGAGTCTCCCTTCGGAACTGCGGGAACTCCCTTCGGAACTGCCAATGTCAAAACGCACTGCAATTGCGGCTGCCATGACAGAGCCAATATAAGCGTTGAGCCTGCTCAGCGGATAGAGACCCCAACAATAGTTTCCAGCAATGAGGAAAAAGCTAAGGTAAAGAGTGCAAAAGCTTCCAAAAGAGCCGGTACTTCAACAGAAGCTTCAATAAGAAAATTAGCTCAAAAAAAGCGTCGCAGCAGCTCTAATAAAGTTAGATCCCAACAATCTCCTTGGATTAATGTATAAGAAACCAGAGTAAGGAAGGATACCGGGCCGGGAGCAGATGCTCCCGGTTTTTTGTGAGAGGCTAATGGCAGAAAGAATGCATGGCTTGAATATGGGTTAGTCAGCAAAGAAGCAACGCAAAGAATAGCGGGGAAACCGACATCCATCTCTCCCCACCAAACACATAAAATGGTACACCATGGATGCCTCAAGACAATTTTCAACATTAGAAAATTCAAGTTTTTTATAACAACTAAGTATGAAGCAGGGGTACCCTTTCGAAGTTCTGAGCATCGATGAATGCTTGAGATTGTTAAGTATTCTGTGATAAGGTGACTTCCTTTTTATAAGTAGATAGCGGGAAGGCAGCTACCTGCTCTATGGGCCTTAGCGGAATTGAAAATTCCGTTATTTAATCTCCGGCCCCCTATTAACGAAGATAGCGGAAGTTGCGATTTTGCTATTTGGAGCGAGTTGGGACATACTGAACAAAAACAGAGAGATACCGGAAGAGGTTGTTCCGTTATCTCTCTGTTTGTTGTGCTTTTCTCATCATAACGGAATGATTACTTCCGCTAATGCTTCAACTATGCTTCAACTAATGCATTATGGGAAGAACAGGGGTTTGGGATCTGGAAGCGACGCCACCGTTTAGGTGCGAAGTAGGTGATGAAGGTATGTACACGGAATATGACTAGGGTATTCATGGCTTTTCATGATTGAACGGCTGCTTCTTTGAGGGGTGAATAGTAATTCGGTATAAACATACGTATCCATGGGAAAAATAGTAAGAATACTATCTGACATAAAAGGGGATACGGAAGATGCTTTTCAGCTTGCTGGGCAAATTGAAAAAAAAGCTGCGTTGGAAGCGTCGATGGTTGAATTTGGCGGCAGTTTTATTACTGGTGGGGCTTGGTTCAATAGCTTTTGTGTTGTTGAGACAAGACAGCTCCCATTCCATAGACGTAGGCATGAGAACAACAGAAGAAGTATTTACTCATCAAATTGACGGGGTGCAGCCAGAGGAAGAAGTGCGGGCGATGATGAAGCAAATGAGTGGACAGCGTGAAGCCTATTCACAAAAAACATATGTATGCGGCGAAGAAGTGCAAATGCTCGGTATGATGAATGCACAGCAAATTTTACAATATCATAAGGAACATCCTAATTTATCTGTCAGATTGAATAATGCTGGCGGTGTAATCTTTAACGAAAGAATTGAGGATCTGTCGCCGCAATGCAAAAAAAATGCTTATTTCGGTCTGGATGCTGGCGGTAATTTGTCGCTATTTGAAGGTGTTCCGGAGGACAAGCAGGTCATTCGTACATTTTTTCAGCTCAATATACAGTATTTGGAGAGTAGTTTGCCTCACGAGACAGTGAAGCAATTGTACCGCGGTATACCTGTTAATAACCTGACAGAATACAACAGTGTGCTTTCTACTTTTGCTGATTTTGCCGTTGAGGAAATGGAACAATTATTGAATTAGTCCTTTAAAAGTGGAACGAACTCGCTTGCAAGAGCTGGCGGGTTCGTTTTTTTGCGTTTTATGGGAAGTGGCTCGAAGGATTTTGTGCCTTTTGGGACTGTGTTCAGAAGTGGTAATTTCTGATATAATGGGCAAGTGAACACATATGTTCGCTTTTGGGGATGAGGGAGTGTGTAGGCGTTGCGGATTATGGGAATTGATCCCGGAATTGCTATAGTCGGTTTCGGATTGATAGATAAGCAGGGCAGCCGGTTAGTCCCGGTGCAGTACGGTTGTATACAGACGGAGGCTCATACGGATAGTGCTGTGCGATTGAAGATGGTTTACGATTCGATGGTGCAGCTCATTGATACTTATAAGCCTGATGCAATAGGAATTGAGAAGCTTTTTTTCAACCGCAATGTAACGACGGCTATGGCTGTCTCTCAAGCAAGAGGAGTACTGATTCTAGCCGCTATACAGAAAGGATTAATGATTGGAGAATATACACCCCTGCAGGTGAAGCAGGCGATTGTTGGCTATGGGAAGGCTGAGAAAAAGCAGGTGCAGGAAATGGTTCGGATGTTTCTGCATTTATCTGCGGTACCTAAGCCCGATGATGTGGCGGATGCCCTGGCAGTGGCTATATGTCATGCCCATTCCTGCACGATGCAGCAGAAAATAGACGAGGTACATAAGCGATGATAGACTATTTAAGAGGGTTAGTTGCACATAGAGAAACTGAATATGTTGTTTTGGATGTACGTGGGGTCGGCTATCGGGTTTTTTGCGCGAATCCTTATGCCGTACAGACCAAGGATGGAGAAGAAACAACGTTGTTTATCCATTATCAGGTGCGGGAGGATGCTCACCTTCTATTCGGTTTTCAGACACGGGAGGAGCAGTCTTTATTCCGGATGCTGCTTGAGGTTAATGGTATCGGTCCTAAGGTAGCGATAGGTATTTTGGCAGGTGGTCGCCCTGAAGTTATTGCTGCCGCTATACAACAGGAAAATATCAGCTTCTTGATCAAGCTTCCGGGAATCGGGCGCAAGACAGCGCAGCGGATGATATTGGATTTGAAGGACAAGCTGGGCGGTATCCCAACGGAAGCGAGCTCTCTGTCTGCATTTACTGGCGGCGGAGATCTATTTACAGTACCGCAAGGCAGCGGGGCATGGAGCGAAGCGAAGGCAGCACTGCTGGCGCTTGGCTATACGGAGGCAGAAGCGGATGGTGCAGGGCACGCAATCAAGCCCAAGCTGCAGGGGGGCGAAGCTGTGGATGTCGTAATGAAGCTGGCGCTCCAGGCGCTGTATCAGCAATCCACGAAATAATGCTTAGGAAGGAGATCGGAACACCATGGAAGACGACCGCATCATTTCGGCCCATCTGATGATGGAGGAGCAGACGATGGAGCTCAGCCTCCGCCCGCGCTATTTGGCTGAATATATCGGTCAATCGCAAGCTAAAGAAAACCTTAAGGTTTATATAGAAGCTGCCAAGATGCGCAAGGAAGCGCTTGATCACGTCCTGCTGTATGGCCCGCCGGGACTAGGAAAGACAACTTTATCCAACATTATAGCCAATGAATTGGGAGTTAATATGCGCACCACATCAGGTCCGGCAATCGAACGGCCAGGAGATCTGGCAGCGATATTGACCAATTTGCAGGAGGGCGATGTTCTATTTATCGATGAAATTCATCGTCTGCATCGTACTGTAGAGGAAGTGCTGTATCCGGCGATGGAGGATTACGCGCTTGATATCATCATTGGTAAGGGACCAAGCGCTCGCTCGGTCCGTCTTGATCTGCCTAAATTTACGTTGGTTGGAGCGACGACACGTGCAGGTTTGTTATCTGCTCCGCTTCGCGACCGTTTTGGTGTAATAAGCCGATTGGAATATTACACGGTTGACGAGCTGACCTATATCGTTAGCCGGACAGCGGACATTTTGCAGGTTCAGATCGTTGGGGAAGCTGCTAGAGAAGTGGGCATGCGATCAAGAGGAACGCCGCGTATTGCTAACCGTTTGTTAAAGCGGGTGCGGGATTTTGCACAGGTTAAAGGAGACGGTATTATTACCTTGGATATCGCCAAGGCGGCATTATTAAGCATTCAGATCGACAATTTAGGCCTTGATGAAATCGATCATAAAATGCTTCGAGCCATTATCCAGAGCTTTCAAGGGGGACCTGTCGGCCTGGATACTATTGCGGCTACAATCGGGGAAGAAAGTCAGACGATCGAAGATGTGTATGAGCCTTACTTGCTTCAAATTGGTTTTTTGCAGCGTACTCCAAGAGGGAGGATGGCCACGCACACAGCATATAGTCATCTTGGGCTGCCGGTACCTGAGAGCCGTTAACATTTTTCGTATTATGTTAGCTGTTTGCGGCAGCATGGTGCGGATTAACCAACTTGAGAAAGGAATGCTGTAGAACATGAGAAAGCATCTGCCTTCATTAAATATAAGCAAGCTGTGCAAACGACCGGTTTCATTAAAAAGCTGGTTGATTGTCAGCTGTATAACAACGTTTGGAGCTGCTGCTGGTCTGATACCTCCGGTGGGTGGACCTATTAACACAGCTTACGCGGCAGTCGTACCTAAGCTTGACTCGATACGAGTTGCTTTATTTCTGGATACAGGCAAATATACCGCCAATACCCCCTCTGTCACGCTTTCTTCCGACAAAGGGCTGGACCTGACCTTTCGCTCATCTGCAGGCGCCAAGCCGGCATTCTCTACAACGGATAAGGCGAGCGTCAAGGCTTCCCTTGACACTCATCGTGTGCTGTTGTGGGAGAGCGGGGATGCCATGCAGGTTAAGGCACTCGCACAGAAGCTCGGTGACGCGAATGTTGATGCGGCATTGGTCAAAAGAACGAAGCAGGGCAAGGTCGCTTACCAAGTCAGCGTAGGGCCTTATGCTTCGAAGGAGGCTGCTTCAGCTGCGCTCACGAAGCTGGTCGCGCTGCCGGCAGTCGGCAGCGTGGTCAAGGGCTATGCATCCGCAGTAACCGGCCCTCTGCACTTGAACGCTGGCGTATACGCAGCGGAAGCGGAGGCGCAGCAGCAAGTTGCTGCTATCGGGCAGGCCGGTATTGACGCGGATGTAGCGATTTTGGATGTAGCGGCGGGTTTGCCCGCATACGCGGTTATGGTGGCGGCAGCTTCCGATGCCGCTGAGCTTGCCACAGCCAAGCAGCAGCTGAATGCTGTGCTGCCGGCTGTTGTGCTGCAGGCTGTCGATGCAGCAGCGTCTTATGTGCTAAAGCGCACGGAGCTTGATGATGCGTCGGACAGTACGGCGGCAGGCACGATCGAACGTGTGCTGCTTGGCGGCACCAATGCGAAGCTTCTTGTTTCGCCTAAGCCGACTGAAACGGTTAAGGTGTTGGAACGGTCGGAGCGGACATATCGCGGCTTGGTAGAGCTGTCGAGGTTGAACGGGAAGCTTGCAGTCATCAATGAGCTGCCCTTTGAGCAGTATGTGACTTCCGTAGTTAGCTCGGAATTAAGTAAAGAATGGCCGTTGGAAGCGCTCAAGGCTCAGGCTGTTGCGGCAAGAACCTACGCGCTTAAGCAGGGGGTTAAATACCAGATCGCGCATGTAACGGATACGACGCTAGATCAGGCTTACAAAGGCTCCGGCGCTGAATTTGCTTCCGCCCTTGCTGCAACATCGGCAACACAAGGGGAAGTGCTTGCCGATAAGGCTGGTCTAATTACGCCGTTGTTTAGTTCTAATGCAGGGGGCATGACAGCCGACCCCACCGAGGTATGGGGGAATAAGGTTGATTATTTAAAGAGTGCGGCAACGCCGGATGATGGAGCGGAAAAAGGTAAAGCCATCTGGTACCGAATTATTCTGCCCAATGGAAAAACAGGCTTTATCCATTCGTCCTATGCCAAAGCTACAGGTCAAAAAAATGCTGCAGGGCTTGTGTATTATGAAGCCACAGGAACCGATGTTAGTGTTCGTTCCGCCCCTTATGTTGACAATACGGCTAATCCTGCCTTGTTCAAGGTAAATATAGGAGATCAGTTCATTGTGATTGATCAGGCTGTGGAATCCAATGCCTATTCTTGGATTCGTGGACCGTTTGCTGCTAACCAGCTGAAAGAGAAGGTCAACACGGTGCTTGCGCAGCCAATTGGAGGCGCATTGGAGCGACTGGAGGTATCCGCACGTGGTGCATCTGGTCGTGTTACAAGCATGAAGGCTAATGGACAAGAGCTTAAACCAGCCTATCCGGACGCCCTTCGCACCCTTTTTAACAATTTGCCTAGTACCCGGTTTGAAATTGAGGAAACAGGCAGTTATACTATACAAGGGGCGAATGGTACTGTACGCAAGCAGACAGCATCTTCCCCAAAAGTCGTTATTGCTGCTGGGAGCGGTCAAGCTAAAGAATCAGCCAGCTCTCAGATCTTTGTTATGGGCGGGAATAATAAGGTAAGAATGACAGACCAGCCGTCTCAGTTTATTTTCAAAGGGACCGGATTCGGTCATGGTTTGGGCATGTCCCAATGGGGTGCCAAGGGTTATGCCGAGCTAGGCTATGATTATAAAAAAATATTGCAGACCTACTATGATGGAGTCTCGATAATCAAGGAATGACGTGAATATGCAGGTAGAATGGTTTGATTATGAATTACCGGAGTCACTAATTGCACAGACCCCACTAAAGGATCGGACTTCCTCAAGGCTGTTAACGCTTGGGAAATCCGATGGAGCTATTAAACATCAAAAGTTTGAAGACCTGATCGATTATTTGGAAGCCGGGGATGTACTCGTGTTGAACGATACGAGGGTACTGCCAGCCCGGCTTTTTGGCGTGAAAGCTGATACTGGTGCGAAAGCCGAGGTATTGCTGCTTAAACAGCTGGAAGGCGATAGATGGGAGGCGCTCGTGCGTCCTGGAAAACGGCTGAGGCCTGGAGCTGTGATTGCGTTTGGGAGTGAAATGAATCCGGACGGATCTTCTTCTCCATTGCTTACAGCAACCGTGGAGGAAGAGAGTACAATGGGTAACCGGGTGCTGCGTTTTTCTTATGACGGCATTTTTCCCGAGCTCCTTGACCGATTAGGACATATGCCGCTGCCTCCCTATATTAAAGAGCAACTGCCTGAACGTGAGCGTTACCAAACGGTATATGCTAAACACGAAGGATCAGCAGCGGCACCGACTGCAGGCTTGCATTTTACGAAGGAATATTTGGATAGACTAGCTGTAAAAGGAATACAATTAGCTTATGTAACTTTGCATGTTGGATTAGGTACATTCCGGCCGGTTTCTGTAGAGAATGTAGAAACTCATGATATGCATGAGGAGTATTATGAAGTTGGAGAAGAAACGGCAATGTTAATTAACAATGCTAAGGCGAATGGACGCAAAGTTGTTGCTGTCGGGACAACCTCAGCCAGAACATTAGAAACGGCGGCGCGGGAAAGTAAAGTTCATGGCCAGCTTCAGGCCTGCAGCGGTTGGACCAGCATATTTATTTATCCGGGCTATACCTTTCAAGTTGTCGACGCATTGCTTACGAATTTCCATCTGCCCAAGTCGACTTTGCTCATGCTAATCAGCGCTTTAGCCGGGAGAGAGCGTATATTGGCAGCGTACCGGGAAGCTGTAGAGCAAGAATATCGGTTTTTCAGCTTCGGCGACGCCATGTTTATTTATTAGTATATGTAGGAAAGAAGTGATCATTATGGCACCAGCAGTAACCTATGAACCAATCAAAACTTGCAAGCAGTCCGGTGCGCGTTTGGGACGTGTACATACGCCTCACGGTGTAATTGAGACGCCTGCTTTTATGCCTGTTGGAACTCAGGCAACCGTAAAAACAATGAGTCCGGAAGAATTAAAGCAGATGGATGCTCATATTATTTTGAGTAATACTTACCATCTATTTTTGCGACCTGGGCATGAAATTGTGCGTCAAGCAGGGGGACTTCATAAATTTATGAATTGGGATCGTCCTATTTTGACCGATAGCGGTGGTTTCCAAGTTTTCTCATTAAGCGAAATGCGCAAGATTACCGAGGAAGGAGTCGCTTTTCGCTCTCACCTCAATGGGGACAAGCTGTTTATTTCACCTGAGAAATCAATCGAGATTCAGAATGCACTCGGGGCAGATATCATTATGGCCTTCGATGAATGTCCGCCATTCCCGGCTGAACACAGCTATGCCAAGCAATCGCTTGAGCGTACAACACGTTGGGCGGAGAGATGCTTGCAAAGCCACAGTCGTCCTGAGGACCAATCATTATTTGCAATCATTCAAGGTGGAATGTACGAAGATTTACGAAAACAGAGCGCTATCGAGTTGACTTCCATGGATTTCCCGGGGTATGCTATTGGAGGATTGAGCGTTGGTGAGCCAAAACCGTTAATGTATGAAGTTCTGGATTATACGGTTCCTCTGATGCCAGCTAACAAGCCTCGCTATTTAATGGGAGTCGGATCTCCGGATGCACTGTTGGAAGGTTCTATTCGTGGCATCGATATGTTCGATTGCGTATTGCCTACTAGGATTGCTCGCAATGGAACCGTTATGACCAGCTCCGGAAGACTTGTAATTCGTAATGCTAAGTATGCTGAAGACTTTGGACCGTTGGACGCGGAATGCTCTTGTTACACATGTAAGAATTATTCTCGTGCGTACGTGAGACATTTGCTTAAAGCAGATGAAACATTCGGCATTCGTCTGACAACGTATCACAACCTGCATTTCTTGCTGGAATTGATGCGTCAGGTCCGACAAGCGATCCAAAATGATAGTTTGCTGGATTTCCGTGATCATTTTTTTGAAAAATACGGCTTAGATGAAAACGGAAAAGGATTTTAAACGTATAGTATAAAGAAAGGGGGGATATGCAATGTCATTAGTTGCTCAAGAAGCTGCAGCAGCTCCAGGATTAGAAGGATATTTAGTTACATACGGTCCACTGGTTTTAATGTTTGTTGTTTTGTATTTCTTATTGATCCGTCCTCAACAAAAGCGTCAAAAGACGCGCAGTATGATGCTTAACAACTTGAAAAAAGGGGACAAGGTCGTTACCATCGGCGGTTTGCATGGTACGATTCTTGAAATTACAGACGACACGATTATTCTTCGTGTAAACGATGTAACGAAGCTGACGTTCGAGCGTTCCTCGATCAATGCTGTTTCCAGTGTTTCTGTAGAAGAGAAGAAGTAGCATGAAACGAAAAATGCGAGTCATCCACATGGATGAGCTCGCATTTTTGTGTTTTAAACAAGAAAACTACTTTTTGAGGTTAACCCCGATCATGCCTCCCAAGCTGCCTGCCATAAAAGATAGGCCCAGGAGGTAAAGTGTTTGCCAGGATAGTCCGGCATCATAGGCTAAAAATCCGATAATCCAAACAATCAAAGTGTAGACCAATCCTAAAAGTCCTCCGTTATACCATCCCTTACTGCCGCTGCGCTTTCCGGAGACAAGTCCTCCAACAAACATAGCAACTCCATGAACGCTCATTGTATAGCTGAATAAGGAGTTTTCTTGCAAATTTGTAGTGAGCATAAGCAATGATGTCATAAGTGTTCCAAGCAGCATGAAAATCATGGCGTACATTAAACCGGAGAATATAGGGGATTGTTTCATACCTGTTCTACCTCCAATCAAAATATGGTTTATTTGAGCTAGCCTTTAAAAGGGCAAGTTATAGGTTCTTTAATCCCATTGTATGGGCTTGTTTAAAAAATTAGTACAGGTTAGCCCGTAGGAGCGAAGTGATTTCTAGGACAAAATTATATGAATTTATAACCAATTATCAGTTTATTGGCAACAATTCGTAAAAGGCATTATTGCATGACATTAACAAGTTGAGGTCAAAATACCTTGGAAACTTACCTCGCCTCCGATACCTCATAAAAGCCGGTTTCAAGAATTTATTGACTAGCAGAAATAATTATCAACGGAATTTGAGCCTTAATGACATCTAGTTGGGAGGGATAACTATGGATATGCTGGCCCTTTTTTTTCGTACGGTATTGGTATACTTTGTTGTGTTTTTTACTATGCGCATCATGGGGAAGAGGGAAATCGGGAAGCTGTCTGTTTTTGATCTTGTAATATCTGTAATGATTGCAGAAATTGCAGTTTTTGTACTTGAGGATTTGGAAAAGCCGATTGTTGCAGGGGTCTTGCCGATGTTAACCTTAGTGGCCGTTCAGCTGCTAATAGCATTTGTTTCACTGAAAAATGAAAAAGTCCGCCGTATTTTTGAAGGTAAACCCTCCTTTATTATTAAGCATGGCAAGCTGGATCGTGCCGAAATGAAACGTCAGCGTTACAATCTGGATGATCTGCTGCTTCAATTGAGGCAAAGTAAAGTAATGGATGTGGCGAATGTTGAATTTGCAATATTGGAGTCATCGGGTAAGCTGACCGTGGTTGAGAAAGAGGTTGAACGACAGGAAGATAGTGAAAAAGAAAAAGATAAACAAAAGGAATCTCAAGGTGCTGAGCAATCAGATGAATTATCTAAAATTAAATTCGAAGGCTTGCCTTTGCCGATGATTATGGACGGAAAGGTACAGGAAGATAGCCTGCAGAAATTGGATAAAACGCGTTTTTGGCTGAAAAGCGAGCTGCAGGCTAAAGGTGTGAAGGATTTCAAGGATGTGTTCTATTGTTCTTATGATCAACGTGGAAGATGGTTCATTGATCGCAAAAAGTAAATTATTTGATGATTTTCCGTCCAAGCCATAGAACCCGCAGCAGATCGTTCCGGTCAATCAAGCCTAACAGAACTGAGCAAAATAAATAAAGCATAATGCCTGTAGAACATGATATCAAAAACCGCATACCATCATTGGGAAGCCAATTGCTATACATAATGAGATAGCTTGCCCATCCCGAAATTAGCATTCCTAGGCCGACCTTTGCAAAGTCCAACATTTGCATGCGGAATTGAAGCAGCTTCACGACACTATGCCAATGCAGTGCTGTAACCAGCATAATGTTAATATTGATAGCCATAACAGCACCCAAGATTCCGAACTCTGGTTTTGTGGCAAGCATGTAGATCAGGGTGAGCTTGGCTACTGAGCCGATTAAAGTATTAACTAATGCGCTGCCCGGCCTATCCAATGCTTGCAGTGTTGCCTGAAGCGGGGCTTGAAAATAAATGAACATCGCGACAGGTGCCATCATTTTTAACATCGATGCGATTTGACTTTGTCCATATAAGTAATGACATAGCGGCTCAGCCAAGACCAGCATTATCATGGCAAAGGGGGCGCCTGTCACCAATGCGAGCTTTAACGACTGATGAAGCCGCATGTGAATAGTTTTCATATCCCCCCTGGCGGCAGCTTCAGACAGTGAAGGGATTAGAGAAACAGACAAAGAATAGGTTAGAGCGCTCGGTAGTAATAATATCGGAATGATCATCCCTTGCAGGGCGCCATATTGTGAGGTTGCCAACGATGTTGCTATTCCTGCCGCGGCTAAGCTTTGAATGATGAGAATCGATTCAAGGAAATAGGAAAATGAGCCTACCAGCTTGCTTCCGGTAATTGGCATGGCTAGCTTCAGCAGCTGCTTTAGGTTAGCCCATCGTCCTACTATAGGGGCAGAACCAATCTTGGCAGTTGGAGTGTGAGGTGCCCTTTTCCGATCCCGTCTAAAGTGCAGATAGAGTACAAGCAAAGCACAAACTTCACCGATCATGACGCCTGTCATAGCCCCTGCAGCTGCATATTCGATCCCGTAAGGCAGCATTACATAAGCAAGCGAAAGTACGGTTATGATTCGAACGAGTGTTTCCACAACCTGGGAGACAGCAGTAGGAATCATATTTTGCTTGCCTTGAAAGTATCCGCGGATAACAGAGCCTACGCCAACAAATAAAATAATTGGAGTCATACAGATGAACGTGTAATAGACTCTTGAATCGGTGAGAAGATTGGAGCTGATCCAATGGGCGCCCAGCAAGCTGATCAATGTAAAGAGGAGGCTAAGAGAGAAGCTGAAGGCTAGTGCCAAACGAAAGATGCGCCTAACTCTGGATTCATTGCCTTCTGTTTCGGCTGCTGCCACAAGCTTTGCAACAGCTATAGGAATACCTCCGGTGATGATAGTCAGAATGACAATCATGAACGGGTAGCCCATCTGGTATAACCCCACCCCCTCGGGCCCGATAATTCTGGGCAGCGCCATTCGAGGAATGAAACCGAGAATGCGGTTGATGATGCCTGCCGTAAGTAATATAAGCGTACCTTTTATAAATGATTGTTTGGTCACTTGGTTTCCTCTTCCTCCTTAGAGCTTTCCAGAGGAAAGCTATCTTCGTAAGTGTTAGCTGAGCTTTCCAGAGGAAAGCTATCTCCGTAAGCATAAGCTGAGCTTTCCTGCGAAAGCTGTCTTGACAAGCATTCATTGGCTCTATTAAATGGATATGCGGGACCTGTCCTAGTACATGCACAATATTTGAGCAATACATTGAGAATAGGAAGGAAATAACATCAAAGTATCGAATATGTGTTTATTAAGGATGATGTTCGGCAGGAGGTTAAGGCAGATGGATGATGAGAGTCGGAAGATGGATGCTTCGGAAGAGGTAGAAGCGAGAAGAGATTTCGAGATGTTGGAGCAAGACAAGCAGACAATGGTGGACTCGTCTATTCATGAAACGGACTCCTCGGGTGATCTTGTAACAAATGGGGATGATTCGAATAACGACTCGGCATTGGAAGAACATGCTTTTATGGAGTCGGAGGCAGAGCTTGATGGGACTGTCCAGTCGGAATATGCAGAGACGGAGGCCGTGGAGTTATCTGAGATTGAACTCAATGAGGTTATTGAGAATATATGTAACAGCAAGGCTGAGGAATTTCGTATGTTGGGATATGAGCATGTGACGGGCAGAGAAGTATGGGAATGTATTAGTGACAAGTACAAAAAGACCGGTGTTCCCAAACTCCATCAAATTGTTAATGATATTTTATCTCTTAAAGTCACGTCTTTTATGAACTGGATGACGATGAGTATATATAAGTCCAACCCTTTCAAGTGATGAGAGGGTCTTTTTCTGTGGATACTTGGGCAAATTATTGTTGCGTAAATTGTCAAATTGACTCAATTTTCGCAGGTGGGTATAATAGGAATATTGAGTATGGAAGGAGAAAGTAAATGGACATCAAAAGAATCATCGCTTTTCTAGCCATTGTAGTGGTTGTGTTCACATCGGTTGCGATAACAAGCCCGCAGCTGGTTAGGAGCATAAAGCTTGGTTTGGACCTCAAAGGTGGCTTTGAAATTTTGTATGTGGCTGAGCCTATCGAAGCTGGGAAACCCGTAACCATGGACTCACTCAAACAAACGGCATCAAGTCTAGAAAAACGTGCAGACGATCTGGGTATTGCTGAACCGGAAATTACAACCGAGGGCAATGACCGTATCCGTGTTAAGCTTGCGGGCGTCGCCAATGAAGAAGAAGTTCGTAAAATCATGAAAGAACCGGCCGAATTAACATTCCGTGGACCGGATGGAACCAAAGAAATGATTGGGAGCGACTTTGTGGAGGGCGCGGCCAAGGTGGAATTCGACCAAGGCAACCGTCCAAACATCTCAATCCAAGTAAAGGACAAAGAGAAGTTTCGTAAGGTGACAGAAAAGCTGCTTGGTAAACCGCTTGCTATCTACCTGAATGAAAACCAATTGTCCGCACCGACCGTTCAGCAGGTGCTTTCTGATGGCCGGGCATCTATCTCCGGTAACTACACATTTGATGAAGCCAAGAAACTGGCGGATACAATCAACTTAGGAGCTCTGCCTCTGAAGTTGACCGAGAAGTACACACAAAGTGTGGGTGCTACTCTAGGACAGTTGTCCTTGCATCAAACTGTTGAAGCCGGGATCATTGGTTCCGTATTGATTCTAATCTTTATGCTCCTCTTGTACCGTATTCCTGGTGTTGTAGCAGCTATTACGATTATTACTTATGCTTGGCTGCTGCTGCTTGTATTCGATCTACTTAATGCTACTTTAACATTGCCTGGTATTGCGGCCTTCATATTGGGTATTGGGATAGCCGTAGATGCTAATATCATTACATATGAACGGATCAAGGAAGAAATTCGGAGTGGTAAAAGCATGCTGTCGTCCCTTCGTTCAGGCTCCAAGCATTCCTTCAGAACTATAATGGATGCGAATATTACGAATATTATTGCAAGCTCGGTTCTTTACACAATAGGTAATGGTGCAATCCGAGGCTTTGCTTTAATAACGATACTTAGTACCATTCTCAGTATTGTAACGAATGTATTTTTTGCCCGATTCTTAATCCATTTGCTCATACGTGGCAATTTGTTCAAGAAGCCAGGTTACTTTGGTGTAAAGGAGTCGGAAATCCGTGGATTATAAAGTTGATTTTATTAAGAACCGGAAAAAGTTTTACTTCCTGTCGTTGGCCATCACAGTGCTAGGATTAATTATGCTCCTTGTTAGCTCATTGAATTACGGTGTCGATTTCCGTGCAGGTACATCCATGGATATTACTGTTGGACAAGCAGTGGATAAAGCAAAGGCCGAGCAGGTGTTCAAGGATGCTGGAGTTGAGCCTTCTGTAATTACGATAGGTGGAGCTTCAGGGGATCGTATTTCAGCGAGGTTTGATAATATTTTGCCGGATGCCACCACGAAGAAGGTTAAAGATACTTTTCTTGCTGCATTCGGAGATAAAGTATCCCAAGAGATCAATACAGTTTCTCCCGATATGGCGATAGAACTAAGAAATAAAGCGATGGTCGCAATTGCTATAGCAAGTATCGCCATTTGTATTTATGTCACGATCCGTTTTGAATGGCGTTTTGCAGTTGCTTCGATCATTGCCATACTTCATGATGCATTTGTGGTTATTTCCTTCTTTGCGATTTTTCGCTTTGAAGTAAATTTGCCGTTTATGGCAGCGATTCTTACTACGATCGGTTATTCCATCAACGATAAAATCGTTATTTTTGACCGTGTGAGGGAAAATCTTAGGTTTGCAAAACTGAAAACCACCGAAGATTTATCGAATTTGCTAAATGACAGTATTTGGCAGACGATGGCCCGTAACGTTAATACAGTAGTAACGGTATTGATTGCTGCTATATGCTTGTTGATATTCGGCAGCGAGTCGATTAAACTGTTCGCTCTGGCGAAGATTATTGGTTTGACCAGCGGTGCTTACTCATCAATTTGTATTGCCGGACCTTTGTATTACTACTTCAAAAATAAAAGCATTGGTTCTAAAAAGAAGGTTGCAGCGTAAAACAACAATATACCCGGCCGCGCGAAACGGTGAGTTTCGGCGGCTTTTCTTTAGTGAAATACGCACATTGGAAACCATTTATTGCTTGGAGGAGTGGCCTCATGTCGAACGAACGTTTCAAAAAAACGGAGTTTGCCGTTTGGATCGGAATTGCCTGTAATATGGTCATAACGGTAGTGAAAGGTGCAGTTGGATATATTTCGGGCAGCAAGGCTTTGATCGCCGATGCGCTACATTCAGCCTCGGAGGTTGCGAGTTCATTTGCTGTTTTGACAGGAATAAGCACAGCTAAATCTTCGCCTGATAAAGATGATCCTTATAGAAGTGTGAAAGCGGAGTCCATTACATCTATTATTGTTTCTGTACTTCTTCTGCTTGTAGGCATTGAAATTTTTATTTCATCTGCAAGAGCCGTCTATAATGGAATCGATTCCCCTCCGGGAACCATCGCATTTATTGCAGTTGTTATTTCAATTATTTTGAAAGAAGCCATACTTATATTTAAATCCAGAGCGAACAAACAATTCTCAAGTCAGGCATCCATTGCTAATTCTTGGGATCGCAGGTCAGATATTTATTCTTCAATAGCTGTTTTTGTTGGTACCGGTGGAGCGATATGGGGTAATTACCTGGGAAATAAATATTTGTATTATTTAGATCCGGCTGCTGGAATTTTTATATCGATGCTTATTTTCATAAGAGGCTACCGGCTTTTAAAAGGTACTATTCATAAGAAAATAAACTCCATTATCCATAATGAAGACCCGATTGAGCTGCTTCGCACCGTTCAGATGATTAAAGGCGTTATTGCTGTTGACGATCTTAGAGCTCGCGAACGAGGGCATTATGTAATAATTGATGTGAAAATCAGTGTTAATCCTCGAATTAGCGTATTGGAAGGACATGATGTAGCCAAAATAGTGAAGCAAACGTTAATGAAGAGATTTATTCATATTTCGGATGTTTTCATTCAAGTCCAGCCTTATGATCCAGGATATCCATATAAAAATAATGTAGGCCCTGAATATGACGATCATCCTTCTTTATTGCATTAAAGCTACCTCTCATTGGAAAAATGGGATATAATTAAAGTATGGTATACAGTGGTAAGTTGAGCATAGTTGTTTTATGTGCTTACGGACTTAGGAGGTAACGGCATGCTTCACGCTAGAGCAAGGTGGAACACAAACAAGGCGGATGCCGATCAGGTCGAACAATTTGCGAAGGAACTTGAAATTGAGCCGCTGCTAGCACAGTTGCTTATTGTTCGGGGAATAACCGAAAAAGAGCAAGCCGCAGCCTTTTTATATGGAGGAACGGATCGTATACATGATCCGTTCCTTTTAGATGGGATGGAAAAAGCAGTTAATCGTATTCGCCAAGCGTTGAGGAATGGGGAAAAAATTCGGGTGTATGGCGATTACGATGCGGATGGGGTTAGCAGCACCGCATTGATGGTGCATTTGCTGAAGCAGCTGGAGGCTTCATTCGATTACTATATTCCTCATCGAGTGCTTGAAGGTTATGGTTTGAATAAAGCTGCACTAGCTGCAGCCCAGGAGCAAGGAATTCATTTAATAATAACTGTCGATACTGGAATTAGCGCGGTTGAAGAGATTGCTTATGCTAGAGAGCTTGGGATCGATGTCATCGTTACAGACCATCATGAACCGCCTCCGCTATTACCTGACGCATATGCAGTAATAAACCCGAAGAAGCCGGGCTGCTCCTATCCTTTTAAGCAGCTTGCAGGTGTAGGAGTAGCGCTTAAGCTTGCACAGGCTCTATTGGGATATTGGCCGGAGCAATTATTAGAGTACGCAGCGATAGGAACTGTGGCGGATTTGATGCCGTTGTTGGATGAAAACCGGATTATTGTTAAGCTTGGTGTTAAGCAAATGCAGTCTACTTCTAATTCGGGAATACGGGCGCTGCTTGATGTGGCGGGAATTAAGCCTAAGGATGTTAATGCAACGCATATCGGCTTCGCCCTAGCGCCGAGAATTAATGCAAGCGGAAGACTGGATAAGGCGGATCATGCTGTACGGCTGCTAATTACAGATGATGAGCTGGAAGCTGAAAATGTAGCATTCGATTTGGATCAGCTTAACAAAGAAAGACAGCGGCTCGTGGAAGAAATGACAAAGCAGGCTATGTCGATGATGGAAGAGAAGAAAGCGGCAGGCATCGAAAATAAGGTCATCGTGTTAGCTCATGAGGACTGGAACGTAGGTGTGATTGGAATTGTCGCATCGAAGATTGTCGATAAATTTTATCGCCCGACAATTATTCTGGGTATTGATAAGGAATCCGGTTTGGCCAAGGGATCGGCTCGTTCAATTGCCGGCTTTGACTTATATCAAGCTTTACACCATTGCGGGGATCTGATGAAGCATTTTGGAGGCCATCAAGCGGCAGCAGGAATGACTTTGGAAAGAGAGCATCTGCCCGAGCTTGAAGTGAGGTTAAATGCTTTGGCGGAGGAGTGGCTGACTCCAGATGATTTGTTGCCTTTGCTGCAGGCAGATTTGACCTGCTCGCTTGAAGAAATCGGCTTGAAAACGATTCAGCAGCTGGAGCAGCTAGGCCCATTCGGCATGGGCAATCCTACACCCAAGTTTGTACTGTCTAATATAAGATGCCAAGAGCTCAGAACCATTGGTAAAGAGCATCAGCATATCAAAGTTACGCTTCAGCAGAGTAAAGCTGAAGCTGCGGCTGCGGCTACTTTGGATGCAGTGGGGTTTAATAAAGGTACAATGATTCCGTGGATTTCATCAACAGCAACATTGGATGTAATAGGTGAGCTGTCTATAAATGAATGGAACGGTGTACGCAAGCCGCAGATGATGATACAGGATTTGCGGATTCCACACATACAATTATTTGATTGGCGAGGAGCTTCAAAGCTTGAGCATAAACTAAGCGAGCTTGCCGATAGATTGTCTGGGGCGCAGCGCACAGGGGAGAAGAAGAGTCCCGCTATTCTCATATTCCATCAAGAGGGAATAGCGTCGTTGGATAAATTTGGGGAATTACCTGTTTGGCGAGTGGATAAGTCAGTGAAGGGCGGTTGTATCGCTCTTAATGAGCAAGCGCGACAGCAGTCCATTGAATCCATCTATGATCTTATTTTATATGATCTTCCGGAGGATCTCCCACAGTTAGCCGGGGCTCTCTTGATGGCTCAAAATGTTCAGAGGGTTTATGCAGTATTCGAGGGTGGAGATAGAAATACTGGAACATTGCCCTCAAGAGATATGTTTAAAACGGTTTATGGGGCTGTGCAGCAGCAAAAGGTACAGCGCTTGCCGAGCGCTTCTTTTCTCCAAGTTCTGTCCAAACGCTCAGGCCTTTCCCCAACATTAATTCAGTTTATGCTGGATGTGTTTATGGAACTGGGGTTAATCAACCGGACTGAAGATGGCTATATGCCTGCGGTGAATACCGGGAAGAAGGAGTTAAGCCTATCCTTATTGTACCAACGTCGCCAGAATGGTATCGAGGCCGAGCAAACGTTGCTTTATTCCAGCGCACATGAGCTGCTTCAATGGCTTTTAGACCAAAGGAAACAAACTATTCAATTATTGGAGGATATCATATGAATTTCAAGGAATACATTCGCGTTATTGAAGATTTCCCTCAACCGGGAATTAGCTTCAAAGATATAACTACATTGCTTCAAAATGGCCCGGTCTACAAAGAGGTCATTAACGAACTGGCTCGCCAGTTGAAGGATGTTGAAATTGATTGTATCGCGGGCCCAGAGGCTCGTGGCTTTGTAATCGGCGCACCGCTGGCTGTAGCTTTGGGCGTTGGTTTTATCCCGATCCGCAAGAGCGGTAAGCTGCCTGGTGAAACCATTGAAGCGGATTATGCTCTAGAGTATGGTAAGGATAAGCTGGCTATGCATAACGATGCCATTAAACCTGGGCAAAAGGTGTTGATTGCCGATGATTTGCTGGCAACGGGCGGAACTATTGCAACCTCCATTAACCTTATTCAGCAGCTAGGTGGTAACATTGTCGGGGCAGCGTTCCTGATTGAACTGGCTGATTTGAACGGAAGAGAGAAGCTTGGCAATATTGATGTAATTTCTTTGGTTACCTATTAATTGGGAAATGCAACCCTATTTAATTGACTATCAAGTCCGATACCTAGTGTATACGGGCTTTTTTGTTTTAGGATCCCCAAACCTTGATGAGAGTAAAGAAATTCAATTTATATTAAACTTGTTAATGAAATTTGTAGAGTTGTCCCTGTCATCTATTCTATTTTTTTCATAAGATATACTATCTTATATAAGGAGGTAGTTTACTATGGCTAGAATAAAATGCGGTTGTAACAAGAGGAATCGCTCTGTAAAAAACCGTTCTACAGGCAACAGATCTGTAGGAAACCGATCAATAGGTAACAGATCTGTAGGAAACCGATCAATAGGCAACCGATCCGGATTATTCCACTCAATAGGCAACCGATCTTTTGGAGTATGTCCAATAGCAATAGGTAACCGGTCATTCGGCAACCGTTCCGGGCAATTCCGCTCAATAGGCAACAGATTAAATGCTATAGGCCGTATTTGTCCATGCGGACATCATTTGATTGGCAATCGCTCTATAGGTAACCGCACCAGAGGAAATGAAGTCGTAGAAGAGTAGAACCAGTGGCAGCAGCGGACTTAGTTGAATAAATTGAATTACCGCATAAAGTCTATCGAATCTGATAGGCTTTTTGTGTTTTTCAATGAAGGGCGGAATTATGTGATGGAATGGATCACTCGAACTATAACCATAAGCCCCAAGCAACAAGAGCTGCTGCAAAAAAATGTTTGGAGTCCGAATTTTGTGCAGGCCTATATGGTCATACAAGGAAAAAAAGAGTTGGTTAAACTGCGGTACCGCGGCGGACATACAAGGGAATATCCCAAAAAATCATACGAAATTATTTACAAAGGCAGAACCTATCATTACAATGCGGAATACGATGACCCCTCCATGATTAGAAATGCATTATCCTTTCAATTTTTCCAATGGATTGGTGTGCCAAGCCCGAAAACCCGTTACTGTCTTCTTAAAATCAACGGACAAAGCTTGGGGGTTTATTTAGAAATCGAAGCTGTGGACAAACTTTTTTTCAGACAAAGGGGGATTCCAGTTCAATCACTGTTTTATGCCGGAAATGATAGTGCCAATTTTGGACTTTATAATCCGGATTCACAAAGCAAAAAGGCTTCACTATTCCAAGGCTATGAAAGGGTTATTGGCAAACAAGCAGACGTAAATCGTTTAAAGTCTTTTATTCTTAAGATCAACACGCTTAAAGGCAAGGAATTAGGACGATACTTGGATCAAAGACTCGATATTGATAACTATTTGCGTTGGTTGGCGGGTGCGGTTTTTACAGGCAATTATGACGGTTTTGATCAAAATTACGCGATTTATCTTCATCAGACAAGACTTAAATATCGGATGATCCCTTGGGACTATGAAGGCACTTGGGGGCGAAATTGCTTTGGAAAACAAATCGGAAGTGATCTCGTTAAAGTGACCGGATACAATGAGCTTACAAAAAAATTGCTGGCATTTCCTCTAATCAGAAAAAAGTATAAACTTTTGCTTAATCATATTTTGAAGCGGCATTTTACAGTAAAAAAGATAATGCCGGCAGCTAAGCTAATGACACGTCATATTGCACCGCATATTCACAGCGATTTAACTAGAAAATGGTCATTATCTGTATTTGACGGTGAGCCTGAGATGATTCGTAGTTATATCCTGGAGCGAAGGAATTTTATAAAAGAAGCGATTAGAAATCTTTGATGGTATTGCTCCGCTAACACTTCTGGTAATAATAGGCTCTTGTTCTCGACAAAATATGTCGAAATAGCGCAAATAAGTTGACGGCACCCCTATTTGAAAGGCATAATGAATTAAAATCGAATTAAGGGAATGGATAAGCGAATGGGGATTGAGCAGCTTCTTGAGAAAGCGTCCGGCTTTATAAAAGAAAATGATTTGAAGCGTATAAGAGAAGCCTATGAGTTTGCGGAACAGGCGCATTCCGGCCAAGTTCGCAAGTCTGGTGAACCTTATATTTTGCATCCATTAGCGGTTGCCGAAATCTTGGTGAATATGCAAATGGATACGACTTCAATCATTGCGGCGCTGCTTCATGATGTTGTCGAGGACACAACGGTATCTCTCGAAACGGTTAACGAAAAATTCGGTAAAACCTGTGCTATGCTCGTTGACGGCTTGACTAAGCTGGAGAAAATTAAGTTTAAGAGCAAAGAAGAGCATCAAAACGAAAATTACCGGAAAATGTTTGTAGCGATGGCTCAGGATATCCGTGTTATTTTAATTAAATTGGCGGATCGCCTTCACAATATGCGTACATTAAAGCATCAATCCGAGGAAGCTCAACGCCGGATAGCGGATGAAACGCTCGAAATATTTTGTCCAATTGCCCATAGACTGGGTATTTCTGCGATTAAATGGGAGATGGAGGATATTGCTCTGCGTTATTTGAATCCGCAGCAATACTACCGAATCGTCAACCTGATGCAGAAAAAGCGAACGGAACGTGAGCAATATATAGCGGATGTTATAGATAATGTTCAAGAGAAGCTGTCTGAGATGGGAACGGAAGCGGATATTTCAGGCCGGCCTAAACATATTTACAGTATTTACAAGAAAATGACTGCGCGCAATAAGCAGTTTAATGAAATTTATGATCTGCTCGCGCTTCGTATCATTGTCGAGAATATTAAGGATTGCTACGCAACACTCGGTATTATTCATACGCTGTGGAAGCCAATGCCCGGACGTTTCAAGGATTATATTGCCATGCCCAAGCCGAATATGTACCAATCGCTTCATACAACGGTGATCGGGCCCAAAGGTGAACCGCTTGAGGTACAGATCAGAACCTTTGAAATGCATAAAACATCCGAGTACGGCGTAGCCGCGCACTGGGCTTACAAGGAAGGCAGTCCAGTGCCGTCAGGTACATTCGAGGATAAAGTCAGCTGGTTCCGTGAAATTCTCGAACTGCAGCAGGATGCTGAGGATGCTTCTGAGTTCGTAGAATCGTTGAAAATGGATTTTTTCTCCGATCTTGTATTTGTATTTACGCCCAAAGGCGAGGTTATCGAGCTTCCGGCCGGCTCCGTTCCGCTTGATTTTGCTTATAGGATTCATACGGAGGTGGGCAATCGAACGATCGGCGCCAAAGTCAACGGACGTATTGTACCTCTTGACCATAGGCTGAAGACAGGCGATATCATCGAAATTTTGACGTCCAAGCATTCGTATGGACCCAGTCAGGATTGGATTAAGCTGGCGCAATCCTCACATGCGAGGAGCAAGATACGCCAGTGGTTTAAGAAGGAACGACGCGAGGAGAATGTTGAGAAAGGCAAGGATGCGATTGAACGTGAGCTAAAGCGGCTTGGTATAGAACCGCATACGCTGATGAAAGAAGATGAATTATTCGAGGTTGCCAAAAAGTTCAATTTCCACGAAGTTGAGGATATGTTCTCTGCTGTTGGGTTTAGCGGTATTACAGCCGCTCAGATTGTAACTCGTCTGACCGAAAAGATGCGCAAGGAAGCAGAGGAAGCTCAGCTCAATGCGATGCAGCTAACGAACGAGATTAAGGAAGTTAAAGCGCCTGTTGAGCGAAAAGGACGCCCTACACATGGTGTTCGAGTTAAAGGTGTGGATAATTTACTAGTTCGCTTCGCAAGATGCTGTAACCCGGTGCCCGGAGACTCCATAATTGGATATATTACACGTGGTAGAGGCGTTTCCGTTCACAGAGCTGATTGCACGAATATTCCTGCTCCCGAAAGCGGTGACGAGAGCAACCGGATGATTGAGGTTGAATGGGCGGATTCCGTAGAGGCCAATTATAATGTGGAAATTGAGATTACCGGCCATGACCGCAGAGCACTTTTAAACGAAGTACTGCAGGCGGTTTCGGAAAGTAAAACGGTTATGTCAGCAGTTTCCGGCCGTTCGGATAAAAATAAGATGGCCGTTATTCATATGACCATTCTTATCCGTAATATTGAGCATCTGCATTCCGTAGTTGAGAAAATAAAGAGGGTTAAGGATGTTTATTCCGTGCAGCGGATTATGCAGTCCTAAAGCAAGTATAAAAGCAAGTATATTTAAAAATGAGGGTGTAAGAGGATGCGAATTGTAGTTCAGCGCAGCAAGCAGGCGCATGTAACCGTTGATGGGGCGGCTGTAGGTGCTATTGAGCACGGTCTTGTGCTGCTGGTAGGCATTACGCATGAGGACACGGAGCAAGATGCGCGTTATGCTGCGGAGAAGATTGCAGGACTCCGTATTTTCGAGGATGATTCAGGCAAAATGAATCGTTCAGTTACCGAAACGGGGGGGCAAATTCTATCAGTCTCTCAGTTTACTTTGTACGGAGATTGCCGTAAAGGAAAGCGGCCCAACTTTATGGCTGCGGCTCGTCCTGAGCAGGCCAAGCCTCTCTACGAGCGGTTTAATGAGCTTTTGCAGGAGCAAGGCTTGGAGGTTGCAACGGGGATATTCGGAGCTATGATGGATGTTTCTCTAGTTAATGATGGTCCGGTTACGTTAATTATTGAAAGCCGCTAGCAGCAGCTGGCGAATCGACTTCGTTCACGATTGGTTAAGCTGGGACGGATTTGGACAAAATAAGCATATCCTTACACAACTAGATTAAGGAGCTTATTCGCCATGCAACAATCCGCCAAAGAGAAAATCGCTACGATGCCGGTACAGCAGCTGCTGGCCTGCAGTGTGGCAGATTCGACAGGTATGATCGCTGCCGGGCTAAGCGGGAATGAGCTGCATGCGGATTATTCCTCGGTTAGCGAACAAATGAAGCAGCAGCCGCGTAAAACCTTTCGTTAATAAACAGTAAGTCGAGTAGACCTCCGGAGTGACAGCCTTCCCCGAAGGTCTATTTTGACGCGTTTTATTAATCCCCACAGAGGGTGCACTAGGACCAGATCTTTTAGGAGAAACGGATGAGATTTGCTTAGAGTTTATATGAAATAGGCAATTATAACAAAAAAATTGTAACCAAATGTAATTAGTAACGTTAATAGTATATACCGATTCATGGAAAATACATAGCTTATGAGGTGCAAAATGGGAAAATCAGGTTATTCTGGCGGAAATCTAAGAGGATGGATACTCGTTATAATTGCAGTTTTGCTGGTGGCTGCTGCTGGTGCTGCAGTCTATTCACTTGTTGCTAAAAAAGGGGGAGCCGGCGGCCATCGACAGGCATTAGTAGAAGTGAAATCTTCAAAGGATATCAAAAACAGTTACGATGTTATTGTGGTAGGGACAGATCCTGAAGGGGTTGCAGCTGCTGTATCCGCAGCACGGAATGGGTTAAAAACGCTGCTGGTTGAAACTAGAAATCGTGATGTTCTGGGAGGGCTTCTTACCGAGGGCTGGTTAAACAGTATCGATATGAACTATGAGCCAACGAAAAATTTGATCTCCAAGCACGATATTATGAATAAAGGGATTTTTAGTGAATGGTATGGCAAAATTGAAGGCGATTCCTTCGATGTGACTACTGCGGCCAACGCATTCTATGAATTAGTGTCAAAAGAGAAAAATATCGATTTGTTAATGAAAGCAAAAGCCGTTGATCCAATAACTGCTGCTGCAGGAGGTGCTGCAAAAGTTAGCGGGGTTACAGTTACTAAGGGAGACGGCAGTAAACAGGCTATACAAGCCAATTCCGTTATCGATGCAACACAAGATGGTGATATTGCTGCTGCAGCCGGAGTTCCTTTCACAACAGGCCGCGAGGATCTTGCCGATCCGAAAAGCAGAATGGCTGTTACAGCGGTATTCCGATTGAACAATATAACACCGGAACGGTGGAAGCAGTTTGGCAAAACCATTGCTGCCGAGGACAAAGGGCAGGGGAAATACGGCATCAATGAAAAGAGCCTGTGGGGTTTTGATAAAATGCAGGAATATCCTGCTGTCAATAAAGAGCGTGTTCGTATGCGCGGGTTAAATGGCGGTTTGCAAAATGATAATACGATGCTTGTAAATGCTCTGCAAATTTTTAATATCGATCCGTTTGACCCTAAATCCAGAGAGGAAGCGCGGAAAATCGCCGAGGATGAACTGCCGCATGTGCTTGCCTACTTGAAGCAGCAGTATGCTGAGTTTGAAGGTGTTGAATTAGCCGGGATTGCTCCGGAGCTGTATGTACGTGAATCACGGCATATGCAAGGTGAATACAGGCTTTCGATAATAGATTTGCTTGAAAACCGGGATCAGTGGGATAGAATCGCATTTGGCGGTTATCCGGTCGATATTCAGCGGACAAGCCCTAAGGATAACGGTGCTGTTGTTATAGATCCTGATAAATATGCGGTGCCTTTCCGCAGCCTGGTTCCGCTTAAAGTAGACGGACTGCTTGTAGTCGGCAGGGCAGCCAGTTATGATACGTTGCCACATGGAAGCGCACGAGTCGTTCCTGTCGGTATGGCTGAAGGAGAAGCCGCAGGTGCGGCAGCTAAGCTGGCACAAGAGCAAAATGCCACATTCAGGCAAATGTCAGCATCCAAGGAAACAATCGCCAAGCTCCAGGATATATTGAATAAGCAAGGAATGGATCTGAAGCCATTTGCCATTAAAGCGGCTCCGTATATGGAGCATAAATCTTATGCAGGTTTGAAAACAGCTATTACCTTAGGGCTTTCGACCGGCGGCTACAAAAATGAATTTGAACTGGACAAGCCTTCCAATCAGCAAAGAATGGTAAATGTGCTGGAGGGAATGCGCAAATTTAATCCTGCCGCTATGGCGGGGAGTGCCGCGGCGGTCATTACGGGGGTAAAGGAGCCTCAGAAGCAGCCGGTATCCTTGGATTCTGCAGCGCAAATGATTGCCAGCTTGCTTAAGCAGAATATCCCGCAAGGCAAATTTGTGGAGGGATTGCAGGCAAATGGTTTCATTAGCAAAGCTACAGTGGATTCGATTTCCAACAAACAAGAGCTTACCAACGGAGATGCTTATATGTTGATTAATGATGTATATAAGCAGCTGAAAACGGCAAAATAAAGATGCTTGATGACTAAGAAGCGGAATTAATAAGCCTTAACTATGCAATTTGCTTGACTTTGCCAAATTTCGATATTACAATTATGGTTATTGAAAATGAACAATGATCTGTTGAAGGGAACAAGTACTTCGAATCTTGCATATCCAGAGAGAGAAGCCTTAGCTGAAAGCTTCTTTATGCGAAACGGACGAACAGACCTCCCGGAGGACAAGCGGGGAACCACAGGAATGATTGCTGTGTAGTAGCTGCTTTGCGTAACGCGGGCGTTAACCGCTTTGAGTGTGTATCTTAATGCTATTCGACATTTTGTTATGTCGCTATATGGCTTAAGGCACGAATCGTGGGTGGTACCGCGGGAGAATAAGAATGAACAATCTCTCGTCCCTGACTTCATCGTCAGGGGCGAGGGATTTTTTTCATTGTATGGCATTTTCAGACAGAGAGAAAGGAGTACTTGACATGAGCATTCAAAAGCCAAAAGGTACGCAGGATTTACTGCCTGGTGAAATTGAGAAATGGCAGTATATCGAAGCAAAAGCACGGGAGCTGTGTGAAAGGTTTAATTACCGGGAAATTCGCACCCCGATCTTCGAGCATACAGAGCTGTTTCAACGCGGTGTTGGAGAAACGACTGATATCGTCGAGAAGGAGATGTACACCTTCTTGGACAAAGGAGATCGCAGCATTTCCTTGCGACCAGAGGGAACTGCAGGCGTAGTTCGCGCTTATGTAGAAAACAAGCTGTATGGGGAGCCGGATGTCAGCAAGCTGTATTATATCGGTCCGATGTTCCGCTATGAGCAGCCACAGGCAGGACGATACCGCCAGCTGCATCAATTCGGCGTCGAGGCGTTCGGGTCTGTCGATCCGAGCATCGATGCGGAAGTTATCGCTTTGGGCTATACCTTCTATGACGAGGTTGGCATCAAGGATGTAACGGTTGAGATCAACTCGGTCGGGAATCCTTCCTGTCGGGGCGTGTACAAGGAGAAGCTCCAGGAGTTTTTTGCTCCGGTCAAGGATAAGCTGTGCAAGGATTGCCAGTCCCGTTATGAGCGTAATCCAATGCGTATTCTGGATTGTAAAATAGATCAAAAGTACGGTGAAGGCGCTCCAACCATTTTGGAATATCTGGATGAAGAGTGCACCGTTCATTTTCAAAGCGTACAAAACCATTTGTCCGCAATGGATATTCCATTCCGTATCAATCCAAGATTGGTTCGGGGGCTTGATTACTACACTCACACTGCTTTTGAATACAAAGCAGCAGGTATTGGCGCCATTGATACGATAGGCGGCGGAGGCCGTTACAATGGTCTTGTCGGTCAAATCGGCGGCAATGATCAACCAGGTGTCGGACTGGGTCTTGGCCTGGAGCGGACGCTGCTTATATTGCAGGCACAGGGTGCCAAGCTTCCCCAGGTGAAGCCGCTTGATGTGTACTTGATTGGGTTGGGTGAAGCAGCGGAGAAGGAAGTCACCAAGCTTCTGCAGCAGCTTCGGCTGGCAGGCTTGAGGGCGGAGAAGGATTATCTCGGCCGCAAAATTAAAGCTCAGATGAAATCCGCTGACCGTTTTAAAGCATCATTTGTTGCCATACTTGGCGAGGATGAGCTGGCCCGGGGTGAAATTACGATTAAAGCAATGGCCACCGGGGAACAGCAGACGGTGCAGCTTGATCAAGTGACACAAGTATTGCAAGAGAAAACTTTATAATTTTATTAGGGTTAAATATAATCTGGAGGCTGATGGAATCATGATGTTAAAAACACACCATTGCGGAGCGCTTACGAAAGCGAACGTGGGAGAAACCGTTATATTAAACGGTTGGGTACAAAGAAGACGCGACTTGGGAGGCGTATTGTTTATTGATCTGCGCGACCGGAGCGGACTGGTACAAATCGTATTTAACCCGGATTTCTCAGGCGAGGCGTTAACAACAGCGGACCGTGCCCGTAACGAATACGTGCTTGCTGTCAGCGGCAAAGTGGTAGAGCGTGACGCGACAACCGTCAATTCGAACCTGGCAACAGGTGAGATTGAAATTCAAGTCACGGAGATTGAAATATTGAACGGTGCTAAAAATCCTCCATTCTTTATTGAGGATGGCATTGAGATCGACGAGTCATTGCGCTTAAAGTATCGTTATTTGGATCTGCGTCGTCCTGAAATGCAGCGTACTTTGGCGCTTCGTTCAAAAGCGGCAAAAGTGTTCCGTGATTTCCTTGATGAAAACAGCTTCCTTGAAGTTGAAACGCCAATTTTAACCAAAAGCACACCGGAAGGTGCCCGTGATTATTTAGTTCCAAGCCGTGTGCATCCTGGTGAGTTTTTTGCCCTTCCACAATCACCACAAATTTTCAAGCAGCTTTTGATGGTGAGCGGCCTTGAGCGTTACTATCAGATTGCTCGCTGCTTCCGCGATGAGGATTTGCGTGCTGACCGTCAACCTGAATTTACGCAGGTCGACATTGAGACTTCCTTTATGTCGCAGGATCAACTTCTGAACTTAATGGAAGAGCTGACGGTAAAACTGTTCAAGGAAACGACTGGAACGGATATCCCTCGTCCTTTCCAACGTATCAGCTATGCGGATGCGATGGGCAAATACGGTTCTGACAAGCCGGATCTGCGGTTTGGTCTTGAGCTTCAAGATGTATCGGATATTGTTGTGAGTTCAGGCGTTAAAGTATTTGCCAGTGTCGTGGAAAAAGGCGGTCAGGTTAAAGCGCTGAACGCGAAAGGCTGCGGTGCCTGGAGCCGCAAGGAGATCGATGATCTGGGCGTGTATGCTTCTCGTTACGGGGCAAAAGGCTTGGCATGGGTTGTTCTGAAGGAAGGCGAGATGAAGGGACCTATCGTGAAGTTCTTCTCAGAGCAGGAGCTGGAAGCTTTGAAAGAACGACTTGGCGCCGAAGAAGGAGATTTGCTGCTGTTCTCTGCTGATACCAAAAAAGTGGTAGCGGATGTGCTCGGAAACCTTCGTTTGAAAATCGGACGTGAGCTTGGTCTTATTGACGAGAACGAATTCAAGTTCGCATGGGTTGTTGACTTCCCGCTGCTTGGCTACGATGAAGAAGCCAAACGTTATGTGGCTGAGCATCATCCGTTCACTCGTCCTAAAGAAGAAGATCTGCATTTCTTCGACACAGATCCAGGACAAATTCGCGCGCAAGCCTATGACCTTGTATTAAACGGCTATGAAGTGGGCGGCGGCTCAATGAGAATTTACAAGCGTGAAGTACAAGAGCAGATGTTTGGTGCGCTTGGCTTCTCCAAGGAAGAAGCTCAGGAGAAATTCGGCTTCTTGCTGGAAGCTTTTGAGTACGGTACGCCTCCGCATGGTGGTATTGCTTTTGGTTTTGACCGGTTAGTGATGTTAATTACCAAGCGTACCAACCTGCGTGAAACTATCGCTTTCCCAAAAACAGCAAGTGCAACAGATCTTCTGACAGATGCGCCGGGAACGGTTGACGATAAGCAGCTGGAGCAATTGTCCATTCGCGTAGCGTTGAAGCAGCCTGCATCCAAAGCCTAGGTTATTTTAGCCAGAAATGAAGTTCCATGTAAATGAGTTAAAATGCTAAGATTTTAAAATAAGGAGGGCAGCCCTATGCTGCACCAATTTTCGAGAACAGAGCTCGCTATCGGGCCCGAAGGCTTGGAGGTAATGCGTAACAGCTGTGTAGCCGTTCTTGGCATTGGCGGAGTCGGCGCTATTGCTGCCGAAGCATTGGCCCGCACAGGTGTCGGACGTTTGATCCTGATCGACAAGGATGTCGTAGACATTACGAATATCAATCGTCAGGTTCATGCCCTTGTGTCAACGATTGGACAGCCCAAAGCGGATTTAATGCGCGATCGGATTTTGCAGATTAATCCAGAGTGTGATGTTACATCGCTGCGTATGTTCTACACAGAGGAGACCTATGAGCAACTGTTTGCTTATCCGCTTGATTATGTAATTGACGCTTCAGATACGATAAGTTACAAAATCCATTTGATCAAGCAGTGTCTGGAGCGGAAAATTCCGATCATTTCCAGCATGGGTGCTGCTAACAAGATGGATCCTACGAAATTCCAGGTGGCGGATATTTCCAAAACCACAATGGACCCATTAGCTCGTGTCATTCGACATAAGCTGCGCAGAGAGGGTATTAAGAAGGGCGTAAAGGTAGTTTTCTCGACCGAGCAGCCAATCAAGCCACGTGAGGACGTTACTCAACGGATCGTGCCGCAAAATGCCCCTGAAATCCGTAAGGCTAAGCAGCCGCCGGCAAGCAATGCATTTGTACCGCCAGTTGCCGGACTAATTGCTGTTAGCGTGGTAGTGAAGGATTTGCTGGACAAAGCGGATCTTTAACGAATTTAGTTGAATAGAGAAGCGAATATCAAAAACATGCTTCACAGAGCTGCTTGTTCTGTGGGGCATGTTTTTTTCTTGTTAAATGCGTGACTCATGAACATGTATCTCTTTGAAAACGGGAGCAGTATGGTGGGAGATTGCTAAACAATTCGAGTAGACTTTGTTTATTTATTAATGTCATTTATAATAGAGTAGACAATTAATAGCCTTACCATTTCAAACAAGGTTGTGAGTATAGAATGGATTTGTTTTCATTGGCGGCTGAAGAGAGTCCTATGGGCAAGCTGCTGGCGGACCGGATGAGGCCGGTTACGCTGGATGAATATATTGGGCAAGAGCATATTGTTGGACGCGGGAAGCTGCTGAGGCGGGCGATTGAAGCTGATCAGGTTACCTCGATCCTATTATATGGACCACCCGGAACAGGTAAAACTACACTGGCTAACATCATTTCCCATGCAACTAAGGGTTCTTTTGTTAAGCTTAATGCTGTTGATGCTACTGTAAAAGAAGTTCGCGATGTGATTGAGCAGGCTAAAAATAATAAGGACCTCTATGGACGCAAAACAATTTTATTCCTGGATGAGGTCCATCGCTTTAATACGTCCCGTCAGGATGCCTTGCTTCCTGCCGTAGAGCAGGGGATCATTATCTTCATCGGAGCAACGACAGAGAACCCCTTTCACCATGTGAACGGGGCTCTGCTGTCGCGCTCCACGCTCTTCGAGCTGCATGCGCTGACGCATGAGCATTCGCTTGCGGCTCTGCGCCGTGCGCTCACCGACCGCGAGCGCGGTCTCGGGTCGCTGCCGCTCCAGGCCGCGGACGAGGCGCTCGCGCATATGGCGCGCATGGCCGGCGGAGATATCCGCCGTGCGCTCAATGCGCTCGAGCTCGCCGCGTTGACGACGCCGCCTGATGCCAGCGGCGTCATCAACGTAACACTGGAGGTCGCCGAGGAATCCATCCGGCGACCGACTGTGAAAGCCGACGAGTCGACGCAGTACGACGTCTTGTCGGCCTTTCACAAGAGCGTACGCGGCTCCAGCGATGCCGCGCTGTTCTGGTTCCTCTATGCCGTCGAGAAGCTCGGCATGGATCCAATGACCTTTCTGCGCCGTCTGATCGTCGCGTGCAGCGAAGATATCGGCCTTGCGAATCCTCAGGCAATGGTGCAAGCAGTGACGGCAATGGATGCCTATCACAAGATTGGTTGGCCCGAGTCCAAGTATGTCATCGCCCAGGCCATTCTGTTTGCCGTCGAAAGCCCCAAATCCAACGCAATTCCTTTAGCGATTGCCAAGGTGATGAATGCTTTCGAAGCACTTGGCGCAGCAGAGGTTCCAATGCACTTGCGCGACACTCACTACAAGGGAGCAGAGAAGCTGGGTCATGTAGGATATAAGTATCCGCATGACTATCCGGGACATTATGTGGAGCAAAATTATGTACCGGAACGCATAAAAGGGCGTTATTTTTATGAAGCCTCCCAACAGGGGATGGAGGAGAAAATAGGGCACAATCAAGAGCGAAGGAAAAAGCAACAGCAGCAGAAACAGCCATAATTGGTCAAGCAGGCTCATTTTTCGCCTATTTTAGGCCATTTTCGCCCTTAAGTTTAATTAGTTCAAGCTATTACGGCCCAATTTCGTTAGTTTTGAGCATACCTTGCGGTTTGACTGTATAGCTTAATAATATATAATTTATATATACTGTACTGTATTTTGTTTAATCGACTTTATAAGCTTATTTTAAAAGTCGCAAAAAAATTGTGAACTTAAGGGAGGTGTACCTATTCACTTCGAAGGAGGGGAATAGGAAATTCATTGAGTAGTGACCCTTTACCGATACTCTTGAATTTAGGTTTAGTATTGCTTTTGGTATTTGTTAACGGTTTTTTCGTAGCAGCCGAGTTTGCTATGGTCAAAGTCCGCAACAGCAGGATCGACACGCTGGCGCAGGAAGGAAACCGAAATGCCAAATTTGCCAAAATAGTAATGGGCAACATGAATGCTTACTTATCAGCCTGCCAACTTGGGATCACATTAGCGTCCCTTGCGTTAGGCTGGATTGGCGAACCTGCAATTGCTGATCTGCTCAAGCCGGTGCTGCTTCCGCTACAATTCCCTGAAGCGATTGTTCATACGATATCCTTCGTGATCGCTTTTACAATTATTACGGCCTTTCATATAACGTTAGGCGAGCAGTTTCCCAAAACATACGCGATTCGTATGTCTGAGAAAGTAACTTTATTATCTGCGGGACCTTTAATATTCCTTTATAAACTGATGTATCCTTTTATTTGGTTTCTTAATGGCATTTCCAATTGGATGCTGCGCAGAGCAGGAATTGAACCTACGGATGAGCACGATACGGCGCATACGGAAGAAGAAATCCGTGTGTTGATGAAGGAAAGTAATAAAAGCGGACTTATTGATAATACGGAATTAACATTGATGGACAATATTTTTGATTTTGCTGAAACGAATGCGCGGGAGATTATGATTCCCAGAATGGAAATGGTTTGTTTATATTCAAATTTATCCTACGAGGAAAACCGTCTCATCGCCGTTACAGAAATGCATACGCGTTACCCAGTTTGTGATCCAGACAAGGACAATATTATCGGGTTCGTCCACATCAAGGATTTGTTGAAATCCGACCGTGGAATAGAAAATATTAAAAGTATTATTAGACCTATAACCAAAGTGCCTGAATCGATGCAAATCAGTGCATTGCTTAAGTTGATGCAAAAAAAGAAAACTCAAATGGCCTTGCTGATCGATGAATACGGAGGCACTTCCGGATTGGTTACCTTCGAGGATATCATTGAGGAAATTGTCGGCGAAGTCCAGGATGAATTTGACGAAGAACGACCGCAAATTGAAAAAAAGGATGACCATACACATTCGATAGATGGACGCATGTTGATCGAAGAAGTGAACAGCTACTTCGGTATCGAAATTGAATCGGATGATTACGATACAATCGGAGGTTGGATCTATTCTCAAGTGGAAATTCCACCTAAGAGAGATCAACGGATTGGCTATAATGATTCGTATGAATTTATTATAGACGAGACGGACCAACTGCGTATTTCTCGTGTCCTTGTTAAGAAGCGAGGGCAGGAGGAACAAGCCGAATCTGAACCTGAACCCATAAGCGTATAGATAGATATAAAAAAACCATCCCCGATCACATTCAAGATGTGTGGCGGGAATGGTTTTTTTATTTAATAGTTCGGTACACTCAGTTAATTATTGTATCGATGGTTCCTCCGCCTAAGCAAACATCCCCATCATAGAATACAACGGCTTGTCCCGGCGTAATGGCTTTTTGAGGATTTGTGAAAGTAACTTCACAGCTGCCATCTTCTTGATTGCAGACGATCGTAACTCCTTGATCGGGTTGGCGGTAACGGAATTTGGCTGTACAGGAGTATGCGCCATGCGGCAAAGAACCGCTGATCCAATTCAGGTCGGTGGCACGGAGACCTCTGGAATAAAGGCTGGGATCTTTCTCTCCCTGAACAACATACAGAATGTTGTTTTCCAAGTCCTTGCCTGAGACGAACCAAGGCTCCCCGTTTCCGGAGCCGCCGATGCCAAGCCCTTGTCGTTGACCAAGCGTGTAGTACATGAGTCCATCGTGATGTCCTTTCACTTCACCGGCGGCCGTTCTCATTTCACCGGACTTGGCCGGCAAATAGCCGCTCAAAAATTCCTTGAAATTTCGTTCGCCTATAAAGCATACACCTGTGCTGTCTTTCTTCTTGGCGGTAGCAAGACCAGCAGCCTCAGCGATTGCCCGAACCTCCGGCTTGGGTAAGTGGCCGATAGGAAACATGGCCTTGGACAGCTGGTATTGATTAAGAGCATTGAGGAAATAGGTTTGATCCTTGTTATTATCAACGCCGCGACGCAACCGGAATTTCCCATCCAATTGGTCAACTTGAGCATAGTGACCGGTTGCGATATAGTCGGCGCCCAACTCAAGGGCTTTATTCAGAAATTCTCCGAATTTGATTTCACGGTTGCACATCACATCCGGATTCGGTGTTCGTCCCTTGCGGTATTCATCCAAAAAGTATTGAAACACCTTATCCATGTATTGTTTTTCAAAATTTACCGTATAATAGGGAATACCGATTTGATCACATACTCTGCGAACATCCTCTGCATCCTCTTCAGCGGTGCAATTGCCGAATTCATCGGTATCATCCCAGTTTTTCATAAAAACGCCGATAACCTCGTATCCTTGCTGCTTCAGCAGCAATGCTGAAACGGAGGAGTCAACTCCACCAGACATACCGAGTACAACGCGTGTTTGTTTATTCATTTTGCTATACCTCTTTCTAGAGCATTACGTTACCCTACTTATATTAACATAGGTTTTCTATATAAATAAAATATTTCATCAATATGTCAAGGTTTTTCTCCCAATATACAGGGATATGTGATACCATATAAAAGATACATATATGTATGAAATGTAAATGAGGTGTACTATTTGAAGATTTCTACTAAAGGCCGTTATGGACTAACCATCATGATGGAACTTGCAACCAGATTTGGAGAAGGCCCCACCTCTTTGAAAAGCATTGCCGAGAAGCATCAGCTTTCTGAGCATTATTTAGAGCAATTGGTTGCTCCATTGCGAAATGCAGGTTTGGTCAAAAGTATTCGAGGCGCTTACGGTGGGTATATTCTATCGAAAACATCGGATCAGATTTCTGCCGGCGATGTGATTCGTGTATTAGAGGGGCCAATCAGCCCGGTTGATTTCACAGAGGAAGACGATCCAGCAAAACGTGATTTATGGGTACGTATTCGTGATAGCATTGCCGGGGTTCTGGACTCTACGACATTGGAGGATCTCATCAGCTTCAAGGATCAAGGCGTAAACGATAACTACATGTTCTATATTTAAGGGAAACTTCAAGCAGACGGAGTCTTTATGACAATTATTTATTTGGATTACGCAGCTACAACACCGGTCCTTCCAGAGGTAGTAGATGCGATGCTTCCTTATTTCACAAGTTTCTATGGGAATGCATCGAGCACACACCGTGCAGGAAGAGAAGCGCGTGCTGCTGTACATCAAGCAAGAGATACAATAGCTTCTTTTATAGGCTGCACCTCCTCGCAGCTCGTTTTTACGAGCGGTGGGACGGAGAGCAACAATATGGCTCTCTTTGGTGCAGCAGCAGCTCAAGCGGGCAAGGGTAAGCATATCATTACTGCACAAACCGAACATCATGCTGTTCTTCATACTTGTGAACAGCTGGAGAGGCTAGGGTACGAAGTTACCTATTTGCCAGTAGACACGACAGGCCGGATCCGGCTGGATGATTTGCAGCAAGCTATACGTCCAGATACGATATTAATCAGTATTATGTACGTAAATAATGAAGTGGGTACTATGCAGCCTCTACAGCAAATAGGAGAGCTCGCTAGATCTAAAGGAATCATTTTTCATGTAGACGCTGTGCAAGCTTTAGGACATATTCCGATTGACTTGAACCGGCTGCCGGTTGATTTAATGAGCTTTAGTGCTCATAAGCTTCACGGTCCTAAAGGAATCGGGGCACTTTATATAGCAAAGCATGCTAAGCTGGAGCCGTTCATGTATGGCGGCAATCAAGAGAGAAAACGCCGGGCCGGAACTGAAAATACTGCAGCCATTGCTGGATTTTCAAAAGCCGTAAAAATTATAGATAGCAACATGTATGAAATGCAACAAAAGATGGAAAAGCTACGTTTAGAAATGGTAACAAGGCTTGATCAGCTGTTGGGTAATGAACAGTTTGTAATTAATGGTCATCCTGTCGAACGGCTTCCGCATATTTTAAATATCAGCTTTCCAGCGGTTTCTACAGAATCCATGCTTATGAATCTGGATCTTGAAGGAATTGCTGCTGCCAGCGGCTCAGCCTGTACCTCCGGCTCCTTGGAAGTATCGCATGTACTGAATGCTATGCAGCTTTCTGAAGCGATTATGAAGTCGGCCGTGCGCTTTAGCTTTGGATCAGGAACTACTTCCAAAGAGATCGAAATTGCTGCTCACAAAATTGCAACCATCGTGAACCGTATCCGTAATAATTAGTAAGCTAATCACTAATTATTAGCTGCTGTTTCTGGAGGAAGTCTTCATTGAAAAAAGCGCGTAATGTAATCGGATTGCCGATAATTTGTGTGCAATCGGGTAAACAAGTGGGTACTGCTAAGGACCTTCTAATGGGTGATGAGTGGCAGATTGAAGCAGTGCTCCTGGAAACCAAACATTGGTTCTCCGCTACAAGCTGTATCCTGTGGAAAGATGTCATTTCTTTGGGTGAGGACGCTATTACCATTAATAACGAAGAGGCAATCAGCCGTTTGGATGAGAGCATGGCCTATACTTCTTTGATTAATGGTGATCGAAAAGTGAAGGGGATGCCGGTCTTAACGGTAAACGGCCAGCAATTGGGCGTCGTAGATGATGTTTATTTAGACCAAGAACTGGGTAATACTGTAGTAGGATATGAATTGACCGAGGGTTTCATTTCTGATTTGAAGGAAGGGCGTAAATGGTTGCCCTTGCCGGAATCCGTAACTTTGGGTGAGGACGCGATAATTGTACCCGTTCATTGTAATGAGTTATTAGAAGAAATCTTCATATCAAAAGAAGAATAGGGTGATATTTATGTTACGTTGTCCAAATTGTAATTCCAAAGATATTGGAAAAATTGGTTCGCACCAGTTTTATTGCTGGGGCTGCTTTATTGAATTAACAGTAAATGGAGAAAAGATGTCCGTCTATCAAGTAGAAGAAGATGGAACATTGAGTTCTTTAGACGATTTGTTTTTTGAGGAAGAAATGCCTCAAGTACATGCCAACTAATGGATTAACAAATAATATAAACACTAATCGTATCAGCTCCTGAAGCCTTACTTAAGGTAAACGGATGGAGCAGGTACGATTTTTTTGTTTTTAATATCAGCCTTTATAGGTTTTCAGCGGAGCTGTCTTACTAACCAAGCTGCCTGCTCTATATCATTTTATTCTGCGGAGCTAAGGTTATGCTTTCTTTGTCGTGAATGTCGGGTGAACGATTAAGACTTCAAGGTTGTACATATACTGTTAGTAGAGACATGGGTTAGCAAACAGTAAGCAGCACAGTCATAGTTGGTGAAAGTTAGGTGGGTGATACAGATTGGACCGATTTTCTAAAAATCAGCTATTTATTATTATGGTTTATATTTTATTAAGCCTTTTGATATTGTTTATGCTGCTGCAAATACGTCCCATGCTGATATGTATTTATAAATTTCTAGCAGAAATTTTGACGCCTTTTATTGTAGCGATGATTATTTCTTATTTACTAAATCCAGTCGTTTCGCTGTTGAACGGGCGCAAGGTGCCGAGAACCGTAGCTGTGCTTCTTATTTATGCCGTCTTTATAATGTCGGTGACAGTAGTACTTATGAATATCATTCCCATCTTCATTCGGCAGCTGGGTGAATTTAATGAGCATATTCCTCAATTGGCTATAAAAGCTCAAGGTTTTGTGGATAATTTAAACAGTTTGAAGTTTGTGCCGGACAGCGTACGTGTCGGAATTAATCAATCATTGGCAAAACTGGAGAGCGGGATATCAGGAACCATTTCCAACTACATTGATGGCATCGGGAGCACGATCAACATGCTCTTCATTGCGTTTATCATACCTTTTCTCGCTTTTTACATATTAAAGGATTTTCAGTTGATTGAAAAAACGGTTCTGGCGATCGTTCCCAAAGCGAAACGCAAACAAGTCATCAAGCTTCTGGTTGATATCGATACAGCACTCGGCAACTATATTCGGGGTCAGATGTTAGTATGTATGATTATTGGATTGCTATCTTATGCGGGCTATTGGATGATTGGGATGCCGTATGCTCTGCTGCTGGCTTGTCTGGTTGCAGTGTTCAACATCATTCCATATCTCGGTCCCTTTTTCGGGGCGGCGCCTGCGTTAATTTTAGCATCTACTATTTCCTTGAAAATGGTGCTGATGGTTGCCATAGTTAATACCGTATGTCAAATTCTTGAGGGGAACGTAATTTCGCCGCAGGTTGTGGGCAAATCGTTAAAGATGCATCCTCTGCTCATTATTTTTGCTTTGCTTGTAGGAGGGGAGTTTGCAGGGGTGGTTGGGCTGATTTTGGCAGTACCCTTTTTTGCAGTGATGAAGGTCATTCTTCAACATGTATTTATGTATTACATTCATCGCAGAACAGCTTGATTGAATAAATAGTAAAAATTCCGAAAGTTATTGAAACTTTTTCATTCAAGACCTATAATTATGGAGGTGTTATTACAAAACAGAATATAAAACGATTTTTGGAGGAGCCTGTCACCAAGGGCTCTTTTTGCATTTTTGGGGATACTCCAGAATCGAATCGTCCATGCTAACTCATGGGTTCTTATTGGAAAAGGGGAGGATTTTTTGGAACATCAAGCTTGGCTTGCAATAGGTATTTTTCTGGTTATTTATGGATTAATTATTACTGAAAAAATTCACCGTACGATTGTCGCTATGATTGGCGGGCTACTGATGGTTGCCTTAGGGGTGGTCAGTCAGGAATCGGCTCTCCATCATATTGATTTCAATACGTTAGGTTTGCTTATCGGGATGATGATTATTGTAGGTATTACAGCGGAGACGGGAGTGTTCAAGTATGTAGCTATTTGGTCGGCCAAGAAGGTTGGGGGCCATCCGGTACGTATTCTTGTAGTGCTCAGCATAGTTACAGCGATAAGCTCAGCCTTTCTGGATAATGTGACGACGGTGCTGCTTATGGCTCCTGTAACATTCAGTATTACGAGGCAGCTTCGTGTAACGCCGATTCCATTCTTAATTTCGCAAATTATGGCTTCCAATATTGGCGGAACGGCAACTCTCATTGGCGATCCCCCGAATATAATGATTGGCAGCGCAGTAAAAGAGCTAACCTTTATGGCCTTTATCAACAATCTGAGCCTGATCTCATTCATTATTTTATTTGCGACACTGCCTTTTTTCGTGCTGTTGTACCGCAAGCAAATTCAGACAACAGAGGAGCTTCGGCTTAGCGTTATGGAATTGAACGAGAAGGTGGAAATAACAAATCCGCTATTAATGAAAAAATGTTTGGCCGTGCTCGGGATAACAATCTTCGGATTTTTTATCCACCAGCTTTTGCATCTTGAATCAGCTACGGTAGCTTTGGCTGGCGCGTTCCTATTGCTTCTTATGACGGGAGAACACTATCTGGAGGAAGCCTTTCAAAAGGTGGAATGGACCACGATTTTTTTCTTTGTAGGCCTTTTTGTGCTTGTTGCTGGATTGGTGGATACAGGGGTAATAGCTGCTCTGGCTAAACATGCAATGAGTATTACCGGGGGAGATGTTGCGAAATCATCGGTGCTAATTCTTTGGCTGAGTGCTATAGCTTCTGCTTTTCTGGACAATATTCCTTTCGTGGCTACCATGATTCCAATGATTCAGGAAATGGGGGCTATGGGGGTGGACAATTTGGAACCGCTTTGGTGGAGCCTTGCCTTGGGGGCTTGCCTGGGAGGCAACGGAACATTGATAGGAGCGAGCGCTAATCTGATCGTCGCAGGTATTTCGGCAAGAGAGGGGCATCCTATTTCATTCATGACCTTTTTGAAAGTCGCTTTTCCGTTGATGCTCCTGTCTATTGTAATAGCGAACTTATATATTTATATTAGATATTTATTATAAGAGGCTGCCTTAAGGCAGCAGCTCAGTTGACAATGCTATTGTCAAACGTATATAATTTCCTGTAAGTATATGAATTAAAACGTTGATGAAATCAAGTAAGCCATAGTCCATTATCCAGAGAATAGGTTCTAGATCTTGTTATTACGAGGTCTAGCTGTGAGAACCTTATTAATGAAGGATGGCTGAAAGCTCATTTCGGAGTGCGGAACAAATCCGCCGGTTGGACTCGTTATTGTCTTATTGAAGGAGATTGTACAGATACCACAGTGTCTTAGCAGGCACGGCTGTACAGTAACCAGGGTGGTACCGCGATGAATTCGTCCCTGTTTGGAGGGGCGTTTTTTTGTTGTTAAGAGAGTGTTTTTTGAGGCTTCGCCTGAGGCTGTGACTAAGGTCAAGAGCACGGACTTGTTACAAAGAAACCTCCCCTGCGGGTCAAGGGATGCCCCTGCGGCCGCTGTTGAAAATGGGATATCGATTATTAGTTTAGAAGGTTATATCCCATTTTCAAAGGCGGCACGTAAACTCTTCGAGGCATTCCCTTGCCCTCCGGGGGACCCTTTGTAAAAAGTCTAAGATATTAGATCTTAGTAACAGTAGCAGGCGGCGAAGCCCAAAAGTATGGGTGAGCTAGTGAGAAGAAGCGGGAATATAACTGTAAAGATTAAAAGGAGGCCAGGGAAATGAAGGCAAGTGAAATACGCGCTAAATGGTTAGCTTTTTTTGAAGAGAAGGGGCATAAGATCGAGCCAAGCGCACCGTTGGTGCCGCATAATGATCCATCGCTGCTATGGATTAACGCTGGTATGGCGCCGTTGAAGCAATACTTTGATGGACGGGTGGTACCGGATAATCCACGCATTGCCAACTCGCAGAAGTGCATTAGAACCAACGATATTGAGAATGTGGGCAAAACCCGTCGTCACCATACTTTTTTTGAGATGCTGGGCAATTTCTCGATTGGGGACTATTTTAAAGAAGAAGTTATTACTTGGGCATGGGAGTTTCTTACAAGCCCGCAATGGATCGGATTTGATCCGGAGCGTTTGTCGGTAACTGTGTATCCTGAAGATACTGAAGCGTTCGAGTTTTGGAATAAGAAAATAGGGCTGCCTGTCGAGCGTATTTATAAGCTGGAAGAAAACTTCTGGGATATTGGTGAAGGCCCTTGCGGACCATGTACAGAAATTTTCTATGACCGCGGCGATGCGTATGGCGACCTTAATGATCCTGAATGCTGGCCAGGTGGAGAAAATGAACGTTTCCTGGAAGTATGGAACCTCGTGTTCTCCCAATTCAACCATAATAAAGATGGCAGCTACACGCCGCTTCCTAATAAAAATATAGATACGGGTGCGGGACTTGAGAGGTTTGCTTCGATATTGCAAAACGTTGATTCCAACTTCGACACCGATTTGTTCCAGCCGATTATTCAAAAGACATGCGAGCTCGCAGGCGTGAAATACCACGTGAACAACGAGCATGATGTTGCCTTGAAGGTTATAGCCGATCATGTACGTACAGTGGCATTCTCTGTAGGCGATGGCGTGCTGCCTTCAAATGAAGGCCGCGGGTATGTAATACGCCGCTTGCTGCGCCGTGCGGTTCGTTACGGTAAAGTGATTGGTATGGATAAGCCGTTCCTATACTCATTGACTCCGATCGTTGGCGAAATTATGGGCGTGTATTACCCGGAAGTGGTAGAGAAGCGCGAGTTTATAGAGAAGGTAATTCGTACCGAGGAAGAGCGTTTCCATGAGACTCTTTCGGACGGTTTGGCTATTTTAGCTGAAATGACCGAGAAAGCACGCAAAGAAAACCGCAATGAAATTAGCGGACCTGATGCTTTTAAGCTTTACGATACGTACGGATTTCCATTTGATTTGACAGAGGATTTTGCTTCCGAAAAAGGGATGGCTGTTGACCGTGAAGGCTTCGACCGTTCGATGCAGGAGCAGCGTGACCGTGCTAGAGCGGCCCGTCAAGATTCCGACAGCATGAAGGTACAAGGCGGCCCGCTTGCTGATCTGACGGTTAAAAGCGAATTTGTTGGTTATAATGAATTGGTAACTACTGCTAAAGTTATCGCTCTTGTTCATGAGAACCAATTCGTCGATTTGGTTGGCGTTGGCGAAACATGCCAGGTTGTTCTGGACCGTACTCCCTTCTATTCGGAAAGCGGCGGTCAAGTAAGTGATCACGGGTATATTACGGCTGGCGATCTTCGTCTTAAGGTCGAGGATGTAAGTAAAGCGCCTCATGGACAGCATGTGCATACAGTTGTTGTAGAGTCTGGTGTATTGCGTAAAGACGATACTGTACAGGCTTCAGTCAGTGCTGCGGTACGGGATGATATTATCAAAAATCATACGGCGACACACTTGCTTCATAAAGCATTGAAAGAAGTGCTCGGCGAGCATGTTAACCAAGCCGGGTCGTTAGTAGCTCCGGAACGGCTGCGATTTGACTTTTCGCATTTCGGCAGTATTACTGCAGAGGAGCTGCGTGATATTGAGCAGCGTGTTAATCAACAAATATGGAAAAGTACACCGCTGACTATCTCTTTGAAGCCGATTGCCGAGGCGAAAGCTATGGGGGCAATGGCATTATTCGGAGAAAAATATGGCGATGTGGTAAGGGTTGTACAAGTTGGCGATTACAGTCTTGAGCTGTGCGGCGGCTGTCATGTAAGCAACACGAGTCAAATTGGTCTTTTCAAGCTGGTGAGCGAATCCGGTATTGGATCCGGCGTACGCCGTATTGAAGCTGTTACAGGCCGCAATGCTTATCAATATCTGGATCAGCAGCTGGAGCTGCTTAACGATGCTGCCGCATTATTGAAGTCCAATATCCAGGATGTTCCCAAACGGATCGATTCATTGTTCGCCCAAATGAAGGAGATTTCCCGAGAGAATGAATCCCTCAAAGCCAAGCTGGGTAAAATTGAGGCAGGCTCTTTATCGGATCAATTGAAACATATCGATGGGGTTCCAGTTCTTATGGCTCAAGTAAGCGCCGGAGACATGGAGTCGCTCCGCAGTATCGTTGATCAAATGAAAACGAAGCTTGGCTCAGCCGTTATCGTGCTTGGGGCAGTAGCAGACGATAAGGTTAACCTTGTTGCTGCTGTTACCCCGGATTGGGTAGCGAAAGGCTATCATGCCGGCAAACTGATCAAGGAGACAGCGGCGGTCGTAGGAGGCAGCGGTGGCGGTCGTCCTGACATGGCTCAGGCAGGGGGCAAGGATGCTGCCAAGCTGCAGGATGCCTTGAAGCAAGCGGAACAATGGGTGGCTCAACAGGTCGCAGTAAAATAAATTTGGTTTGTCAACAGGAATTATTCGACAAATCACGAATATAAGAAGATATCAGCTTTAATCATAGAGGTTTACACTTTTGTGTTAAGGGGGTGTTGGGATGAGTTCGATGGATAAAACGATGAAGTTTAATGTAAAAGCAGAAGAGATCGAAACATCACCCAAGGATGTCATGCTGACGGTATATGACGCGCTCCAGGAGAAAGGCTACAATCCGATTAATCAGATTGTCGGCTATCTATTATCTGGAGATCCGGCTTATATTCCTCGTCACAACAATGCAAGAAGTATGATCCGTAAACGGGAGCGCGATGAGCTGATAGAAGAACTGGTTCGTTCCTATTTGCAGCAGCATAAATCATAAGTAATGCGGGGCGGGGGAACGGAATATGTCTTCCCGCCCCTTAGGAGTTTAAAGAACAATGAAACGATTAATGGGTTTGGATTACGGGGATAAAACGATTGGCATCGCGGTCAGCGATGAACTCGGTTGGACTGCGCAAGGTCTTGAAGTCATTCGACGCACGACAGTTGAACGGGATCTTGCGAGATTACGTGAATTGATCGATCAGTACAATGTAGGAGAATTGGTTGTCGGATTACCGAAGAATATGAATAATACAATTGGTCCGCGTGGGGAAATTTGTATAGAATTTGCCCAATCTCTACAAGAAACACTAAGTATGCCCGTGCATTTATGGGATGAGCGGTTGACGACAGTATCTGCACAGCGTACACTGATAGAAGCTGATGTTAGTCGCAAGAAACGCAAGCTTGTTATAGACAAGATGGCAGCTGGACTCATTTTGCAAAACTATATGGATTCCAAAACGAAGAGGTGATTGGCATGTCCAAAGAGGAACAAGTACAAGAAGAGCCGGAAATTATTTTTATCCCGGATGAAGAAGGTAATGAAGAAGAATTCGAAGTCATCATGAAATTCGAAGTCGACGGATCGGATAAGAAGTATATGATGGTTGTTCCAGTCGATGCCGATGAGGAATCCGATGAAGTGTATGCATTCCGTTACGAAGAGGACGGAGATGACTTACAGCTGTACACGATTGATGATGAGGAAGAATGGAATATCGTTGAGGAAACCTTCAACACACTGATGGATGAATTCTCAGAGGATGAAGAAGAAAGCTCCAAATGATAGTAGGCTCGTGAATTTAGCTGAAGCCAATTCCAGATTATGCTAATGAAGGAAGCTTTCCTTCGGAAAGCTCTTGGGAGGACCAACTTTTGTATGAATTAAAAGATTTGAAGGAAACGAATCGGTTGCGCAGCGCATACGGAGATGATATTATTTTGTATGATGACCGTGATCAGTCCGTTGTATATAAACTTCTTTCTGAATTTCAGCTGGGCGACCAAATCTATGCAGCACTCCAACAGGAGAACTCCAAGGATGGAGAGCCTGAAATTTACAAGGTGACCTTCGATGCAGAAGGGGAGCCGGAGCTGGAAACGATAGACGATGATGATGAATGGGAGAACGTCTCAGAATTGTACGATGAGATGACATTCTCGGATAATGATACAAAGTAGACTACAACTTGTTTGAAAACGGGCGAGCGGAGACGATCCGCTCTTTTCGTTGTTTGAGCTCACGTAGCCGAAAGGAGTTCAGGTGGCTTCCGCAAAAAGATTGTCGTTAGTAGCATGGATCGGCTTAACGGTCTTGATTATTGCGATAGTCGGTGTTATCGGTCTGGCGTTGTATGTTAAGGAACTGACACAGCCTATGCCGGCTTCAGAGCAAACGGTACACGTGCTGATTCCATCAGGAAGCGGGTCCGCACAAATAGCCAAAATATTGGAGCAACAGGGTATAATCCGTGATGCCCAAATGTTTTCTTATTATTTGAAATACAAGGAGCAGGGTTCTAAATTCCAGGCCGGCGAATACGAAATGGCTCCAGGCATTACGTTAGATGCTATTATTGATATACTTAATAAAGGATTGGTCGTTAAGGAGCAGGGAATTAAACTTACGGTACCTGAAGGATATACAGTTAGACAAATTGCTGATAAAGCAAGCCAGCAATTTGGGCTGGATCCAGCCTTGTTTATGCAGACTGTCCAGCAATATTCAGGCTTCACGGCCAAAGCTTTTCAACAGATCCCTAATGATTCGAAGCTTCGAAACAGGCTGGAGGGCTATCTATTTCCTGAGACCTACGAGTGGAAGAAGGATATCAAGCTCGAGGAATTGATTGACAATATGATGCTGGAGCTGGATAAAAAGCTGGCTATGCTCCCGGATGATTGGCAGCAGACAATGGCAACTCATGGGCATAGCTTTCATCAGATGATGACAATCGCCTCGTTGATTGAAAGAGAAGTAGCGGTGGACGAAGAGCGGCTGCTGGTGAGCGGAGTCATCCATAACAGGCTTAAGAAAGGGATGCCTCTGCAGATTGATGCAACCATACAGTATATGTTCGATAAGCCGAAAGACCGCCTGTTTGAGAAGGACTTACAGCTGGAGAGTCCCTACAATACGTATCTTCATACCGGCTTGCCGCCGGGGCCGATTGCGAGTCCTAGCTTGGCTTCTATCAAAGCGGCGATATACCCGTCAGATACCAAATATATGTTTTATGTAACCAAAAAAGATGGAAGCAAAGAGCATTTATTTGCAGAAACCTACGAACAGCATCAACAAAATATTACAGCCAGTAAAAAGAACAGCGGATAGAGAGAGGAGAATTTCAGAATGAAAAAACCGGAGCTGTATATATCGGCCGGTTCTATAACAGAGGCTCAGCGGTACATTGAAGCGGGGGCGGACGCTGTTGCAGTCGGAGAGCATCAATTCGGCATGAGGCTGCCGGGTAATGTCTCTTTGGAAGAGTTAGGAAGATTAATTCCATGGGCGCATGAACACGGTGCAAAGGTATTTGTGGTCGTTAATAAGATAATGGATAATGAATTGCTGCAAGCTTTACCTGGTTATTTGCAGAGTGTACAGCAGCTTGGAGCGGATGCCGTCGTATTCGGTGATCCAGCGGTGTTGATATCAATCCGACAAGCAGCGCCCGGAATGAAGCTGCATTGGAATGCCGAGATGACGTCCACCAATTCGGAGACGGCAAGCTATTGGGGATCGAAAGGCGCTGTACGTGTAGTGCTGGCTCGCGAGTTGAACATGGATGAAACTTTGGATATTAAAAGTAAGCTGCCAACCATGGAGGTTCAGGTACAAGTACATGGAATTACCAATATCTATCATTCCAAACGCAGCTTAGTAACTAATTATGAGGCCCATCAGGGACGCAGTGGGCAGGAAGCGAGCAAGGGGCCTGGTGACGGCTTGTTCTTGATCGAGCAGGAGCGTAAGGATGAGCGTTACCCAGTGTATGAGGATGAGAATGGTACCCATATTATGAGCTCTGACGATGTGTGCATGCTGGAAAATCTTAATGAGCTTATCGATGGACAGATTGACAGCTTGAAGATTGAAGCGCTGCTGAAAAGCGTCGAATACAACGAGACGGTTGTCAAAAGCTACCGGAAAGCAATTAACGCCTATTTGGCTGATCCTCAGAATTATGTGTTTCAAGAGGAATGGCTTGATGCAATCAAGGAAATTCAGGACCCGCGGCGCGAGCTGTCTTACGGATTCTTTTATAAAGAGCAAGTATACTAAGTTCAAAAGGGGTGGAAACCATGACTTTGATCAACCAACAACTATTAGGCAAACGCGTCCGTCTGGAGAAGCCGGAACTGCTCGCTCCTGCCGGCAGCTTAGAGAAGCTTAAGTTTGCCGTTCACTATGGCGCTGATGCTGTATATATTGGCGGGCAGCAGTATGGGCTTAGATCTAATGCCGATAATTTTACGTTCGACGAAATGCGCGAAGGGGTAGAATTTGCTAACCGCTATGGGGCCAAAGTATTTGTGGCTACTAACATTTTTGCGCATAACGAAGATATCGATGGCTTGGAAGCTTATTTGAAAGGCATTCAAGACGCGGGTGTAGCTGCTATCATCGTAGCGGATCCAATTATAATAGAAACTTGTAAGAGAGTTGCGCCCAAGCTTGAAATCCATTTGAGCACACAGCAGTCAACGATGAACTGGCAAGCAGTGCAATTCTGGAAGGAAGAAGGCGCAGAGCGGGTTGTATTGGCACGTGAAGCAAGCATGCAGGAGATTGTCGACATTAAGGAAAATGTGGACGTAGAAATCGAAGTGTTCATTCATGGCGCTATGTGCAGCTCCTATTCAGGACGCTGTGTGCTTTCGAACCATTTTACAGATAGAGACTCCAATCGTGGCGGATGCTCACAGTCCTGTCGTTGGAAGTATGATCTTTTTACTACAGAAGAGGATCAAAATCAACAGATCGGCATTAAAGAGCTTCCATTGTTTAGCGAAACGGATGATGCATTTTCAATGAGCTCCAAGGATTTATGTATGATTGAGCATATTCCTGAGCTTATTCGATCCGGAGTAGATAGCTTCAAAATTGAGGGTCGGATGAAAAGTGTCCACTATGTAGCAACTGTTGTTAATGCTTACCGCCAGGCGATTGATGCCTATTTTGCTGACCCGGAGAACTATGAGATGAAACCGGAATGGCAGTACGAGATCCAAAAGGCTGCGAACCGCCCACTCAATACAGGTTTCTTCTATGAGCATCCTGATCATGAGGATCATATCTTTGAACCGGAGGACAAAGCAGCTCCTTTTGATTTTGTCGGAGTGGTTATGGCTTACGACGAGTTGTCCGGAATAGCTACGATCCAGCAGCGCAATCATTTCAAGCCTGGTCAAGAAATTGAATTTTTTGGTCCTCAGGGTACGTTTTTCAAACAATTGGTTCCATCGATTCAAGATGAGTCGGGTCAAGAGCTCGATGCGGCACGTCACCCGCTGCAATTGATTCAAATGAAGGTCGAACAGCCTGTGAAGCCTTTTGATATGATGCGTAAAAAGATGAAAAAGGCTTAAATGAATCTTATAAAATTCGGGAGAATCTCTTCTTGGAAGGGGTTCTTTTTTTTTGTAACTTTCATGCGATATAGGGGAATTAATTACCGATGGGACGATGGACCCATAGACAAACATGTTGAAAAGGAATATCATCCAACGTGTCGAAAAGGATTCAAATACATAGCATTTTATTGCGATTTTAAGGCGGTGGAACTATTTATTTGCAATGAAAGCGATTTATTAAAAGGAATATGCCAAAGGATGTCGAATTAATACTTGGGAAACGAAGAAACATTTAACAAAATAAAACAACTATTTCAGACCAGGGTGGTGGTTCCTTTGAAGGGAATACTGTCTATACTAAAGCAATGGACAGCTAAGATCGGTAAACAGTTCACGACACAGACAGCGGCAAGCAGCACAGGTAACAAGGGGACAACAATTCTGCAAGGTATGCCACAGTCAATGAAAGGTATGCGGTTGGAGAATCCGATTAAATCAATTGGGATGAAATTATTTTTAATTTTCCTTGTGAGCATTTTATTTTTTGTTTTAACCGTAGGGTTTACTTCCTATAATATTTCAAAAGGGGTTATACAGAAAAAGGTTGCTGACGCGTCGGAACAAACCATTATACAAGCGGGGCAAAAGCTTGACTTGCTATATGGAACATATGAAGATGTAACGATGCAAATTCTTTTGGACGAAGAAATGAAGAGGATGCTTTCGGATATTACGACCTTTGACAAAGCTACCTTTGATTATTTGCAATTGCGCCAAAAGCTTGGCGATAAGTTGAATGTTTATGCCTACGCAAACAAAACGATCAAGTCACTTCAATTATTTACATTGTCAGGTGATATAATCAGCGCGGCAGGAGCTTCAGGGATGAAAGAAAATCCTTCCAAAGAGGATTGGTTTAAAAGAATAGTTGAAAACAGCGGCAAAGCCACTTGGTTGGAAACCAAGAGCAAGGGTTATGGCGACGCCAGTACGAGCAATGCCCCGTCATTTGCCATTGGGCGCGTGCTTAAAAATACGACAAACAACAGTCAGCAAAACATATTAGTGATTGAGGTTAATATCGATGTAATCAGCAAGGAGCTTGCCGAGATTAAAATGGGTGAAGGCGGCCAGACTTTAGTGCTTGCACCTGACTTTAAAGTGGTTTATTCCCCGGATGCTGCAACATTAGGGCAGAAGAGCACAATTGATGTGGCAGTAGAGAGTCTCGAGGGTGAGAACCACAGTATCATGAATCTTAAGAAAGACTTGCAGCTCGTTTATTTCAAATCTACAAAATCGGGTTGGTATCTAATGGGTGCAATGCCTGTCGCCGAGCTGGTTAGAGATGCCAGAACTATTTCTGACATGACCTGGATTATGGCTGCGGTTGCTGCACTAATAGCTGGAGGTATTGGCTTCCTCGTAGCGAGAATGGTTGGACGTCCCGTTATTACACTTCGCAACTTGATGAAAGAAGGCGAACAGGGGAATCTGACTGTACGTATGTCCGTAAGTTCACAGGATGAAATTGGACAGCTGGGGAACAGCTTCAACGAAATGATGCAGAAAATTACGGTATTGGTGCAGCAAACGAACATTTCCGCGCAGGAAGTACTCGACACTGCAACTGAACTATCAGATGCTTCGAAGAAAACAGCAACTTCAGCCAGAGAGATTGCAGTTGCAACGGAAGAAATTGCTGGAGGCGCGTCCAGCTTAGCTGTTGAATCCGAACGAGGCAATGAGTTGACCTACAACATCGGCGTACAGATGAAAGCGGTCGTTGATGGGAATATCGTGATGGGAACAGCTGCTTCCGATGTTCAGAAATCCAGTGAGCAAGGGATTCAGTACATGTCCGAGCTGATCAACAAAACGAATGCCACCGAAGCGATGACACGTAATATGGTGGAAAAGGTTGATAATCTGAAAGAAAGCACACGCTCGATCCGCAAAATTCTTGAAGTATTGAGCAATGTGTCTAAACAAACGAACATATTATCTCTTAACGCTACAATTGAAGCTGCACGTGCGGGAGCTGCCGGCAAAGGGTTTATGGTTGTCGCTGATGAGATACGTAAGCTTGCGGATCAATCTCGCCAATCCATTGCCATTGTAGGTACGATTACGGAAACCATTCAAAGAGAAATTGATGAGACCGTCAATGTACTATCAGCGGCTTATCCGATCTTTCAAGAGCAGATTTCATCGGTAAAAGAAGCCGACACTATATTTAAACAAGTTCAAACCCATATGGGCGGCTTTATTGGTCAGTTGTCGGAGGTTACCGAGTCTATCAGCAATCTGGACGCATCTCAGATCGTACTTTCCGATGCAATGTCTAATGTAAGTGCTGTAGCTGAAGAGTCATCAGCGACTTCTCAGGAGGTTGCATCCTTAAGTGCAGAGCAAATGAACATTAGTAATGGACTGGTTCGTCTTTCCGATAAGCTGGATCAATTGTCTAATTCATTAAAAGACTCGTTATCCAAATTCGAAGTTTAATTCTCGCTAGCTACATAATTCGTATGAAAGAATCTTTTTAACGGTGTACCCCACTGTTAAAAAGATTCTTTTTTTTGTTTGAGCATACGAGGAGTCGATCATACTGGTAGTAATATTCAGTATATCGAGTCAGCGAAAGGATGCTCAGGATGAAGGATGGAGAAGCACTAAAAAAGCATCGGCTTTTTTATATACTTATCGTGGTTATTGGGTTATTGGCGGTTTTGAACATCCGCTTGTTTTGGATCCAAGTAGCGGCTAGCCGCAACTGGACCGAGCATGGAATTGATTTGGTGGAAAATTCGGTTATCCAACGTGAAAAAGGCATTGTGCTGGATAGCGGTAGGGGGGACTTCTATGACCGTAGCGGGAAAGCATTAACAGGCCGTGAAACCCAGGTTTTGACCGTATTTCCCGTTCGAAAAGAAACCTCATTAAAGGACGGAGAGATCAATGCCACAATTGCCCGTATTCTGCAAGTAGCGGAGCCTGTATGGACAAGCTTCGTAGAGTCTCTGAAGGCCCCTCAGGTGTGGGCAGTTGAAGGAAGGCATATTTCACTTAACGACGAACAAATCGCCCAAATTACAGCACTTGGGCTGCCTCAATTGACGGTTTCACGTTTGAAGGAGAGATATGATAACGTACAGACTGCAAGTCATGTAATTGGCTTTATAAGTCAAGACCCGGAACGAATATCGCGGCAGTATACGAACCAGATTCATCAAGGGGAGCTTCAGCTTACAAGCCGGATAGGAGGAGCGGGATTGGAAAGAACATTTGATCCATGGCTGCAAGGTATAGGAGCTACTTCAGTATCCTTGTTTACGGATGCTCTCAAAAGACCGCTGCCAGGGCTTGACGCAAGAATTGTTTCACCTCGTAACGATTATTACCCTGTTAAGGTGATGACAACCTTAGATGCTGCCATTCAGCTGAAAATCGAACAAGCGATGGCCAAGCTGCAAATCAAGGAAGGAGCAGTGGTTGTTCTAGATGCAGCCAACGCAGATGTTATTGCGATAGCCAGCCGGCCTGAGTTTAACCCGCAGCATATTGATTTGCAGAATGGAGCTTGGGCAAATCGGGCTTTAAAGGCAACAGCACCGGGGTCTATCTTTAAAACGGTTACTGCAGCAGCTGCTTTGGAGGAGCATGTTGCAAAGCCGGATGAAATGTTTGAATGCAATGGTGTGCTGGGGAAATACGGATTGACTTGCTGGAACAAACAAGGGCATGGGAGAATCAGCTTTCGTGAGGGGTATGCAGAATCATGTAATATTGTTTTTGCGAAAATTGCAGAGAGGCTAAAAGGGGTTTCTTTGGATAATTACGCAAATCGATTAGGCTTAAATGTAGAGGTAGGATGGCAAGGTGAATTTATGCAGGACGCCCATTTTAAAGAGCTCGACGGTGAGGAGAAAGGGCAAATATTTGCCGATTCAACCCCAATGGAAGACGGGGGAGTGAGGGCGCAGTCGGCGATTGGTCAACGAGATGTGATGATAACTCCGCTTCAGGCTGCTAATATGGTTGTAACTTTACTGCAGAAAGGGAAAGTCCTTTCACCACGTATTGTAAAAGAGGTCCGGTTTCAAAATGGCAGATTGATGGAGGCGTTCGATGAAAAAAGTGTGAAGGGTCTATCCAATAGCATTTCTTCGGGGACCGCTGCAAAATTATTGTCTTGGATGAACGATGTTGTTGACCATGGTACAGGGACAGCCCTTCGCTCTGCCAAATGGCCGCTTGCCGGCAAGTCTGGGACAGCTCAGACAGCAGATAAAGAGGGGGTACCGCAAGTTAATCAATGGTTTATCGGCTATGGACCTGTGAAGCAGCCACGGTATGCAGCGGCTGTTATGGTTCAGAATATGCCAGAAACGTCTGCTAGCAAGTCTCTGCCCCTGTTTAAAGAAGTTATGGATATATTAGCGACCGCTCAATGAAAGGATGAAGGGGAGAGCGATGGAATAAGGAGGGAGAAACAGGTCCCTTTGCCTACTTCGCTTGTTACATCAATTTTGCCCTGCATGGTTTGAATGGCTTTGTATGTAATCATCATACCGAGACCTGTGCCTTTATCTCGTGTGGAATAAAAGGGTGTTCCTAGTCTGCGGATTTCCTCATTAGTCATCCCGATGCCATGATCAATAATGTTGATGCTTACCTGATTAGCTTGCAAGCATCCAATCACCTTCAGCTTCCCGCCAGCAGGCATAGCTTCGATCCCATTTTTGCACAGTTGTGTGATACATTGGACGAATTTATCTTTGTTAGTACTGATAAACAGCTTATCATCGAGCTGTGTTTCCATATCCACTTGGCAGCGTACAGCATAGGATTTAACGGAATCAAGGGCTTGCTGGATGAGAAGCTTAGCGTCTACCAGCTCAATAGACTCCAAATGAGGCTTGGCAAAAACCAAATAATTAGAAATAATAGATTGGGCTTTATCAATTTCATCCAGAACCATCTGCGTATAAATTTGTCTTTTTTCCTCACTAGTGCCTGGTTGTTTAAGGAATTGCATGAAACCGCGGGCTACAGTCATAGGATTTCTGATTTCATGTGCGAATGAAGCGGCCAGCTCGCTTAATGTATTCATTTTATCTGTATGTTGAAGCTGCTTACGTAAATTTAAGTTAATCTTGAATTGTTCTATAATATAGACAACCAATCCCAGGGTAATACTATGAATAATACAATATAATCCAAGATAGGCTGCTGTTTCCCGTGTTATAGCGAAGCCTTCCCATAGCAATGTGCCCACTGCAGCGACCGATGCTAGCAAACCTATAATAAACCCTGCTAATGCAGCATAAGCGATATTCCTTGTTCTGTCTTGGCTAACGACAAATGGCTTACAGTATGACAAAAGTGCCAGTGTTAAAACGATAATAATAATAGCTAATACATAGGCATAAGCGCTTCCACCTATATATAAGCGAAATGCAATTATTGCAGCGGAAACAATTAAAGCAGACCGCAAGCCGGCATATAACAGACAGATTGCTAACGGAATAGCGCGTAGATCGTATAAATATCCTGGAAGCAGCTCCAAGCTTATAATCAAGGAGAGTACAGCTGTGCAAGTACATAGGAACGTAATGATGCCGCGGTTAACGATCTTTTGGTACTTATCGATCCGATCCACCCAAAACAGATGGTACATCATGACCGGGGCAATGATAATAAGCATGTTTAAGAGCAGCTCATGGATTATATTCAATGGGACCACCTTACGTTTAATAGGATGTGATCGTTCAGATTAGGACTCCTACGATATTCGACATAATTTTCAAATTTCCTACTGGAATAACAAAATAACCTTCTACCTCATGAAAATTCATTAAGTAAAAGGTCCTAATTATTTCGTATTAGCAGGAGTCTACCACAAAGGTATTTTCCATTGTGAGGATTCTATCCAAGTGCGATTGCTGAATTCTCTTGCCTTCAATATTACCTGATGCGGATAAACCTCCACATACAATCCCTGTGCAGGATTTGGCTCTCCACCCTCAACACCTCTTGAACGGCCGACAGAAGCATTATTGAACCAATGGAATGAATTTTGCCAATTATAATGCTCTTCACCAACGAAATTACGATGGGTATGCCCGGATAAGACAAACACATTTTTGTAAGGTGCAAGAATAGCTCTGAATTCTTTGGCTCTAATTAAACGGTGCGACCCTCCGTCCGTTCCGGGATCCGGCAATGGCTGATGAATAAAGACGATTGCTGGACGTCCATCTTTATGAGCCTTCATAATGCTGCGGAGCCATTCCATTTGTTCATCCGAATACCAAGCGCCCTCACCGACCTCAGGCTTCTCCTGAACGTATACCTCCTGTGACATCATAATTAGATGGACATCATTCACCCAGGCGTCGATATACGGCTTTTTTGTATAATAGGCCATGAAATTGATAAAGCGTTCGCGGGCCATGGCATCCGTTTTGCCGTTTGGCATTGTTTCCGTGGAGAAGCCGCCTTTGGATGTCAGCCAGATGTCATAATAATCGTGGTTGCCCATGTTGGCATAAAGCTGAGGAAGCGTGTAACCGCTTAAAATATCTTTCAGCAGCTTATAGTCGCTGGCTCTTCCGAAATCCGTCAAATCTCCTCCAAAAACAACAGCGTCAAGAGGTGTTTCCCATGCGGCAATGTCTTTAAGTGCCATGTGAAGTCTATCCGTCATACTTGATTCACTAACCGATATATGAAGATCGCTCAGTAAAAAAAAGGAAGCCAGCGGAGTATTGGAAGGCTCTTGTGCAGAGGAACTGGGTTGACCAAATTTCACGTTTGCCGATTCGGCATTTACCATCCAACGACGGACAAAGGGAATCGAGGCAGTTGCTCCTGCTGACAAAAAGGCTAGGGACATCAGCAATTTCTTAACAAAACTTCTACGGTTCATCTCGCTATCATCACCATCACTTATCCATTAAAATGCTCTATATAAAGCCATCTTAATTATACCTTTACAATTAGGCAATCTCAATACTTGGTAAAAATGATGTCAGGATATGTCGAATGAGTCGATCTGATGGAGGATATTAGGGGTTTACAAAAAGCGAAAACATCAAGTATAATTAATTAACTAAATGATTAAGAAAATAAAGGATGAGAGAACAATCGTTTCCAATAAAATGATTTATTTACAGCAAGTTAAACAAAATAATATGTCAGAAGTGCTGGGACGCCTATGGCAATACAGGCAAGCTTCCCGTGTTGAATTGGTTGAACAAACGGGATTAACCTCAGGAACGCTAACTAATCTTACACATGAATTGATTGAGATGAACATATTGCGTGAGAATGAGTCGATCTCGGGAAGCGTGGGAAGAAGAAGAGTTATGCTCGGATTTGACCCCCGTGTTTACCGGATCATTGGCCTGGATATAGGTCGGACTGCTCTGGAGATCGTAGTCATGGATCTTAATGGAGAAATATTGCAATCAATCGAAAGGGATATGAGCGGTTGTAAGGGACCTGATGACTATTTCCGTATCATTACCCCTCTAGTGATTGAAGTTAAAAAAGGTCTCGAAGCAGAGGGCTGCAAAATTCTTGGTTTGGGTGCAGGAATACCGGGTCCAATTGATTATGATCAAGGCACATTGCTTTCCCCGCCTAACTTTCCAGGCTGGGAGCGTTACCCTGTGCAGCGTGTATTAGAAGAGCAATGCGGCCTTGTTACGCTTATCGATGATGATGCACGGACTTCTGCTATGGCTGAGCGCTGGTATGGATTAGGTAAAAGCATTCAAAATCTTGTGTTCGTTACTATGGGAGTCGGTATTGGCGGCGGAGTGGTATCCGGAGGGGTGATTGTCAGGGGAGCTAATGGGCTTAGCGGCCAAGTAGGGCACATGACGATTGTACAGGATGGTAAAATGTGCGATTGCGGAAACCGTGGCTGTTGGGAAACGGTAGGATCAATTCCTGGCATTTTAAGCAGATGGCCTCAAGGCCGTACTATAGAAGAATTTCAAGCAGCTGTACAGAATAGAGATCCTGAGGCGCTTCAATGTTTAGATAAAACCATTAGCTATATGGAAACTGCTTTGGTTAATATTCAGAACCTGTATGATCCCGAGCTGATCGTGCTTGGCGGCCGACTGTATCCTTTATTATCAAATAGCATGGATAAACTGAAGCCGCGCTTCCGGTCAAGATTATACGCCTTCGCCAAAGACAGATTGAGAATCGAATCCTCTACTTTTGGAACCTCTCAAAGCGCGGTAGGAGCAGCCGCTTTACTGCTGAATTTTCTTCTATCGGAACCGGTCAGGCTGCTGTCGTTAACTGAAGCTGATCGTGAAACATCGGATTAACTAGCACCAGGCAGGGTCAGCTTGTTTTTAAAAATAGAGAGAAGATGGACCAAATTTTTTTAATGAATTAACTTAATTATTAAGAAAATACATTTTGGAGGTGTGTTAGCCTTGGAAGGCTCGCTGTATCGTCCTCTCCGGAACTCCGGCTGTAGAATTATAGATGATATTGTTTTTAAAGGCTATCGTTCCCTATTGCTGGAAAATGAGAAGCTGCTCATTCATTTACTCCTGGATAAGGGTGGGGAGCCCGTTCGTTGGCTGCATAAGGAGACGGATACCGATTTTATCTGGTTTACTGAGCAAGGCTTGAGCCGAGCGCAGCCCTTGTATGCAGACTATCAAGACAATTACATAGGCGGCTGGCAGGAAATGCTTCCTGAAGTGAGCTATACCTCCCAATATCGCGGAGCAACGGTGCATCGGGGAGAATCCGCTGTCACTCCTTGGGAGTATCAAATTATTAAGGATGAAAGGGATGAAATTCAAGTACGGCTCATCAACCGCATTCGCTCTATGCCGATAGTTACGGAAAAAATAATGACTCTAAAGTCTGGCAGCGGGACTGTGGTTATTAAAGAAACTCTTCATAATAGATCTGACTCAACGGAGCTGGAAGTTAATTGGGGGCATCATTTGGCTTACGGATTCCCATTCCTTGATCAAGAATCATTCATTACATTGGGCGATGAAGCAAAGATAGTTCACCCCGGTACTGGAGAGAGCTGGGATTGGCCTAAACTCGTGCAAAATGACGGAACCGACCTGTCGCTTATGCCTGCTGAGGGGACTGAACGCGAGCTGCTTTATATTAGAATGCCAGAGCACAGATATCGTCTGACCAATCCGCGCAAGCAGGTTGCTTTGGAGGTTCGATGGGATGGATCGGTTTGGCCCTATTTATGGTATTGGCAAAATTTCAAGGCAGACTGTGACGCTCCCTTCTATGGCTGCGAGTACAATATCGGCTTGGAAATGTTCAATGTCCCGCCCAAACTGACGTTGAGCGAGGCAGCTGAACTGGGGTTAGCTTTAAAAGTTCCTGCTGGAGGGAATATATCTTCATGGCTGGAAATTGAGGCTGTTGATTTAAGAAAGGAGGCGGCCCATGGCTGTTGAAAATCGACTATCGTTTCAAGGCATTAAAACAAACTCTGTTTTTGACCGGACCAATCTCGTCACAATAAAAAATATGGCTCGACCCTACGAAGATATTCTTGAGGAGTGGTCTGGCTCGAATTCGCTCGAGTTTCAGCAATTGGTTGAGCGTATAATAGCAGCACGTCTGGCTGGATTGCCTGTCATATGGTCCATGGGAGCTCATGTAATCAAAAATGGACTTTCACGATATATCATTGAATTGGTTAGACACGGATTTCTAACTCATGTTTCAGGCAACGGAGCTACAAGCATTCATGATTTTGAACTGGCTTTTCTTGGCGAGACCTCAGAGGATGTGGCACGTTCGATAGAGGACGGATCGTTTGGTATGTGGGAGGAAACCGGAAGCTATATGAACGAAGCGGTACAACAGGGAGTCCAGCTTGGATTGGGCTACGGTGCGAGTCTTTATAAATATTTATCGGATCATCCGGAAAAATTTCCTTATTATGATGATTGTGTTTTTGTACAGTGCCAGAAATATGGGGTTCCTTATACATGCCATATCTCGATTGGTACGGATATTATTCATCAGCATCCAACGGTTGAGTTTGCGGCTCTTGGAGCAGCCTCCGGTGAAGATTTCCGTCTTATGAGCCGTTCTGTAGAGGGGATGCAAGCCGGAGGGGTGTTTTTAAACTTTGGCTCAGCTATTTCGGGTCCGGAAATTTTCTTGAAATGTTTAGCGCTCGCTCGAAACAGAGGCTTGCCGATGAGCGGAATTACAGCTGCCAATTTCGATATCGTTTCCGTGCCTGCCGGGGCAAAGCTTCGAGATACGGACCCGTCCTACCATTATAGACCACGGCGTGTTTTTATCGATAGATTGAACGAAGTTGGCGGAAAGGGTTGTCTGTTTCCTGGTCTGCACCAGCAGACGATACCGGCATTATTTCACGCATTGATGCTGAAGAAGGAAAAGCTGGGAGTTGAGTTTCCTGAAATATCGACTATCAAAAATACTCCAATTGCAGGAGACAATCAGGTTACACTGTTTCCGGTAAGCACGAGAAATAGCAGATTGCATGTGGAAGCGTTATCAGAGCTGGGATATGGTAAGGAGAGTGCAGGCACTCCGGGTATGGAAAGCTTGAATGGCCCTGAGTTCGATGATTTTATTAAGCGATTATGGACTGCTCGGAATAATGATTGCCGCGTCCTGGTATCGGTCGGAAGCAATATGATAGGAAGCGGAGTGAACCGGTATTTGGCCGATTTGATAAAACGCGGTTATATAACTCATCTTGCCGTTACTGGCGCCGCCTGCAGTCAGGATATAGAGTTGGCTGTATGTGGTCGGGCAGAAGAGCTTGAGGAAGGATATTTGCAAGCCGGCAAGCTGGGCATGTGGAAGGAAGCTGGAGGTATCATACATCGGGCATTATCGGAGGGTCTTGCTGAAGGAAGAGGATATGGGCAAAGCTTAATGGCTTACGCCGGCAAGCATCCGCAAAGCTTTCCATATTTGGAAGAGAGTCTGCTAGGAGCGTGTGCGCGATATGGCATACCTTATACTTGTCATATTACAATCGGGACCGATGATATTCAGCTTCATCCGGATTCCAATTTTGCCGAGCAAGCGAAAGCAAGCGGATATGACTTCCAGTCCTACTGTCATTCAGTGGCGAATTTGGAAGGTGGGGTGTTTATCAATTTTGGCTCAGCGGTGACGGGGCCGGAGGTTTTTCTTAAAGCATTGTCCATCTCGAGAAACTTGCAGCATCAGGTACACCATATTACAACTGCGAACTTCGATATCGTTAAGCTGGGTGATTACTCGAAAAAAGTTGGATACGAGGATTGGGACTATTATTACCGGCCGCGTAAAAATATTATTCATCGACCTACGAGCCTGGGCGGGAAAGGTTTTCATTGCGAGGGCTTGCACTCAGATACGGTTCCCGCCGTATGGAAAGCGCTCGCTTCTATGGAGAAGCAAGCTGAAGGCATGAGATGCAATCACATAAAGGAGAGTGAGACACATGAGCAGCACGAAGCAGACTGAGAGAGTTAAAGCCATACTCTTTGATTTTGACGGAACACTGTCGACACTAAGAGCAGGCTGGGAAGAAACGATGGCTCCATTTTTCAAAGAAGCAATTTCTGGAAGCTATAAGCTGACACCGGAGGAATCCGCTTTGCTTGTGAAGGAAATTGAAGCTTATATAGATCAATCGACAGGTATTCAAACGATCTTCCAGATGAGATGGCTGGTAGAGAAGGTTAAGGAGAAGGGCTGGAATAGTGAGCTTCTGGGGGAATGGGATTACAAAGCAGAATATAACCGCCGGCTGCTGATTAAGGTGGAGGATCGTGTGAAAGGTTTGCGTGAAGGGTTATACAATCCGACAGATTTTTTGATCAAAGGCTCGGAAGCACTGCTTGAGCAGCTGAATAAGGAAGGCATTCCCATGTACATAGCAAGCGGAACGGATCATCCGGATGTAGTGAACGAGGCTGAAGTGCTTGGGGTCAAGCATTATTTCAAGGAAATCGCTGGTGCTCCGGTGGGGCGTGCGGATTGCTCCAAGGAAAAAGTAATTCAGGAGCTCTTGGCACAGCAGGAATTTCGAGAAGTTGGGCTAGCGGTAATAGGGGACGGTAAGGTGGAAATCAAGCTGGCCAAGGAGAATGGTGCAGTAGCCCTCGGGCTTGCAAGCGATGAAATCAAACGGGAAGGGATAAATCCTGTAAAGCAGCAGCGGTTGAAGGCGGCAGGAGCCGACTTTATTGCCGGTGATTTCACGGATACTGCACAATGGCTTGAGTGGCTGGGAATTGATAAAAGGACAGAGCAGCAGAGCTGATGAACAAGCAGGTTGAAGCAAGTACAAGACTTATTACCTGAGGAGGATTAGGCATGTTTTTAACAATGGATAAATTGTGGAAACGAATTGAGGAATTGAAGAGTCATCGTTATGTCGATCATCGCGAGCTTCCCTCTTACGACTTCTGGATCGATCAGGAGGCTGAGATTGCACAGAAGCCGCCCGAAGATGCAGAGTGGGGAAAAATGGCAGTCGGCGATCGCTGGCAAGGCTGGGATTTGACCGCTTGGTTGAAGACGGATGCTGTAATTCCGGCAGAATGGTCAGGCAAACAAATTGTAGGCCTATTCGATTTCGGCAAAACCGGCTCAGGGCATAATTGGGGCTTTGAATCGCTGCTCTATGTAAATGGGGAGCCCTATCAAGGTGTGGGCAGCAATCATACTGAGGTGTGGTTTCCAGAGTCATTCCTGGGACAAAGGATTGAGCTCTTGTTCAAGGTCTGGAGCGGCTTAAGTGGCGCTGATGGAACCAAAACAGTGCAGGAGCATCAGCTGCGTATGTCGGCGCTGGCTGTGCTTGAAACGCAGACGGATGATCTCTATCATACGGCGTTCGCTGTCTGGCATACGATTCAAGTGCTGGATGAGAATCGCTGGGAAAGGCAGGCGCTGGTCAAAGCGCTTGATCGTGCTCTGCTGCTGTTGAATTGGCGGGTACCGGGTGACGATGCTTTCTACGAAAGCGTTCACGCGGCCAACCGGAAATTAAAGGAGGAGCTGGCGAGCTTGCCTGCCTTCCAGCCCCTGACAGTACGCTGCATTGGTCATACGCATATAGATGTGGCGTGGTTGTGGAGGTTGAAGCACACTCGTGAGAAAGCGGCTCGGTCTTTTTCTACCGTACTGAGGTTGATGGAGCAGTTCCCGGAGTACGTCTTTCTACAGACGCAGCCACAGCTGTATGAATATATAGAGCAGGATTATCCGGAAATTTTCGCCAAAATCAAAGAACGCATTCAAGAAGGCCGATGGGAAGCTGGTGGCGCTATGTGGCTGGAATCGGATTGCAACATTCCTTCCGGTGAGTCTCTTGTGCGCCAGTTATTATATGGGATGCGCTATTTTGAACGTACCTTCGGAGTTAAATGTGAATATTTATGGCTCCCTGATGTTTTTGGCTACAGCTGGGCATTACCGCAAATATTGCAAAAAAGCGGTCTGCGTCACTTCATGACAACTAAAATCAGCTGGAATGTATATAACCGGTTTCCTCACGATACCTTTTATTGGAAAGGCATCGACGGTACAGAAATATTAACGCATTACATTACAACGCCCGACCCGGACATTAAGGAAAGCACGTTCACCCGGTTCTATACGTATAACGGTCAGGTGCTGCCAGCGACTTTAAACGGGATATGGAATAATTATCGGGATAAGGAGGTTAACGACTCCGAGCTGCTCTTATCCTACGGCTGGGGTGATGGCGGCGGTGGCCCTACCCGCACGATGCTTGAAATGCGCAGAAGGCTGGAAAACATGCCTGGAATGCCGAAAGCAACTACGGGGCGCGCTGATGAGTTTTTCAATAAGCTGGAGCAGACTGTCGAGCAATCAGACCGCTATGTCCACCATTGGGATGGGGAGCTGTATTTGGAGCTGCACAGGGGCACCTACACCTCTCAGGGTTATGTGAAAAAGATGAACAGACGTATGGAATTTTTGCTGCGGGATGCGGAGATGGCTTCGGTTTTCAGCAGTCCGCTTGTAGGTTATGCGTCTTACCCACAGAAGCAGTTATATGACAGCTGGAAAATCGTACTTCGCAATCAATTCCATGATATTTTGCCAGGCTCATCGATAACTGAAGTGTACGAGGATTGCCGTGTCGAATATGCGGAAGCTGAACATTTGGCTGAAGATGCTTTTTCGAACGGATTAGAGCTATTGGCGTCATGTGCAGCAGTAAAAGCAGGAGAATGGCTTGTGTTTAACTCATTGCCATGGAAGCGCAGCGAGATTGTGCATCTTCCCTGGAAGCCTAGCTATGAGGGCGGGCAATGGACAGACGCATCGGGCGCAATATTGGCGGCGAGCCGCATCAGTGGACCTGATGCTGGGGAAGGTCAGCTCCAGCTCCTTGTGGGGAACATACCGGCAATGGGATATACGACCTTGCGTATGCAAACAGCAGCGCCGTTAGAAGTGACAGAAGCGAGTACAACGCAGCGGGCCTCGTCATTTACTTTTGGAGAGCAGCGCGTGTCCACGCCTTATTATGAGCTCGAATGGAATGAAGCTGGACAGCTCAACAGATTATTCGATAAACGTACCGGTCGTGAGGTCATTGCAGCAGGAGAGACCGCCAACCGATTTGATGTTCATGAGGATAAACCGGCTTTCCACGATAACTGGGAAATCGATATTTTTTATACGGAGAAAGTGCGTCATGTAACTGACCTGCGGAGTGCAGCTGTTGTAGAAGAGGGGCCGCTCCGCGCAGTCATCCGTTTCAAATGGGAGTATGGCCCGACAAGGATCGAGCAGGATATGATTTTGTATGCGGATCATCCGAGAATCGACTTCTCCACATGGGTTGACTGGCATGAAAGGGAAACGTTGTTAAAGGTGGCATTCCCGGTGTGCGTTCGAGCGGCGGCAGCGACCTATGAAATTCAGTTCGGGCATGTGCAGCGTCCGACACATTGGAATACAAGCTGGGATTATGCGAGGTTTGAAACATGCGCTCACAAATGGGTTGATTTATCGGAGCGGGGATTTGGCGTCAGCTTGTTAAATGATTGCAAGTACGGCCACGATATCAAGGATCATGTAATGAGGCTTACTTTGATTAAATCATCCAACAAGCCCGATCCGCAATGCGATAAAGGCGAGCATACCTTTACTTATTCCCTGCTTCCGCATGAAGGGGATTGGTTCACGGCGGGTACAGCAGAGCAGGCGCACAGGTTAAATGTGCCGGTAACGGTTATGGAAATTGCCGATAGTTCGACCGTGGCAAACCATGCTTCTTCAGCTGGAACGACCGCCAATGTGCTGCCTGCTGAGCTTAGCTTCATTAGTGTAGCCGGGGATCACGTGATGATCGATTCGATCAAGAAAGCGGAAGACTCCGATAGCTGGATTGTGCGCTGCTATGAATATGCAGGCAAGCGTGGACATGTCATGTTCCATACCCATTATTCCATTGTGGAGGCGGCTGAAGTTAATCTTGCCGAGCTTGAAGCTGAGGCTATGAACCATGAAGCAAATGAAATTGGAGCTTATTTCAACCCTTTCGAGCTGAAAACATTCCGGCTCACTCTTTCAGAGGCACACGGAATTTCATGAAAATAGCCTTTGAAGGGCGCTAAGGGGGGAGAAGCTAATGAGTACAGAGGAATTGCATAGTCTTTCTGACATTTTACAATTCACAGGATTGACAAGGGAGAGAATAGAGCATATTTTACAGCGTATTTCAACTCTGAGAGTCGGTGTGATCGGTGATGGCTGCCTTGATATGTATTGGGAGGCTGATATGATCTTAAGCGAATTGTCGAGGGAGACGCCGCATTATAATCTTCCCGCTGTCAAAGAGCGCTTTGCACCAGGTGCCGCCGGCAATGTCGCTGTCAATTTCAAAAGTCTTGGCGCTGCGGAAGTAAGCTTTTGCTCCGTTGCAGGAGCAGATTGGCGGGGGGCTTTGCTCAAGGAAGCTTTAACTACTCGAGGGATCGATGATTCGTTTGTACTTGTTGAGGCAGGCCGGGTAACTCCGGCTTACTGCAAGGTAATCATGCAGGGAATACAAGGCGTGAGGCAGGAGGCGCCCCGCATCGATTTCATTAACAGGGAGCCTTTATCCGAAGCGGCTCAGCAGCGTGTTGTAGCACAGCTGGACCTTATGGCTATGAAGGTTGACGTAATAAGTGTAACCGATCAATTGCCCCATGGTATCATGGGGGCTGCCTTAAGAGAGCGGCTGCAATATTGGTCTTTGAACGGGAAAAAGGTGATCGTGGACAGCCGGGACCGGATCGGTGCTTACAGCGGAGTTGTGCTCAAGCCCAATGAGCTTGAGGCGCTTCGCTGGTACCACGGAAGCGTGAAGCTGCAGCTGCAGCCGACAGAGGGGGAAATATTGAAAGCGGGGCTTCAGCTTAGCAGAAGCTCCGGCGCTCCTTGCTGCATCACAGTCGGAGAGAAGGGAGCGGTGTGGTTCGAGGATGGCCAAGCGACTCTGGTGCCAACGAAGCCTGTTCCGCCGCCTATTGATATTGTTGGAGCCGGAGATTCCTTTACGGCGGCCTTTCTATCGGCGTGGGGAGCGGGATGCGCGGGTTCTGAAGCAGCGGCCTTTGCCCATCTGGCTGCCGCAGTATCCGTTGGTAAAATAGGAGAGACGGGAACAGCTTCTCCGCAAGAGATAATGAGCCGCTGGGAGAAAGTAAGGTAGAGGCGGGAATTTTCCGCTAAAATGAAAGGGAATAAGTGTGGGGCGACACGAAGTTATGATTTTCTATAACGTAGGAGCCCCATATGAAATCCTTCCCCAAAAACATATTGTAAGGGGTTGCACAAAGATTGGGGGTTTGAAAATGGGATGGCGGCAGCTTGCTTTGCTTTTACCGGAAAATAAGCTTTTTAATAAAATTCTTTTGTATTTCTTATCCTTATTAATCCCTATTGTAATCATTGGCTTAATTGTCTATTTGAATGTGGATCATTTGGTCAAAAAGGATGTTTCCCAGAAGCTGACGGATAATCTCATTTTCTCATCCAGAACGGTTGACGGGTACTTGGGAATGGCACAAACGGCTAACAACAACCTGATAATGAGCGATACGTTCCAGAGGTATCTGCAGCCTTATCGGCAATTGTCTGATTCGGACAAAGTGAATGTACCGTTAATCATAAGAGCCATAGCGGAAAATCTTAACCTGCTGAGCTCCTTTGTCGATCATATTTTTATGTATACCGATACGGATAAAATTTATACAAGTCAAGAACTGGCTGATTTCAACACTTTTTTTGATGAGTTTTATCAAATGGAGCGGTATTCCAAATCGTATTGGAAGCAAAAGCTGCTGAAAAGCAGTTTCTTTGAGCTGCTTCCTCCCAGCATTGTCGGGGACTATAACGGAATTCATTTGAAACAGTCCATTCCAAGCGTAACAACTCAGTACGTCAATGGAAGGCTAGTCACGATGGTCACCAGTATTTCCGTTCCAGCTATAACGGCTGCTTTTAAAAACAACTCCATTTTTCCAACAACGTCTTATTTCATCGTAGATAAAAAGCAAAATCTTATTATCAATAACAGCGGTCTTAGCCCTGAAATAATTCGCAGCATTGCTGAACAGTTCCCTGAAGAAGGGCGAACCGAATATATGAAGGTCGATGATTCTGAATCATTGGTCGTAAGGATTTCCTCCGAAAATTTTGGTTGGAATTATTTTTCAATAACTCCCGTGTCGTCGTTCAGCAATGAATCCTCGAGCATTCTTAGCCTGGTGTTCTGGATTTGCATTACGTTGATAGTTGTTGGAGTGCTATTCTCCTTCGTATTCAGCATGAATCTGTACAATCCTATTAAAAATATCCGGGATATTCTCATTCAAAGCGAGAAGCAAATTAATTTTGGCAATGAGTTTAGAAGTAATGACGAATTGAAAATGATTGGGAATCGAGTCCATCAATTGGTTCAACAGCACCAGGATGCGTCCCTTAAAATAAATAAATATTCGAGCGAGCTGCTCGATCAGTTTTTTATGAATTTACTCAGAGGAAACCATTGGGTTCAACAGGAGACATTAAGCCAAATTTTAGAGGATATCAGCTTTAAGGCCGAGCGCTACTTATGCTGCAATTTCATGTTCCGTTATAAGGAAAGGTTTTATCATGAAATTCAGGAAACTGACCGATTGCTCATTCAGGAAAAAATGAAAAAAGTCGTTTGGGGCATCATGCAGCAGAATGTAGATTGCTATTTGTTGGAGTATGAGCCGAATTTCTATGTATGCCTGGTATGTATGAAGCGGGAGGAGGATCGCTCGCTGCTTAACTTGGCGCTAGAGACAATGAAGCAAACCTTCGAGTACGATACGGTTTATTGTGAGCTGATGATCGGCTTGGGCAAAATGTATCCGAAGGTAGAAGAGATTGCTATGTCTTACAGCGATGCGATGACTGCAATGGACCAGAAGCTGAACGGTTCGGATAATCTGATAGCGGATGCGGCCGATTTGACGATCGAGCAAACGTATTACTATTCCTTTTTGGATGAGAATAAATTGGTTAACGGTTTGAGAGCAGGAAATATCGAAGGGTTAAAGGCAGATGTGGAAGAGCTGATACGACTGAATAAAAACCGTGGCGTTTCGTATTCATACCTTGGGGCATTGGTTGTGGAGCTGTGGAACACGGGTATTCGGTATATCCATGAAAAGCAGCTTAGCTTAAATCAATTGCTTGCGGAGGAAGAGTATAAGGTGCTGCTCAATAAAAATATGGCTCCTAATGAATTTTATGATCGTGTGCAACGTCTGCTCGATTTTTACCAGCGTATTATTCAGGAGACAGCGGCCAAGGGAGAAACGCGAGCTGAGACCGTTATTTCATTAATCACCGGATATATTGAGAAAAACTATCACAAAGACATTTATTTGGAAAGCATATCGACTGAAATTGGTTTATCCGCCAAGCATGTTTCCCGGACCTTTAAAGAAGGAACGGGAACGAGCATTACGGATTATATCAGCTTTATTCGTATGACAAAAGCCAAAGAGCTGTTAATCCACTCCAATTACAAAATAAACGAGATTGCCGAGCGTGTTGGCATTGGCAGCCGGACAACTTTCTTGCGTGTATTCAAAAAATCTGAAGGCATATCGCCTGTAGATTACCGCAATGCCCATATTCATGAGCGTGATGTTAGTGATGCGGAATTATGAATCCTATGCGAAGAAACGGAGCATTCCTTTGATGTGTCAAAACGGAACCATTTGCGCTGTTTTGACAATGTTCAACCTCTTCCCAAGCAATTACACTGAGGCAGCAGGTTACAAATAACGATTTATTAGGAGGCAAAACATGCGATTAACAAAAAAGGGGTATGTTGCTGCAGGCTGCTCATCCGTATTACTGCTTGGTGTGTTATCCGGCTGCGGAGGAGATTCGAAACAGGCGAACGGTACAGGGAAGGAAACGGCGAAACCGGCAGGGGCGGCTGCTCAATCCGATAAGCCCTTGGCGCTGACCTGGATGAGATATGAGCATCCGACACAGCCGCTGGACCCAAACTCCAAAATTTTTCCGGAAATATTGAAGAAGAAAAATGTGAAGCTGGATGTTCAAAGTACACCTCAGAGCAATTATGACGATAAGAAAAAGACGCTGATCGCTACCAATTCGATTCCGGATGTGCTGCTAGTTAAGCAGGATGATCTTTCCAACTTTTCGGACACTGGAATTTTTCTGGATTTAACTCCTTATCTCGACAAAATGCCTAACTTCAAAAAGATTATGCAGGAATTTCCTGAGATTAACAAAAATAAAATTGACGGGAAGCTATATGGATTTCCACTGACTCAGAAATTTGCCGCATCACAGTCTGGGCAGGTTCCTGTCATTCGAGTCGATTTACTCAAGAAATTAAATGTGCCGACACCAACTACTTATGAAGAATTGTATCAAGCGTTTAAAAAGCTGAAGGAAGCGTATCCGGAAACATTCCCGTTCACTAGCCGTGCAGCCAATGGCTTGACTGGGACTGAAAACTTGATTAATCCTATTGCTTTTGCATTCGGAAGCGGATACACGAATACGACTGGGGCAAAGGTATATTATGATCCCACTCTGAAGCAGTATAAATTCGGCCCGTCTTCGCCGGAGTTCAAAGAAGCGATAAGCTACCTGCGGAAGCTTTATAAGGATAAGCTGCTTGACCCGGACTATGCGTCGGCTACCTCGCAAATTTGGCAGGAGAAGCTGAGCTCGGGCAAATCGCTCTATTATATGGATAACACTGGGTTCGGGGCTAACTTCAATGCTGCATTGAAGAAAAAGGATCCGGAGGCGCAATTCGATATGTTGCCGATTCTGGCAAGTCCCAAAGGTGTGAAGCGGGTACAGCTTTATCAGCTTGACCATTTGCAGGAGTCATATGCGATCAGCGCCAAGGTGAAGGATCCTGAGAGGGTCATCCAGTATATGGATTGGCTGTACTCTGATGAAGGAGTCCGCTTGACCTCTTGGGGTCTTGAGAACGATCACTATACGATGGATAACGGCAAATACAAAATCAATGAGCAGTTCTTTAGTCAGTTCAAAGAAAAACCGGATCCATACACAGCTATGAAATCCGTGCTTGGAACGGGATATCTCGGATTAGCGCTTCATACCGATGATTCGCCGAATGTTGCTTCCCAAGCCAAAGAAATGCTGGAGTGGACTGAGAAAAACTATCAATTTATAAAAGAAGGTTCGGCGTTCAGAATGGCTTATGATCCACCGTTCACCAAAGACGAACGTGAAAAATTGAAGCAGCTAAGAACGCAGCTGGACGCCTATTTAACGCAAACGATGGATAAGTTCATTATGACCGAGGGAGCCATCGACAAGGAATGGGACGGATTTATAAAGCAAGCCAAAGAAAAAGGCGCTGACGAGATTGAAAAAATATTTAACACCGCATTGGCGAGGGTGAAATAAGGATAAAGGAATGAGGGCAGGTCCTGCTAAGAAGGCAGGGCTGCCCCCAAATATCCTTTTAGGAGGTGCTCAACATAGCTGCGTTCATAGAGGAATCATTAGCTTCTGGAGCGGTCGACAAAGCGGACAAATGGTCGGAAGTGAAAAGAAAGCTGAATAAAAGCAAGTTTTTATATGCCTTGTTCGTACTGCCCTTTATATATTTTGCCATTTTTCACTATGCTCCTATGATAGGTAATATTATGGCTTTTCAAGAGTACTCCATAATTAAGGGATATTTCGACAGTCCATGGGCGGGAATAAAGTACTTCAAGCAATTTTTAACCGATCCGTACTTCTGGAAAGTAGTTCGCAACACCTTGCTGCTTAATTTTTATTCTTTGATCTTCTATTTTCCGGCTCCGATTATTTTTGCCATATTGTTAAATGAGCTTAGAAGCAATAAATTCAAACGGTTTATTCAAACGGTAACTTATGTACCTCATTTTCTGTCGACGGTTGTCATCGCGGGGATTATTATAAATTTTCTGTCCATCTCCGGTTTGGTCAATCAACTCCTTGTGCTCTTGGGCTTGGAGCCCAGAACGTTTATGGCTTTCCCTGAATGGTTTCGTGCTATCTTCGTCAGCTCAGAAATTTGGCAAGGTATTGGCTGGAATTCGATTATTTATTTGGCGGCTTTATCATCCATAGATCCAGGCTTGTATGAGGCTGCAACCATCGATGGAGCTAACCGTTGGCATAAAATCCGCCATGTTACTCTTCCGGGTATTTCTACCGTCATTACGATACTACTGCTTCTTTCAATAGGTCATATGCTGTCCGTTGGCTTCGAGAAAATCATTTTGCTATACAGCGGTCCTACTTACGAAACGGCGGATGTCATTCAAACTTATGTTTACCGAAGAGGTCTGATCGATGCTGATTTCAGCTTTGCCGCTGCCGTAGGAATTTTTCAATCCGTCATTTCGCTGGTCTTGATTGTTTTCGCGAACCAGTTTGCCAAAAGATTTAATGGAACCGGTTTGTTCTAAGCAATGCCTATGCCTAAGCAAAAAGCTTTCTTGAGAAAAACTCAGCAAATGCTTACGATGAAAGTTTTGCATTCGCAAAACTCTGAGGAGACAGAGCCATCATGAATCTGAAAAAAATAAGTTTTTTCGATACGCTCAATATAATGGGTATGCTGCTGTTAATCGCTGTTACCTTTTACCCTTTATATTATATGGGGATTGTTTCCATCAGCTCCGGTCTCGCTGTCCAGCGGGGAGATGTATTTCTATATCCAGTTGAGCTTTCATTAAAAGCATACAGCGTTGTGCTGGACGATCCTGCCATCCTCCGTTCCTATGGAAATACGTTGTTATATACGGCTCTAGGTGTCACGGTCAACTTAATTATGACCACGTTATGCGCCTATCCATTATCCAGGACCTATTTATACGGAAAATCACTGTTTGCCTTTTTCGTTGTTTTTACGATGTTTTTTGACGGGGGATTAATTCCTAGATATATGGTTGTCAATTCTCTCGGGATGGTTAACACGATATGGGCGATCTTAATTCCTACGGCGATCAATGTATTTAATATGCTGCTGATGCGAACTTTCTTCGAGCAGATTCCCGAGGTGCTGAATGAATCGGCTACTATCGACGGGGCGGGTGAAGGAAGGATTTTGCTGCAAATCATATTGCCTTTATGTATGCCTGTTATGGCAACCATGTTTATTTTCTACGCAGTGTCACATTGGAACAGCTTTTTCCCGGCATTAATTTATTTGAATGATAAATCCATGTTTCCGCTGCAAATTTTGGTCCGCAATATCGTCATCCAGGGTGAGCTTTCGTCGCAAATTACAGAGATGGGTTCGAATGAAGGAACGTCTCTGATGGCCCAAAATGTGAAATATGCCGTAGTTTTCATTGCGATCCTTCCCATCCTTGCCATATACCCGTTTGTGCAAAAATATTTTGTTCAGGGAGCGATGCTAGGAGCGGTCAAAGGATAGCAGGAATGAAATACAAATAGGAATGAAGGAAATGGAGGGTGAAAGTGTGATGAGTGAAGAAAGCAAGGTTCATCTGATTGGTAATGCCCATTTGGATCCGGTATGGCTTTGGCGTTGGCAGGAGGGTTATGCGGAAATTAAAGCAACTTTTCGATCTGCGCTGGACCGATTGGAGGAGTTTCCGGATTTTGTATTTACATGCGCATGCGCGGCTTATTACAAATGGGTAGAGGAAAATGCTCCCGAAATGTTCGCTGAAATCCGGCAGCGTGTTGCAGAGGGACGTTGGGTTATTACAGGAGGCTGGTGGATTCAGCCTGACTGCAATCTACCCTCCGGGGAGTCATTTGCCCGGCACGGATTATACGGTCAAAGGTACTTTCTGGAGAAGTTCGGCGTTATGGCTCGGGTAGGCTATAACGTGGATTCGTTTGGCCATCACGGCATGATGCCCCAGCTATTGAAACAGTGCGGGATGGATTATTACCTGTTTATGCGACCGGAAGCGCATGAAAAGCAACTGCCGAGCGATTTGTTCTGGTGGGAATCAGAGGATGGCAGCCGTGTTATGACGTTCCGCCTGTCTGACAGCTATGGCAATTGGGCGGAGAACGGCTTGGAAGGTAAAATCACCAGGCACAAAGAGCGGGCGGAGGCGGACGGACATGCGTATATGTCTTTTTACGGTGTGGGCAATCATGGTGGAGGACCAACTGTTGCGAATCTTCGTTTGATCAAGGAAATAAGAGAACAGCACGGGCTGGAGGCTATTCAGCTTAGCTCCCCCAATCGTTATTTTGAGGAAATGGTCCGGTTCAATCCTCCGGTTCCGGTCATTAAGGATGAAATGCAGAGGCATGCGGTAGGCTGCTACTCTACTCATTCAGAATCAAAGGCTAGCAACCGCAGGGCGGAGCATCGGCTTCTGAGCGCTGAGAAGTTCTCTTCCTATGCCAACCTGCTGCTTGGGCTGCCTTATCCAACAGAGTCGATAAAGCAGGCATGGGAAAACGTCATGTTCAACCAGTTCCACGATATTATGGGTGGCTGCAGTATAAAGGAAGCCTTCGAGGATGTCCGTGAATTTTACGGCGAGGCGTTGAGTTTGGGGGCTAAATCATTAAATGCTGCGCTGCAAAAGCTCTCTTGGTCGATTGATACGATGAAGCCCGAGGTTAAATCGCTCAGCAAGGACAAGGATTGGCAGCTCTGGGAGCAGGATGACTTGGGGACTCCACTCGTCGTATTCAATCCATTATCCTGGGAAGTTGTGGCACCGCTTCATATCAATAGAAAGCTTGCAAGCGTAACGGACGAATCCGGCGAGCCTTTGTCCATTCAGGAGGTGCGGGCATCCCGGACGAATGCCAAAGACAAGTGGGATTCATTGATTACTGCTCGTATTCCTGCTTTTGGCTACCGTGTTTATTGGGTTTATCGCGATAAAGAAGAAGCGCAGCCGCCTGCACTAATCGGAGCGGTTCAAGCTGAAGCTTACGCCTTGGAGAATAATAAAATCAGAATGGAGCTGGACCCGGAAACTGGTTATATTCAGCGTCTATTTGACAAAAACGCCAACAGGGATGTATTTAACGGCTCTGGGGCAGTACCGGTCGTAATCAACGAGCTGCACAGCGATACATGGGGCCATGGCCTTTCACAGTATCGCGATGAAATCGGCCGATTCGCAGATGCTGAAGTGAAGGTTCTGGAAACAGGACCGCTCAGAGGCACGATTCGTGTGACCAGCCGCTACAAGGGTTCCGTATTACGCCAGGATATAAGCCTGTCTCACGATTCTTCAGATATTCAAGTAAGGGTAAAGCTGGATTGGAGAGAACAGCATGCCATGCTGAAGCTTGCTTTTCCGGTAAATGTCGAGCAGCCTCGTGCAGTTTCGGAGATCCCATATGGCTTTATCGAGCGATCGGCAGTCGGAGATGAGGTTCCGGGGCAGCAGTGGGTGGATATATCCGGTATAGAAGATCAATCTACATATGGAATGGCGCTGCTTAACGATTCCAAATACAGCTACGACGTACTTGGCAATGAGCTAAGAATGACCGTAGTGCGCAGTCCGATATTTGCGGATCATTTCGGTGAACGTGATGATCAGGTTGAATATATGGATCAAGGGGTCCAGGAATTTGCTTACACATTATCGCCTCATACAGGTGATTGGAGAGATAGCGGGATAGTACGGAAGGCTTATGAGCTTAATGTTCCGCTCCTGCAAATTTGGGAGACTTATCACAAAGGGATACTTCCTCAGGCTGCCGAGGGGATCATTATTTCCTCGAACCATGTTGTGGCTTCTGCTTTTAAACCGGCAGAATCGGGGGATGGCTGGATTGTCCGCTGCTATGAAACAGCGGGGAGGGAGACAGAGGCCGTTATTGCATTACCTGCCCTGAAGCGGGAGTGGAGCTGTAAATTTGGAAAATGTGAAATCAAAACTTTTCTAATTTCCTCCGATCCGGAAGCTGCTGTTAAAGAGGTCAATTTTATCGAAATTGAATAAAGGAGCTTAAAGCTATGAACCCAACTCTCAGCGCTATGTGTGATAAATACCCTGAACTAACGGTATGCATTCCCGATATGGAAAAGGCTATTACCCTGTTGAAGAGCGCCTTTCACTCAGATGGGAAGCTGCTTCTGTGCGGCAATGGAGGAAGCGCTTCCGACAGCGAGCATATTGTAGGAGAGCTGATGAAAGGCTTTCGATCTCCAAGGCTGTTGAACGATGAAGATAGGGAGCCGTTCCTTCAGCAGTTCCCGGAGGAAGGTAACTTTCTCGCAGGCCATCTGCAAGGGGCTCTTCCTGCGATATCCTTAGTAAGCCACACAGCTCTTGCTAACGCGTATGCCAATGATGTTTCCTCTGAAATGGTGTTTGCCCAACAAGTGTACGGTTACGGAAGGACGAATGATATATTGCTCGGAATCAGCACATCGGGCAATTCACTCAACGTAATAAGGGCTGTGCAGGTGGCCAAGGTGCGCGGGCTGCAAACCATTGGACTTACCGGCAGAAGCGGAGGCCGAATGGCAGCATTATGCGATGTAACTATCCGTGTACCATGGGATTTAACCCCGGATATACAAGAGCGTCATCTGCCCATATATCATGCTTTGTGCATCGTGCTGGAGGAGGAGTTCTTCCCTTCATGACACTTCTAGCGGGAATCGATATAGGGGGCACCAAATGCGCTGTAAGCTTGGGAATTCAGGATGGCGATCAGGTACAGATCATAGCCAAACGCAGATTTCTCACCTTAGGTTCTCCGGTTTCTACAATAGAGAGGCTGTTGAATGATCTGGAAGAGCTGGTGCAGGAGCATGTGACAGTAGGTCCGCTCGCGGCAATAGGAATTAGCTGCGGCGGGCCGCTTAACAGCAAAGCCGGATTAATTTTATCACCTCCCAATTTGCCTGGGTGGTCGCGGGTTGATATCGTTCGACCTTTTCGTGAACGGTTCAGAGTTCCCGTTGCGCTGCAAAATGATGCCAACGCATGCGCTCTGGCGGAATGGCAGTGGGGAGCAGGCCGCGGCAGCCGCAATATGATCTTTCTGACCTTCGGTACAGGGATGGGCGCCGGATTAATACTGGATGGCAGGCTGTATTCAGGAGCTTCCGATATGGCTGGAGAAGTAGGCCACATCCGGCTGGAGCCGGCAGGACCAATGGGATATGGCAAGCTCGGCTCTTTTGAAGGCTTTTGCAGTGGGGGAGGTATTGCCGAGCTTGGAAAGATGATGGCGGAGAAGATGTTTGATGAAGGGAAGGCCCCGTCCTTTTGTCACACGCCTGATGATATTGACGCTATTTCTGCTGAAGCAATCGGTGAGGCAGCACAGAGGGGGGAGACGGATGCGCTGCTTATTTTCCAGGAGGTTGCCTATAATTTAGGCAGAGGGCTCGCCATATTGATCGATATTTTAAACCCTGATTGTATCGTAATCGGCAGCATATATGGAAAACAGCAGGCTATTATCGAGCCTATCCTATTGGAGGAGCTGCACTGTGAAGCACTGCCTCATTCCTTGGCTGTCTGCAAGGTGCTGCCTTCCGGGCTGAAAGACAATGTTGGGGATTACGCCGGGTTGTCTGTAGCGATGCATCAGCTGATTTAATAAGGGGCTCAAACATGATCGATGAATCGAGGAGTTATTTTCCACAACAAAAAATAATGTGAGTAAGGGGCATTTACGATGGGAAAAACAATTGTTGGCGGCGTATGGCCGACCATGCTGACGCCATTCACGGAAACAGGCGCATTGGATGAACATAGCTTGGAGCAGGTTGTTGACTGGTATATAGATCAAGGCGTTCATGGTCTGTTTGCCGTGTGCAACTCAAGTGAAATGTTTAAGCTAAGCTTAGAAGAGCGGGTAAGAGTAGCTGAAATTACAGTTCGGAGGGCTGACGGACGTGTACCTGTTATCGCATCCGGCCATATCTCGGAGCATATGGAGGATCAAATTGAAGAAATCACCCGCATATCTGCGACAGGGATCGATGCATTCGTCCTTTTGAGCAACCGTCCTGCAGCTGAGAATGAGTCAGAGGATATTTGGAAAGGCAATGTAGAACGATTACTAGAGGCTGTCCCTGATGTGCCTTTTGGTCTGTATGAATGTCCGGTTCCGTATAAAAGGCTGATGAATCCCGCGTTATTGCAATGGTGCGAATCTACAGGACGGTTTCTGTTTCTAAAGGATACATGCTGCAATTTGGATGAAATAGGGGCGAGACTGGATGCTTTGAGAGGAACCGGTCTGCAGCTATTTAACGCCAATGCGGCCATGCTCCTTGAATCTCTTAAGCTCGGAGCGGCAGGCTTCAGCGGCATAATGTCCAATCATCATCCAGCCTTGTATGTATGGTTATTAGAAAATTGGCGGGCGCGGCCGGAAGCAGCAGAGAGGGTACAAAACTTCCTGGGTATAGCATCAGGCATGGAGGGACTCTATTACCCTGTAGATGCGAAATACAGCATGCAGCTTGCCGGGCTTCCTCTGACATTGACTACCCGTGTTAAAGACGCAGCAGGATTTCAGCCTCATCAACGAATAATAGTGGAACAATTAAAGAAATACTCGGATGAGCTTCTTAAAGAATTGTTGTAGAAAAATGTAGCATCTTTATAAATGTAACCATGGCAGCCTCCATTCCACTAAACAGTGGACGTGGGGGCTTCTTTATTGATTAAAGATTTGACTAATAATTAATATCTTGCAGCTATTCAGCTGCAATCTTATGCTGTAACATGGAAATATCTGTTTGAATTTTCGAGTTATTTCTACATATAAATCGCTTTGAGCTTGCAAGCGATAATCAAGATTTTGCCAAGGAGGCATCCTATGGACCGAACCCGCAAACAGCGTTCTTTTACAAAAGAGCTGCTCATCTGGACTATTCTGCTTATTGTAGTGCCGTTGGTCGCTATATCTTTTTATTTCTATGAGCATGAGATGTCGGGCTGGAGGCAGATTGAGCAGGAGAAATCAGCATTAACCAATGAGGCTGCGCAAAAATCAGTGGCAAGGCTAGGGGATACGATCCTGGGTGTAACGATCACGAATGGATACTGGGGTGATAACCGGCAGGCGGTTCTAGACTCCGACCAAGCTTGGCTTGATAAAAATATTAAGGACATGCCTGGAGTGGTGCCTGATGTTGATTTTGTTGCCGAAACGGATCTTTCAGGCAAAGTACTTGTCCAATCTGGGGATGTAGCAGAGTTTCAAGACTATATCAGGCTTCCTTTTATACTCGAGCAATTTCATAAGCAGCGTAAATTTACGGGTCTCGTTAATACTTCCAAAGGTATTGCCGTAATAGCTGTATCTCAAGTTACGGGTGATTTGGGGAAGGAAGCTCCAGTGGGATTATTGATCACCGGCAGGCTGCTTACTAACGAGATTATTCAAGGATTGAAGGATACCTTGCAAACGGACATCGGTTTATTGCTTGGGTCCGGCCAATTTTTATCATCTAGCGAGGCGCTAAAGGCTGATCAGCTTAAGCCTTTTCTGAACGCAAGCTCGGGAGAGGACGCGAAGCCATTCAAGCTGGAGCGCCGTAATCAGGTCTTTGTTGCGGAAGCAGCAGCACCGCTACTTGATATGTCAGGCGAAGCGATCGGCGTTATTTATACGGAGATGCCGACTCGTTCGACTACCGAGGCCGCAGATGGTTTGCGGACGTTGGGATTTTATGCGCTTGGCATTATGCTGCTGTTATTCGTACTTGTTGTTACGCTAATCCGGCACAGGATTATACTTCCGCTTCGTCATTTTACAGCAACGTTGGAAGAAGTAGCAGCGGGCAAGCAGGTTCACGCTATACCTAAGCATGTGATGCAAGCCGAGGCGCAAATTGTGAGCGCTATTCACCAGATCAGGGAATGGAATCAAGTGCTGGAGCGCACCGTGGAGCAGCGTACCTCGGCAATTCGCCATTTGCTTGATAATGCAGGGCAAGGGTTTATGTCAATAAGCACCAACAAGTCAGTGCTAGGGGAATACAGTGTGGAATGCACACGTATATTCGCTCGTGATATTGCTGGTATTCGGCTGTCGGAGTTGTTTTATCCTGAAGATGGACAGGAAAGGGAGCTGCTCGATTCGGTCTTGAGTGAATTTTTCCAGGAGCAGGAGGATTGGAAGAAGGAATTGTTTTTCTCCTTACTCCCGGAGGAAATCCAGATAAACGGGATGATTGTAAAGGTTGAATACAAGTATTTACCGGATACAGATTCAGGAAAGCTGCATTTTAGTGGGCCATCTAATGAAGTTATTATGGTAATGCTGACTGATATTACGAGTACACGCCAGCTTGAGTACCAAATGAGTCGTGAGCGTAAGATGCTGAAGATGGTCGTCCATACGGTCACCCATCCGGAGGACTATGCCCAGATCATGCACAGCTTTGAAGCTTTCCATACTACTGAGCTTGCAGAGCTGGCAATAGGAGCCCAGCCGGTTGAAGAGAAGCTGCTGTCGATGTACAAATCCGTACATACGATGAAGGGAAGCTTTGCATTGCTGCAATTTATTCATATAGTGCCGCTATTTCATGAACTGGAGAATCAACTGATGGAGCTGCTGGAACAAGAAGAAAAGCCTACTTCCAAGGAGTTCGCAGACTTTGTCGGCTCGCTGGGTTTGGCTGCGTGGCTTGAGCAGGATCAAGCGATGCTCCGGCAAGTACTAGGGGCAACCTTCACTGACATGGGGAAGGAATATGAAGTGAAGCTGACTAAAGTGCAATGGCGTATTCTGGAGCAGGTGCTGGAATCGAAGCTGACGGATCCGGAAGACAGGAAGTGGCTTGCCGAGCTTAAACAATGGCGGTACAAACCGATCAAAGCTTACATAAAGCACTATCCTGTATACTTAGCAGAGCTGGCAGACAGAAATGGGCTGCTGCTTCAGCCTGTTGAGTTGAAGGGAGGCGACAATCCTGTTGACCCGGAACGGTTAAGCGGATGGGCGCAATCACTGATACATATTATCCGCAATATCGTTGTACACGGAATTGAACCACCAGAGGAGCGGATTGAGCAAGGCAAGGATGAATATGCAACGGTTTCTTTTTCTGTTGAGAGCAGTAAGGATGAGTTGGTAGTGACCATAGCTGATGATGGAAGAGGTATTAATCTGGAAGCGGTTCGGTCAAAAGCGGAGCGTCAAGGACTATGGCCGGCAAGTGCGTCTGGAGGTACAGCTAAGGCCGCCGATGCAATGACGGAAGATGAGATCGCACAGCTGATTTTCATGGAGCAAGTGTCCACTACACATGAGGTGACGGAGTGGTCGGGGCGTGGTATCGGATTATCTGCCGTTAAGGCGGAAACAGAAAAGCTCGGGGGTACCATTAGGGTAGACACAACCCCTGGGGTTGGGACATCCTTCATTATTAAACTGCCTTACCATGAGGCGGCTGCGGAGAGGTAGGTTAACTATGCATCCCGATAAAGAATACTTCCAAGCTATCGTTGATAATGCTGTCTGCTATTTTAGCAAGTTGGGGATTCAAGCTGTTGAGCGGGCAGAGGATCTCCATGACAGCGACCGCTTATGTTTAGAGGATATAACGGCATTTATCCAAATTAGCGGTGTTGTAGAGGGCGGCTTGCTCGTAACGGTAGATGACAGCTTGTCATTGGTGCTAGCCCACCATTACATGCTGGAGGAAATCACGGATGAGGAAGCTTCCCAATGTGCAGTTGAGGTTGTCGCTGAAATTGCTAATGTTATCACCGGCAATGCTTTGACAGAGCGCCCGGATCGTGATATTTTTTTAGGAACACCCTTGATGATTGTTACCAAACGCGCGGAGATGCGGTCCAAATGCAATCGACTGCTTGTTCAGCCCTTTACTACGGAAGCCGGCACATTTAAGTGCATTTACATACCCACTGAAAATAAGTCGGAATTAGCGAGCATTTTCGCCGGTACCTAATTAATGTCTGGAGGTTAAACAGTTGTGGCAACAATAATGATAGTGGACGATTCAGCAGTTATGCGCAAAAATATAAAGGTCATCTTGGAGCGGGGCGGACATGAGATTGTTGCGGAAGCATCCGATGGCAGGGAAGTATTGACCCGTTATATTAACCATAGGCCAGATTTGGTAACGATGGATATCAGTATGGTGAATGTAGATGGAATTGAGGCGCTGCAAACGTTAATTCGTTCGTTCCCTACTGCCAAGGTTGTAATGATTAGCGCTTTGGGTCAAAAGCAGCAAGTTTTGGAGGCTATCAAAAGCGGTGCTAAATCCTACATCGTAAAGCCGTTCGAAGCGGAGAAAATGCTTCAAATCATTGGAAAAGTTTTATTGGCACCCTGATTGTGCCTGAACTTATCATTATTTTAAATTCGAACAATCCTTCGTTATAAGGCGGCTGCCTATGGCGAGAGATTGTTTTTTTATTAAGAAATGGTTATTTAAGGGGTATAAGAAAAATATGCCTAAAAGATACAAATGAATCACCCAATGGGCTCCGATCAGAAGCTTTTCCAAGGAATGAAGAATGAGCGAGCAGCCACCTTATTTGGACTAGAGTTACATTAGAGCTTGAGATCTTTTAAAATGCCATGGGCGAAGGAGTTTGATATGGATAGCGGCGAAGCTACGCTGCTACGATCCCTGGAAAATTGGAATAACGGAACAGAAAGTTCCGTTATTCCATCTTCCGCCTCTTATCTAAGACGATAACGGAAGTAGAAATTCCGTTATGTTGGGTGGATACGAGAATTATGCACAAAATCAGAGAGATAGCGGAAGCAGCCGTTCCCTTATCACTCTGTTTTTTGGTTTTTCCAAGTGGTAGCGGAACAAGTACTTCCTCTATTGCTCTCTTCACTACGGTGGGTTCAGTAGTAGAGAGCTGTTTAGGATTATATAGTAGGGGATATGAGCTCTAAATGGATATGGAAGCTGAAAATACATGGAAAACTACAAGGTGGAGCATGACTATGATTTACCGGATCGAAGACTGGATAGGAACTGAGGAAGTAAAGCAAACCAGAGAGTAGAACAGCAAGAGGGCATAGGTACGGTCTGAGGAGTGATAGCGTTCGCACTGTCCGTCACCTCCCGTGACTGATCAGGTATGCAGCCTATCTTTGAAGATCGTGTTCCTACCGCTGCAAGCCTTTCATTCAAAGGAACATGACTTCAACAGCGGCCGGAATCCCACATCCATCCCTCCCCACGCATGTATGAGTCTACACAAAAAAAGGACCGTCAGCATTACGCTTAGATTTGTTTTTACTGCGTCTGGCGGGCAGTTAGAGGGTACTAGATAAAAATAGTACTTAATTTATTCACAGGGATGGCTATACTTATAATTAAAGATGCAGTTTAAGGTAATTGGAGAAAGTAGGTGCGATAAATGAGCAGAAAATGGGTTGAAAAAGAAGGCTTGCGTTGGGTGGAAAACGATATAGTAACCCGTGAGCAATATAATCAAATTGTAAGCTTGTATGATGATAAAAAACATGCTGTAGGTGTGCTTCCGCTGTTGGGAAGTATTTTAGTCGGCTTAGGAATTTTAAGCTTTGTCGCGGCCAACTGGCAGGATATTCCACAATTAGCCAGGTTATTCATGATTGCTATCTTCATGATTGCTTTCTATGCGGGCGGGGAAACGTTTTTGAAGAAAGGCAACGAAAAGCTTGGTATCGCATTAATAGCCTTAGGATTGATTACATTTGGCAGCGGGATCATTCTTACAGGGCAAATGTTCCATTTGATGGCATACGACAGCACTTCTTTTATCGTGTGGGGGATAGCTGGCATATTATTGACTTACTTGTATCGCAGCCGTTTTCTGTATTTAATCAGCTTGCTGATTTTAACATTAACTCAATGGTACAGCACCGTTGAAATGGATCATTTCAGTTTCATTGCTTTTGCTATTATGGTTATCGGTCTCGGCTATTACAGCTGGAGGAAACAAAATGCGCTTTTGGCCTGGTGCTTTAGTTTAAGCTATGTCGTACAATCGCTAATGCTGGTAGCTGTTATGGATTGGAAGTTTTTCTGGTTTTTCGTACCGATCATGGCTTTGTACGCATGGGGGGATTATCTTAAGGATCGGAGCTCCGGGTACGCTCTGCAGGCAGTTCCGCTTATAGCGGCTTTTGTGTTTAATGTAATTGTCGTACTGTTCTATGACCATTCGAGAGTTTCCGATCTTAAGGAGCTGCTCCCTGACAATTATTATTTCATCGTAAGCATGCTGGTGCTGTTAGCGGTTTCCGTCTTAGGCAAGCTTAAAAACAAACGGTTCTCCAGCTCGTTCGAATGGATTCTGGTAGTGCCCTTCGCCTACCTGCCATCCGGGGCTGCCCTGCTATATTTGCTCGCTTTGTTCTTCTTCTCCTTCTATGTACTTTGGAGAGGTTATATCGAAGAGTGGCGTTTTAAAATCAATTTCGGTACCGTTCTGTTTATATGTACAACAATGGTCGCTTACGGCAAGTTGACTTGGGCTTTTATGGATAAGTCGCTGTTTTTTATAATCGGAGGGCTACTATTGCTTGTGCTGAGCTGGTTCTTGAACCGGAGGAAAAAGAGATTTTTTGAGGAAGGCAAGGGAGGGGATCCGTCATGAGCGAACAAACACAACAGCGCCCACGCCGCGCTATATGGCTGCTCTGGATCGTACTGCTTCAGGTGCTTTTCTTAGGCGGAATAGCTGGTTCGTATTATGCAGTCGATTGGTTTGGTGAAGAGATTAAGCTGAAAACGGTACCGGTTGATCCCCGCGATATGCTATATGGTGATTACGTGACTTTGAGCTATGAGGTTAGTCAGTTGAGCCCAGCCTTGTGGAAGGGCGAAGGCGAACTGCCTAAACAAGGCAGCCGGGTGTTCGTTCAATTGAAGCCGGAGAATGGCCTGTATGTTGCTTCAGGTATTTACTCCGACAAGCCGGCGGCCATCCCGGGAGAAGCTGTTTTGAAAGGGCGGGTCAGCTACAGCTGGAATGAAATGATCCGTGTGGAATATGGGATAGAACAATACTATGTTCCAGAAGGTACGGGTAAAGAGCTGGAGGAGAAAGCAAGAAATATGATTGTCGCTGTAAAAATTGCCTCTTGGGGGCAAGCTAAAATTGCCGGCTTGGAATATTGATCCAGATCAGTTGGACGGTTGGGGAGAAACGGGAGCCCTGACTGTCTTTTTTTGCATTTAAGTTCCTTTACAGCACCAAAATATGAAGCAGGGGTACCCTCTCTAAATTTTTCACATGTTGCTAGGAGAAAAGGAAAAGTAGCAGAAGGCAGTAAAGTAGAACAGAAAAGGGAATGGGTGTAGGATAGCCTCCGCCTTGGTCGTCGCCCTCGGTGACTACTCGGCTATGCAACCTACCTTTGAAGCTCGTGTTCCTAAGGTACAAGCCATAAAATCAAAGGAACACGACTTCAACAGCGGCCGGAATCCCACACCCATTCCCTCCCCACGAAAAACGTATTGGTTAACAGCAAGGATGCTGCAAGGCATTTTTTTTCACCAAAAGCTTTTAATGGAAAGGTGCAAGGTTTACAGAAAAATGCAACGGTGATACCATTACGTGTAATATTAATAATTGCCGAATATAGTTGAGGACTAGGTCGAACGCAGCAAGAGGGGGAAAAGTTCGGAATGGAAACATGGAAACGAAATTTATGGTTGTTATGGGTCGGGTGCTTTGTTACCTCGGCTAGTTTTACTATGGTTGTTCCTTTTTTGCCATTATTTCTAATTCATATTGGGGTAAATGAAAATTTGGAAATGTGGTCAGGCTTATTGTTCAGCTCGTCTTTTTTGGCAGGTGCCATTTCAGCACCATTCTGGGGGGCAATGGGTGACAAATATGGGCGAAAGCCTATGATTGTGCGGGCAGGTCTTGTCATATGTGCGATCTACATACTTACCGCATTTGTTACAAGTCCCTATCAATTGCTTGCTTTGCGTATCGCGCAAGGATTGCTGACCGGGTTTATTCCAGGATCGATTGCGTTAGTCGGTACGAACACACCTGAGAATAAAGTAGGCTATGCGCTTTCTATGATGTCTACAGCTACAGCAACCGGCGGTATTATGGGACCGCTGCTTGGAGGAATTATTTCCAAATTATTGGACAACCGGGTTGCTTTTGCCAGTGCGGGAGTATTAGTTTTAATGGCGACACTATTAATTCTGATTTGGGTGAAGGAGGAAAAAATTGTTGCAGGCAAGCAGCGCCCTCCTTTTTTCGGATCACTTAAGCTGTTGGCGCGAAATCGTGCACTCATGACCGTGCTGCTGTTAACCCTTCTCACCCAGTTATCCGTAATGACTATCGAACCGGTATTGCCTTTGTACATTGTTGAAATTGGCGGCTCAGTCAAAGATGCCTCGCTGTTGGCGGGTATAGTGTTTTCAGTAGTTGGAGTTGCCAGTCTTATTTTTGCGCCACGGTGGGGGAGATTGGGAGATAAGATCGGATTTCAGAAAATATTGCTAGTGGGATTATTAGTGGGCGGGCTTGGCAATCTTGCGCAAATTCCGTTTCATGATATATGGGGATTTTCTATTGTCAGGTTTATTTATGGGGCTTTCTTTTGTGCGGTGTTTCCGGCCTTGAATGCGCTTATTGTTCGAACAACTCCAAGCGATTTCCGTGGGCAGGCTTTTGGACTCAACCAGACAGCTAATCAATTGGGAGGGATGCTTGGACCTTTAGTAGGAGGTGTAATAAGCGGTGTGTTTTCGATCCACAGTGTATTTTGGGTTACGGGCTTATTGCTAATTTCGACTATGGGGCTTGCTTACTTGTTGGATAAAAAGCCTTCCTCACAAGATTCGGTTGCAACTTGATGGCATAGCAGCGGTTTGCTAGGGGCAGCATTCAGGCAATACGAGCCTATGTTGAGAAACTAAATTTGGTAGAAAAAAGAGGTGTGTACGATGGAAGCAAAGCAATGGTCTTTACCTGGTGGTATGTTGATTTGGGACCGTACACAGCATACTGCACATGACGAAGTGCTTATTCCGTTTGCGATGGAAGAGCTGTTATGCAGGCAAGTCGGAGAAGGAGGAACGCCGATTGTACATATGTGGCGGCATCCGAGAGCGCTGGTTATGGGACTTAGAGACAGCCGTCTGCCGCAAGCTGTGAAAGCTAAGCAGTGGCTGGAATCTCAAGGGTATTCGGTTGCCGTACGCAACTCCGGTGGAGCTGCGGTCCCGCTTGATCTTGGGGTCGTTAATATTTCACTCGTGATGCCCAAGCGTCAAGGACAGATCGATTATCGGCATGATTTCGAGACGATGTATCATTTAATCAAGGACACGCTGCAAACCTTATCTCCTGATGTGGAAAAGGGGGAGATCAAGGGCTCCTATTGCCCGGGAGATTATGATCTCAGCATCGGAGGGCGCAAGTTTTGTGGCATTGCACAGCGGCGGCAGGCAAAAGCTATCGTTGTGCAGGCATTCGTAGTCGTTCGCGGCGACGGCGAAAGCAAAGCAGCGCTGGCCCGCGAGTTTTACCGCATAGCGGCTGAGGGAGCTGATGAGCAGTCCTTTCCAGAGGTGGACGAGCACAGCATGGCGAGCCTGGAGGAGCTGATCGGACTGTGCGATGAGCAGCGGTTCGTTGATTCCGTGAAGCAAACGGTACGAGAGCGCAAGCTGGCAGCGGCCGCAGTTGAAGCTCCGCTTCAACTGCCTGATGAGCAGCAAATTGCGGAGACAGTGCTCATGCTGAAGGCACGCTATGGGATAGCATGAGCAAGAGGGCAAGCTGCAGCGAAATGGGCGGTTGGAAGCAGAGCAGTGTCGTCATCACAACGTATACCTGCCAGTCGTGAAGGAATGAGTATTCATTCCTTTATGCCGGGGAGACGACTTTCCAGTCGCTCAATAAGCTCGCCATAAGTATCGCGCAGGTCTTTTATAGTTATCAGTTCAGGGGTATTAGCTGCTTCTTCGGCAGAATGTCCCTTAAGAATAGAATCCAGGCCGTTATAATTGAACTTCAAATCCTTATAGGTTTGATCAAGCTTTTCCAAAACAACGCCAATTAAAGTGCTATATTGCTCCATAAAATCGTTTTTCACTCCTCCAGTACGTATTCTATCAAAAGTATACTCTATTATTCCCTCAACCAGAAATGTTCAGAATTCCTTGAAAGTCTTAATTTCAGACAGCAAAAAAGCTGCTATATAAGCAGCTTAGCATTTTACTGTCCATCCCCACTCATCTTGCACTTTACCGCATTGTATCCCCGTTAAAGTATCGTACAGCTTTTGCGAGCAAGCCCCTGTTATGCCCTGATTAATTACAATATCGCGGCTGTTCCAATACAGCCCGCCAACCGGTGAAATGACGGCTGCCGTTCCAGTGCCGAATACCTCTTCCAATAATCCATTATCGGATGCGCGCATGATTTCATCTATAGATATTTTTCGTTCCGTTACCGGGATGCCCCATTGCCTTAGCAAGTGGATGACACTATTGCGGGTAATCCCCTCCAGAATGCTGCCGTTTAATTCAGGGGTAATCACTTCGCCGTTTATTTTGAAAAAAACATTCATACTCCCTACTTCTTCGATATAGGATCTCTGGATACCGTCAAGCCACAGTACTTGAGAACAGTTATGCTGTTCCTTTGCTTCCATTTGTGCTTTTAAGCTGGATGCATAATTGCCGGGTGTTTTGGCATGACCGGTGCCGCCTTGAACGGCTCTTACATAATGATTATCAACGAAGATGCGTATAGGCTTCAAGCCTTCCTCATAGTAGGCACCCCCCGGAGAAAGAATGATAGCAAACAAATAATGATCGGATGAGCGTACGCCTAGAGCCGCTTCAGTGGCAATTATAAAGGGGCGGATATATAGAGAGGTTCCTTCTGTAGAGGGGATCCAGTCCGCTTCAATGCGGATAAGGGTTTGCAGAGCTTCCACGAAAAAAGCTTCATCAATGGGCGGTATACTTATTCTTTCGCTTGAGAGGTTGATTCGCTGCGCGTTTTTGTCAGGACGAAACAACAGAATTTGATCATCATTTGAACGATAAGCCTTTAATCCCTCGAAAACAGCTTGGCCATAATGAAACACCATAGATGCAGGATCAAGTACAAATGGGCCATAAGGCACAATACGAGGTTCATGCCAGCCTTCAGCTGCGGAATAATCCATCAAAAACATATGGTCGGTAAAATGCTTGCCAAAGCCCAATGATTGTTGGTCTGGCTTCGATTTGAGCTGGTTGCTTAGTTCAATACGTATTGGATTCATGATCAGGTTCCCCCTCAATTGGCAATAAATACATCTCTACTTCCAACTATAAGAGATCACATATCATTGATCAATTATGAATTAGTTCTTATTATTATAGATAACATCGATTATTATAGGGCGAGGTGAACGGGTATGGAGCATCGGCTTTTGGAATATTTTATTGCGGTATGTGAGGAATTGCATTTTACGAGGGCGGCTGAAAAGCTTGGGATCAGTCAATCCACGCTAAGTCATCAAATCCAGCTGCTGGAGCATCGGGTAGGGGCGCCTTTATTTACGAGAATAGGTAAAAAAACTTATAGGTCGGAAGCGGGAGAAATTCTTTTAAAACACAGCCTGAATTTATTTCACGAGCTAGACCAAGCCAAGGCCGCTATAAATGAATTAAGCAGCATGCAGCGGGGAAGATTGCGTATCGGCTGTTCTGGCAACCATCTGCTTACATCGGCGATGATCTCATTTTACAAGCAATTTCCAGGCGTTGAGCTTTCTGTGACAGAGCTGGCTACGGACGAAACTAAGGAAGGGTTATTGACGAATCAACTGGACATTGGCGTTATATTTTTGCCGCTCGAGGACGATCTGCTTGAAAGTATTCCTTTATATAACGAAGAATTACAGTTGGTAGTTTCAGATAGCAGCAGCTTGGCAGAGGCTCGTTTCATTGAAATGAAGGATCTCCAGAGCTACCCGATCATGATGCTTCAGAAAAAGTTCCTGGTTCGTCAAATGATGGACAACTACTGTGCACAGTATGGATTTGTCGTAAAACCAATTCTCGAGTTGTCCACCCTGGATTCATTACTTCAGATGGCTAAAAGCAACATTGGAGGAGCCGTCCTGCCGCGGTCTTATTTAAAAAATATCGAGAGCTTGGGCATCCGGGCTATCCCCATCCAAGACCCGGTGCCTCAAAAATCCGTCGGAATTGTTTATCGAAAAGAGACGTACATGTGTGCTTCGATCCAAACCTTCATCCGCGAATTGATGAGCAGCTTCGAAGTATAGACGATAAGTTAGATTTACAAAAAAAGCTTCATCGCGGCGGGCAGCTCGTTTTGCCAGAAGCCCCATAAATGCTTGCCTGGCTTCTCGAAGTATGTTAACTGACAGTTTCTTGCTTCGAGGAGCTCCCGGGTAAGCCGATTTGCCTCAAGAAAATCGAACGTTCCACGCTCCGTTATTACCTCCTGCTCGTCCAAGCCAATCAGCATATACAGCTCCAGCCAAGATAAATCGGCTTCCCTCGCAATCCGTTCCTGTGTTGATTGTAAAAATGCCCCTGATAAGGATATAACTTTGCCAAATAGGTCACGATAATCTAAGGCGAGATGTAAGGATAGGGTACCTCCCAATGAATCCCCCGCCAAAATGCGCTCCGATTGGGAAGTACGTACCGGGTATTTTTGCTCGACGAACGGCAGTAGCTCCTGAGTGAAAAATCGACAATAATCGTCAAAAAGCGCACCTTCAGGGGCATATTCGGATGTACGAACGTCTGTTATCGTATCGACGCAAACAATAATTGCGGGCTCAACGCCTTCATCGTAAACCAAACGGTTCATATGAGTGGCGATTCTGCCGAAATTTATGAACTGCTCTCCGTCCTGACAATAAATAACAGGGTAGGAGATAAGTTCCTGATAGCCCGGCGGTAATGAGATACGTACTGTGCGGTGTTCACTTAAAATGCTGGACGGAACGAGCTCCTTGACAATGTTTCGTTTGTAATAGAACGAGTCATCCATAGGGTTGTCCTCCTGTTGTATTATAATAGTTTGCTGAAATTTAATCATCTGTATTATATGTTTTTTGAAACTGTTATATAGCGTATTCTTGAAAAAGATCATATAATTCAGGAGGGTAGTTGTTTTATTACGGAAAACAGGTTTATAATACTACTATAACAGAAACTCCAGTTTCAAGGCACGAAAATCTATCGTTGAGGTGAATGTACATGAGTAAGCCATACGAAGTGGCCGTATCTGAGGTGCTTCCTTTATCCGTTTTAGCACCTGATGGTACCATTGTAAATGAAAATGAAATGCCGAAATTGACTGACGATCAATTGAAAGAATTGATGAGACGCATGGTATTTACGCGCACATGGGATCAACGTGCTGTTAACTTGACCCGTCAAGGACGTCTTGGTTTCTATGCTCCGGTTTCCGGACAAGAAGCGACAATGATCGGCAGCGAGTTCGCTTTAAATAAAGATGATTTTATCTGTCCAGGCTATCGGGATATGCCGCAAATCGTATGGCATGGTCTTCCGATGTATCAAGCTTTCCTATATTCACGCGGCCATCAGCATGGCGGACAAATTCCGGCCGATGCGCATGTTCTTATGCCGCAAATCATTATTGGAGCACAAATTTTACACGCGATGGGCGTTTCCATGGCATTTAAAAAACGCGGCGAAAAGCGTGTGGCGATTACGTACACGGGTGACGGAGGCTCCTCTGAGGGCGATTTCTATGAAGGCATGAACTTTGCGGGAGCGTTCAAGCTGCCAACGATTTTTGTCGTTCAAAATAACGGTTATGCGATCACAACTCCTTTCTCCAAGCAAACTGCGGCAGCATCGGTAGCTCACAAAGCAGTAGCTGCTGGTATTAAAGGTGTTCAAGTAGATGGAATGGACGTGCTTGCTGTAGTGAAAGCTGTTCAAGATGCTGCTGAACGCGGCCGTAACGGTGAAGGTGCAACGCTGATCGAAGCTATCACTTACCGCTTCCTGCCTCACTCCATGTCCGGTGATGATCCGTCCAAATATCGTACTAAGGAAGAAACGGCTGATTGGGAATCAACAAGAGATCCTTTGAACCGTTTCCGTATTTACTTGACAGCTAAAGGTCTTTGGACTGAAGAAGATGAAAATAAAGCTGTGGAAGACGCAAAAAATACAGTTGCCGAAGAAATTAAAAAAGCAGAGCAAACGGAAAAAATGACGATTCCAGGCTTGATTGATAGCATGTTTGAAACTACACCGCATCATTTGGAAGAGCAAAAAGCGGATTATATCGGTTAAAGAGGAGGAAGCAGACCATGGCACAAATGACAATGATTCAAGCGATTAAGGACGCAATGCGCGTAGAGCTGCAGCGCGATCCTAACGTTGTAATATTCGGGGAAGATGTAGGTAAAGTCGGCGGTGTATTCCGTGCAACGGAAGGACTGCAAGCTGAGTTCGGAGAAGATCGCGTATTTGATACGCCTCTGGCAGAATCCGCAATCGGCGGTTTGGCAGTAGGTATGGGGATTCAAGGCTTTCGTCCGATTGCCGAGATTCAATTCGTTGGTTTTATCTATGAGGCTTTGGATCAAATTGCCATCCAGGCAGCACGTATGCGCTACCGTTCCGGCGGCCGCTACAATGCGCCAATTACATTCAGAACACCTTTTGGCGGCGGTGTAAAAGCAGCTGAGCTTCACACAGATCCGTTGGAAGGCTTGCTTACACAAACGCCTGGTATCAAGGTAGTTGTTCCTTCCAATCCTTATGATGCAAAAGGCTTGTTGATTTCTGCAATCCGTGATAACGATCCTGTATTTTTCATGGAGCATTTGAATTTGTACCGTTCTTTCCGCGCCGAAGTGCCGGAAGGCGAATACACCGTGCCTATCGGCAAAGCGAACGTAGTTCGCGAAGGCTCAGACGTTACCATTATTACTTACGGTGCTATGGTTCATACGTCCTTAAAGGCTGCTGAAGAAATCGAAAAAGCTCGCGGAGCCAAAGTCGAAGTTATCGATCTTCGTACCTTGATGCCGCTTGATATCGACACTATCGTTGAATCCATTAAGAAAACGAACCGTGCAATTGTTGTACAAGAAGCGCAAAAATCTTCAGGTATCGCTGCTGAAGTTATCGCTCAAATTAATGAGAAAGCGATCCTTCACCTGGAAGCTCCAGTGCTTCGTGTAACACCGCCGGACACTGTATATGCTTTTGCTCAAATTGAAGACCAATGGCTGCCTAACCCGGCTCGTATCGTAGCTGGTTTAAATAAAGTTTTGGATTTCTAGAAGTTCGATGATCAACTGTAGCTGCGAGTGCGGATCATTCTTCCGATCCCTCTTGCCCCCCGATTTTTCTGAATAATTACCGTTTAGCGGTAAAAAATCCGGGGACAAAGGGGAACGCTGACGCTTCTCCAGAATGATTCCACCCTCTCCGCTTTTTAATCACCGAACTTCTAGGTGAGGTAGTAATAAAGAGGTGCTGAGGTACATGGCACCTTGCATGGTTAATAAATACTAATAGGCTTGCAGATACACATGCAAGCCTGCTCTATATATCCCAAGCGTATCGGGATTGTGATTTTTGGAGATTGTAGGTATGGTCACCGCATAGTTAGTGCAGGTGGAGGCAAATACGACCGACCGGAGAGTTAACGCGCCGCCTTTGAAAACAGGTTTCTTCATTGAGATGTCTTAAAGAATAAGGAAACCTGGTTTCAAGAGCGGCCGGAGGCGGTTGTATTTGTCGGAACCGGAACGGTTGCTTTTGCGACTGTCCTATCTATTGACCCAAACCAACAACTCCCGCGTACGCCATACTTAGGAGGTTGCAAATCGTGGCGGTATTCGAATATAAATTCCCTGAGCTTGGCGAAGGAATTCACGAAGGTGAGATCGTCAAGTGGCTTGTAAAGCCGGGAGACGTGGTCAATGATGAGACGATCATCATGGAAGTGCAGAATGACAAGTCCACAGTAGAAGTGCCATCCCCGGTAGCTGGCAAAATCGTCGATATCAAAGTTGGCGAAGGCACAGTTTGTACGATCGGCGATTTAATCGCCACAATCGAAGTTGAAGGCGAAATGCCTCAGCAAGCGAGCCACGGACACAGCGAAAGTGCCCCTTCGGCACCAGCTGCTCCTGCTGCTGAGCCGGAAGCTGAGTGTGCGGTTGGCGGAGCTATCGCGGCGAACGTCGCGAACTCGCAGCTGGACACACCGCTGGCTAGCGCAGCCCCTGCGGCAGCACCAACAGCGGGAGCATCCGCTGGCAAGGCTTTGGCTACGCCAAGCGTGCGCAAGCTCGCGCGCGAGAAAGGCTTGAACATCGCACAAGTCACACCTAGCGGGCCTAATGGCCGCGTGACGAAGGAAGATGTTCTTGCTTTTGCGGCAGGCGGCGGCGTGCCTGCGGCGGCACCTGCAGCTGCAAGCGAAGCGCCAGCAGCTGGAGCGGCTGCTGCAGCACCGGCAGCAGCAGTGCAAGGCGAACGCGTCGAAGAACGCGTTCCATTGAAAGGCATTCGCAAAGCAATCGCGAATGCAATGGTCAAATCCGTGTACACGGCTCCGCACGTGACATTGATGGACGAAGTCGACGTCACACAGCTCGTCGCCTTGCGCGGAAGAGCGAAAGCAGCGGCAGAAAAGAAAGGCGTCAAGCTGACTTACTTGCCATTTATTGTTAAGGCATTGGTTGCCGCAGCGCGTCAATTCCCGGCAATGAATGCAATGATCGATGAAGAGAAAAACGAGATCGTCTACAAAAAATATTACAACATCGGAATCGCTACGGACACGGATAACGGCTTGATCGTTCCGGTTATCCATGACGCGGACCGCAAAAATATTTGGTCTATCGCTGAATCCATCAAAGATTTGGCAACACGCGGTCGCGACGGTAAGCTGGCTCCTGCGGAAATGAAAGGCGGCACACTGTCAATCACTAACATTGGTTCCGCTGGCGGTATGTTCTTTACACCGGTTATTAACTTCCCTGAAGTATCGATCCTGGGAACAGGCCGTATCACTGAAAAGCCGGTTGTGAAAAATGGTGAGATCGTTATCGCTCCAGTTATGGCATTGTCCTTAAGCTTTGATCACCGTATTATTGACGGCGCAACAGCTCAAAACTTCTTGAACTACATTAAGCAGCTGTTGGCTGATCCAGAGCTTCTAATTATGGAGGTGTAAGATATGGTAGTAGGAGATGCTTCCGTTGAAATAGACGTATTAGTCATCGGTGCGGGTCCTGGCGGTTATGTGGCGGCTATTCGTGCTTCACAGCTAGGCAAAAGCGTACTGGTTATCGATAAATCCGAGGTTGGGGGCGTATGCTTGAACCGTGGCTGCATCCCTTCCAAGGCATTAATCAACGCAGCCCATCAGTATGAAGCTGCTACCCATAATAATTCCATTGGGATCACAGCTGAGAACGTGAAGGTTGATTTTAACAAGGTCCAAGAATGGAAATCAGGTATTGTAAAGAAGATGACCGGCGGTGTCGGTCAACTGCTTAAAGGCAATAAAATTCAAGTGTTTAATGGTGAAGCTTTGTTCATCAATGATCATGAAGCAAGAGTATTTAACGATAATGAAACAGCTCGGTACCGTTTCAACCATTGCATTATCGCTACGGGCTCTCGTCCAATTGAGTTAAAAACCTTCCCGTTCGGAGGCCGTATTTTGTCCTCTACGGAAGCTCTTGATCTTAAGGAAATTCCTGAGAGCATGGTTGTCATCGGCGGCGGTTATATTGGTATCGAGCTGGGGCAAACTTATTCCAAGCTGGGTACGAAAGTAACGGTGCTGGAAGGCTCTGATTCTGTACTTCCTGGCTTTGAGAAAGAGCTGTCAACCTTGGTAGGACGCAACTTGAAAAAAGGCGGCGTTGAAGTATTCACCGAAGCGCTGGCTCAAGGCTGTGAACAAACGGATAAAGATGTTACCGTAACCTTCACAGTAAAAGGCGAAGAACAAAAAGTTACCGCTCAATATGTACTGGTAACAGTTGGACGTCGTCCTAATACAGATGGAGATCTGTCGCTTGAATTAGCAGGTGTTGAAATCGGTGAGCGTGGGTTTATCAAGGTAAATGAGCAGTGCCAAACGAACGTGCCGCATATTTATGCAATTGGTGATATCGTTGCAGGCTTGGCATTGGCTCATAAAGCCAGCTACGAAGGCAAGATCGCGGCAGAAGCCATTGCTGGACTTCCAAGCGTAGTAGACTACAAATGCATCCCTGCCGTTGTTTTCTCCGATCCGGAGATTGCAAGCGTAGGCTTGAACGAAACCGAAGCCAAAGAGAAGGGAATCAACCTTTCTGTCGGTAAATTCCCTTATGGCGTTAATGGCCGCGCTTTGACGATGAACCTTTCTGAAGGCTTCGTGAAGCTGATTGGCGATAAAGATTCCGGATTGCTGCTTGGTGCACAGGTTGTTGGAGCGGAAGCATCGAACCTGATCGCTGAGATGGCACTGGCTATCGAATTAGGCGCAACTGTTGAGGATATTGCATTAACGATTCACGCACATCCTACATTAGGTGAAATTACTATGGATGCTGCTGAAGTGGCATTGGGCCATCCGATTCATGTGTTGGGCCGCAAATAATAGTAGCAAAATCAAAAAAAAGCTTGGGACACATGATTGTGTCTCAAGCTTTTTTTAGTTAACTGAATATATAGCGGAAAAGCTTTACTGTATTTTTCCCGCCAGGCAGTCTCATAAACAATACAGAACGGTGACGGTTTTTTTTCTGCGGTCTGTCCATGAACTGTCCCAACGTCATGGAAGTCACTGATTTTTTAGTCATCGGGTTCACCTCTTAATTAGTTATTTATAATTGTATGCTCCAGTGAATTTGTCCTATGATTATTTTGACCAATTTATTCCTTAATATGCTAAAATAAGTATTTGAGAAGATTTCATATAGGTAAAAGGATGGGTGCAAATTTGAAAGTTTATAAAATTATGCCAAAGCTTATGATGGCTGTTATTTTGCTATCAGCATTAAGCCATATCGATGAACCAAGGGTGGCTGCGCTTGATAAGAGCTCTTTCACCGATTTACCGGAGAGCCATTGGAGCTTCAAGGCTGTTCAAGAAATGTATGGGAAAAAGATTGTAGACGGTTATCCGGATGGAACCTTTCGTCCCAATCAGACGCTGACTCGAGCGGAATTTGCAGCGTTGTTGTATAAAACAGCCCAACTGAACGAAAAGAAGGTGGACTCCGCAGCAGTGTTTAAAGATGTGGATTCCTCTGCCTGGTACAAGCCCTATGCAGATGCGTTGAAAGGGATGTTTGTACAAAATTCGTTAAAGAGCGAAACGGACGTCTTTAATCCTGATGCACCTGCTTTGCGGGAGGATGTGGCGGCTGCCATTGTACGATTACGAGGTTGGGCTGGAGGAAAGCCGGCAGATTTGCAGTCCAAATTCAATGATTTTAACAGTATATCGGAAGGCGCGGTGCAAGATCTGGCTACCGCGGTTGAGCGGGGCATTATCTCTGGTTACGAGGATGGAACAATCCGCGGTAAAGCCGCTTTGACAAGAGCGGAAGCAACTGTCGTATTAACAAAGGCATTTTCAGAAGAGATGTCTTCATCGACGGAACAGGAGCCGGCTAAGAAATCGGAGGCCGCAGCCCAAATCCCTGAGGCTCCAATCAAGACCCAACCGCTGAATCCAAAACCGATATATGCAATTGTTGATTTGCTGGCTGAAGATGTGGGTATAACGTATACGGGTTCCTATACTTCAGGTCGCAGTGTACTGGATAAACTCCCCATAAGCAATTTGACAGTCGATTCTGAAGGGAAAATTTATTTTGTAGAAACGACTAATCGTTTTTCAGTAAGTCATTTTGCTATAAAACGGCAAAACGATGATGCACAGCTTGCCTCAACCGTAGAGACTGTGAATGATTCTATGATAGCCTCATTATCAGGTCCCATATTTGATAAGATTAGAGGGCAAAAGAACATTACTAAATATGATCTTACCCCAATAAAGATACTCGATTCAGTCAACAGCTCGGATAAGCAATTCATAGTGAACTGGATTAACGGGAATTTTTGGTCTTTATTTTCTTTTTCAGACAAGAAGATCCCTCTTGTGAACACGGTAAAAGGCACCACGATGACAACGCAAGATTTTATTATTCAGCACCCGAATGGAGACTATCTCTTTAGTGATATAACGAATAGAAATATACAACGAATAAAACCTGGAGATGGTGAAAATGAGCAGATAGCAGCGTTTGCCTTTAGCGGGAAGCCCTTGACTGCACTTGTACAAGGAGAACTGTTATACATATTGGATCCAGGTTTAAAATCCATCATTAAAGTAGATCTTCAATCAAGAAAATTAGTCGAAAAGATAGGTGTTCAAACAGATAACATCGTTTCTGCTACTACTAAAGATAACCAATTTTATATTTCTACAGGTAAAAGTCTGTTTTCGGTTGAATTAACCGGTCGAATCGAGCCATTTTTGGAGGAAAGGCAGTTAGTTTATAATGATTTAAGTTTAAATAATATTTATTACAGGAATCATAATGAACAACGGGAAATTTTGGAGATCAGTGAATTTGCCTTTGAACCAACAGGTAATATTGTTTTTCTGGATAAGCAATCGTCGAACTTTATGCGTAGACTAAAACTTGTTAAGAATCAAACGATTGAACCCAAGCCTCTTCCTGTACTTCAAACAGGTTCTAAATTAGCTAAACCCAAAGTGGATTTCATTAACCAAGATATCGGAATTCAAAAAGATGAGCAAGGAAATATGATATTAAGCATGGTATCGAATGATCAAGGTAATCTATATGCTATAGAAAAAAAACTACCGGTTAATCATCTGCTACTGTGGTATCAAGAGTCGTCTACATGGGCATCAGATTTGAATTCCTTTTTTGGTATGAGATTTGACTATTATGATGACCATCAGAAGCAGCTTAAACCTAGAATGATCACCTACACTGGAGGGCTGCATTTTGATGGGAGAGGCAAGGGGATATACAGAACGGCATGGAGTCAGGATCTGAATATTGCTTCCATAAACTTAATTTCTCCAGAAGCAATAACCGTTGGTTATATGGCAGATAAAGGCCCAATTACTGAAAAAGATTTCATTGCTTTTAATGGCACAGGTCAAATGGTTGTGAGTGATGTAACCCAGGGAGAGCTGTGGTTTATTGATCGGGATCGCAAGGGTTATAAGCTTTTACCGTCTGAGGTAGGTCTAGAAATACGCTATTCAGGGAAATCTACAGCGGCTCTCTGGTATGATCAAAAGTTAAGTGTATTGGATACAGGCAATAAAACATTAACGCAAGTGAAAATAAATGATCACCAGTATGCTGCACAAACAGCAGATTTAAAAATCGAAGGCACGATTGATGCGGTCAGCACCCATGAAGATAAATTTTATGTGATGTCGGGGACTGTGCTTTATTGTATTGAAACCAATGGGAGCATTAGTTGGACAGAAGACTTAGCGGGTTATCTGAGGGAGCGTAAGCCCATTCACAAGATGAGTATGGATTCGAATGGACGGCTGATGCTGCTCGATGAAAGAGGCAATTTACAAAGAGTACAGCTCTATGAAGCCAAAAAATAAAACAAAAAGGAAGCCTGCGGAAATCCGTAAGCTTCCTTTTTCTATGTGATTATACCAAGTGTATAACTTTATGAGCCGGAAAAGCAATTATTTAAGCATTTGAAATACTTGCTCAACATCCTTGTCCCCACGTCCGGATAAATTGATGATAATAATCTGATCCTTACTCATTGTCGGAGCGAGCTTCTTAGCGTGGGCCACGGCATGAGCACTTTCAAGGGCAGGTATAATTCCTTCAACACGGGATAGCTCCTGGAATGCTTCCAAAACCTCTTGATTTGTAACGGTTACGTATTCGGCGCGGCCGGATACTTTTAAGAAGCTGTGCTCTGGGCCAATACCGGGATAATCCAAGCCTGCAGCTATCGAATAGGTAGGCTTTGGATTTCCGTTCTCATCAAGCAATACCAAACATTTGAATCCATGAATGATACCAGGTACACCTTCATTTAATGTGGGAGCCTGGTCGGGTTCAACCCCAATCAGTCGAACGGAAGGTTCTTCGATGTAGTGAGCAAATGAGCCTATTGCGTTGCTTCCGCCGCCTACGCATGCTAACACAGCATCGGGGAGACGTCCTTCCTTCTCCAATATTTGACGTTTGGACTCTTCACTTACGATGGATTGGAAATGCTTGACCATGGTTGGGAATGGGTGAGGTCCCACAGCAGAGCCTAATAAGTAAAAGGTGCTTTTATAATTTTGAATAAGATCGTTGAGAGCTTCGTCAACTGCGTCTTTTAATCGGGCTTGTCCTTTGGTGACAGGAATTACGGTAGCCCCGAGCAGCTCCATACGGAATACATTCAATGCCTGACGACGTGTATCCTCCGCCCCCATATAAATGACACATTCCATATCGAACATAGCGCATGCAGTTGCAGTAGCTACACCATGCTGTCCCGCGCCTGTTTCTGCGATGACTCTCTTGGCTCCCATACGTTTGGCAAGCAGAATCTGGCCTACGACATTATTGATCTTGTGTGCTCCAGTATGATTGAGATCCTCACGCTTTAAATAAATTTTAGCCCCATCCCATTTGGCCGTCAATTGCTGGGCATAGGTTAACGGATTTTCACGACCCACATATTCCTTTAAATAATATCGATATTCTTCATTAAATTCAGGGTCATCTTTATATTTATTGAATTGTGCAGCTAAATAGTCTAGCACCTCTTGCAGTTCCGGAGGAACAAAGCTGCCGCCAAACTCTCCGAAATATCCTTCCTGAGACAATTCTTTACTCAAATTGATTCAACCTCCATCTTAAATTTGTGAAGTATGCACTATCTAATAGCTATTATAGCAAAAAAAATGGTGTGAATTGTCAAAATTTCTTTAGACAGAGTAGAAGGATTCGTTATATTCTATAATAAGGTTGTAATAGAATAAATAGCTGAAAATGCATAAAAATACATTTATGGGTCGGTGGGGTCGTTGAGCAAATCAAGTCGGTTGAGGACTGTTTTAGTAAGTGGATTGCTTTTGGTAGCATGGTGTGGAACAGCTAGTGCAGAAACAGCCGCTGTAGAAAAAAGATCGTTTCCGGATCTTACGGAATCGCATTGGAGCTATGAAGCCGTTCAAAAAATGGCTGCCAAACAAATTATCGAAGGCTATCAGGATGGAACCTTTCAGCCTTCACGGACCTTAACAAGAGCTGAATTTGCTTCGCTGCTGTACAAAGCGGCTCAATTAAGTGGAACAGATTCGAGTGCATCATCTGTCTCTGTATTTCGTGATGTAGATAAAGCTGCCTGGTACAAGCCTTTTGCAGAAGCTCTTAAAAATGTATTTGTACAGAATCAAGCGCAGTCAGAACCGGGTTTGTTTGCTCCAGACTCACCCGCATTGCGCGAAGATGTAGCAGCAGCTATTGTACGCATCAAGAAGTGGAGCAGTAGCGAACAGATGCAATTGAAAGATCGGTTTAAGGATGTTGATTCAGTTGCACCCAGCGCTTTTCGAGATTTGGAAATCGCCGTTGAAAAAGGAATCCTTTCGGGCTTCGAGGATGGCACAGTACGCGCCAAATCTGCTCTCACGAGAGCTGAAGCGGCGGTAATGCTGGCAAAAGCTTTCCCTCAGGATGCTCCACTACCGGCAGCAGATGCTCCGTCGAAGACGGATTCTCAAGCGCAGTCTGCAGCAGATACTTTGACTCATAAGGGAGCTATAAAGCCTCTCTATGCAATCGTTGATACGCTTGCAGATGATATAGCCGTTACTTATAGTAAAGATAGTGGGTCATCTAACTCAAAAGGGACAAGAATCAATCATGAATTTAATGATCTGAAACTAGATGCTCAGAATAACATCTATTTTATCCAAACTGAATATTACAGAGGGACTCCGATGCCCACCGTTCGCAGTCTGGACAAAAATGGGGGGGCCATAAGCACTTTTAAGTTTTCGGACACATTTAATATTTCTGGTACTGACAAGGTCAATGCTAATACGAAGGAACAGAAACCGTTTGTGGATGGTATGGTTCCTGTCAAGCTATTGCTATCATCTAATCAAAAGGATTTGCAGCTTGCAGCTAACTGGAATGTTCCTGATTTTGTATCCATTCAATCTCTTACTGGTTCAACTGGCAAGCTGGTGGCGCAAGCGGATAAAGGAAGTTCGATTGCAGCGCAAGATTTTATCATTCAACTTCAAGATGGGGATTATATCTTCAGTAACAGCAAGAAAGGCTACATAGGTAGATTTGGTTCTAATGGACCCAAAGTGGATTGGACAATAAATATTGCTTTCAGTGGAAAGCCGCTAACTGCTCTTGTGAAAGATTCAGGACTTTATATTCTGGACCAAGGCACTATGGTTCTTATGAAAATTGATATGAATACAAAACAAATAATTTCCAAAGTTTTTGTAAAAGCGGACAATATTAAATTTGCAACGGTTAGAGAGGATAGATTTTATATTTCTCAAGGAAAAAGCATTTCGACGTTAGATCAGGAAGGAAAGCTGGAGCCATTTATTGATGATGGGAATCAGTTTGTCTATAACGGATTAAAACTAATGTATCCAGTAGCCCTTGACCCAGTGTCATTATATAGCATAAAGGAGTTCACTTCTTTTACTTTCGATTCTTCAGGGAACTTGATCTTTTATGATGAAGAACTGAGAAATATTCGCAGATTGAGGTTTATAACGAATGAAGACTTCAAGTACGTACCGCTCCCAAGCATTATTCCTGTTGGTCCCAAACTAAAGGTTCCGGAAGCGGAAATATTAATCAAGCATGGACTTTACAATGAAAAGACTAGTGGCCGAATTCAACAACTCATAACGGATGAACATGGAAATATATGGATTAAAACGGAAGATCAAATGATTAAGATATGGAGTTACGACACAAAAGCATGGAAGGACTTGAGTCCTTACCCGACATTCGTGTATGAGGATGAGAAACAACCCCCGACCCTAGTGAAAACCGCAGATAATCCAGATGGAATTTATTTTGACGAGAGAAATAATTATGTATTGACTTCTAGCTGGAGCAAGGATATAAGATTAGCCATAATTAATCAAATCGTACCTGATATATTGGCTGTAGGCTTTATGAAGGATCGAGAGGCGCTGACCGAGCATGACTTCGTTGTTTCCGATGGAAGAGGACATATGGCGGTAAGTGATGTTAAGCAAGGCAATCTCTGGATCATCGGTCGGGATAGGCAGGGTGTACTGGCTTCTCCGTCAGAGGTTGGGAACCATATCCGCTTCTCAGGCGGAGCGACTGCTGCTATATGGGACTCCAACAAACTGACCATCCTTGATGTAGGCAGCAAGCAGTTAACTCAAGTGGAGTTGAATTCAACCCAATACAAGTCCTCTGTAAAGGCGTTGTCAATCCCTGATGCAATTGATTCAATTTGTGCGTATGGCGAGAAGTTTTATGTGATTTCGGGAAAGACATTATACCACATTGATGTTAATGGAAACATTTTATTGAAAGAAGATCTGTTTATGCATATAAAGGATAAGACACGAATCGTCAAAATGAGCATGGAATCCAACGGTCGTCTGGTCGTTATAGACAAGGATGGAGCTATTCAAAGAATTCAATTTTACGGGAAATGAAATATCTGGAGGAGATGAGCTTCTTTACGCGGGTCTAAGCTTACCGAGAACACTTCAAGGAAACTTCCAAAGTTTGCTGGTTCGGCTCCAGATAGTATAAGATAAAGGTATCCTCAGGGAAAATTCTCTAAGGGTACCTTTTTAAATGACTTCCTTCAGGCTCATGTGCTTGTATAATGCCTGTTGAATTTCGAATGCTAAGGTTAAAGGAGGATCAAGATGGATTTTACTTCGATTGTCTTATTATCTTTAATTGCTCCGGTGTTCATTTTGATCATTTATATTATGACTAAAACAATTATAAAGAACAAAATTCCGGACAGTCGATATAACCCGTTTGATTACATAACAGGGCAAACAAATGTTCAATTTCAGGAGCAAAAGGAAGAAAAAGAAGAAGAAGACGAGCATGGCGATGACAAAGATAAGAACGTTAAGAAAGCATAAGCCTATAGCCCCTCACGGAGTGCTAGGCTTTTTTATTTTACCTGGAGCCATCCTTATTAATGAATGTTTAACAAATATTTCCTTGAATATTGTAAAAAAACTATTGCAATATAATTTATTAAGATGTACGATACAAATAATAAAACGCTTACAATTCCATTTATTACTTATTAAACCGGTTTAAAAGAAGATGAGTTGCACTGTAAGTCTACACCAAATGTTCTTTCTTTAGAGAAAGATTAAGAGTAAACTTTTCTTTTATCAATTTTATTAAACCGGTTTAATAAAATGTGATTTCAGCCAACAAAAAAGGCAGAAGCAATAAATATTGAAGTTTATTAAACCGGTTTAATGCGTTGCGTTAGGAGGTGAGGTAACAGTAAATTTTTATAAGTATTTTCCGAATAAGAATTGAAGCATGTTATATCTATATGGAGGGGATTAGTTTGAAAAAAAATGGGTTGCTTTGTTTGATGATTCTGATCCTAGTCATAATCTTGTCAGCATGTGAAAGTGATCCAACGGCAAAAACAACTGTAGAAGTGAAGCCGACTCCCACACCTGTTGTTCCACAAAAAATTGAAGCTTTTAAAGAAGCTCCAATGTTAACAAAGCTTGTCAGTGCAGGAACTTTAAAAGCTGTGACTGAACGTATGCCAGTTAAGGAAGATATCATGGTCGAAAAGGTTGTAGAGGAGATAGGCAAATTCGGCGGTGATTGGAAAATGCCGTGGGGAGGTCCTAATGACCGTTGGGCTGTTGGCCAACCAACAGAGGAAGCGCTTTTCCGATTCAACAAGGATGGAAGTACAATTGAACCGAATGTAGCGAAAGGCTATGACGTTAATAAAGATTCAACTGAATTCACCATTTACTTAAGGAAAGGCATGAAATGGTCAGATGGGATGCCTTTCACAGCCGATGATGTTCTTTTTTATTGGGAGTATATGCTTACGAAAGAAACCTTCGGCAAAAAAATCTATGATGCCTACTACTCCATTGATCCTGTGACTGGAGAAAAAGCTTTAGCTACGGTTACTAAAATTGATGATTATAGCTTTAAGGTCGTACATAAATATCCAAGCGTGCAGTTTTTGGAGCGTGTCGCCATTGACAACAAGTGGTTCCATGCGCCTGCGCATTTCCAAAAAACGATTCTGCCTGAGTTTATAGGTAATGATAAAGCTCTTGAGGTTGCTAAAAAATGGGGCTTTGAAGATGTGAAATCTTTCTTGGTTGCAACAGGCTATTACTATTGGGTATATCCGCAAATTCCAACTGTAAGAGCTTGGGTAGCTAAAAACGACCCTAATAGCGACCAATTTATTATGGAGCGCAATCCTTATTTCTGGAAAGTCGATGCTGAAGGAAATCAGCTTCCTTACATGGATCGTATAGTAGCTACCAAGGTTCAAGATCCTGCACAAAGAATTCTTGGCACATTAGCGGGAGATTATAACTTGCTGGATTTTGACTTTAAAGATTTCACAGTACTGAAGGAAAATGAGAAAAAAGCGAATTTCCGGGTACTCCCTTGGACTACTCCAACCTGGTCAAGCGCGGGTCTGCAATTCAATCAGACCATTCCGGATCCTAATCTGCGCAAGCTGTTTCAGGATATTAAATTTAGAGAAGCATTGTCGGTTGCTGTAGACCGTAAAGAAATTTCGGAGATTGCGACGAACGGATTAGGTGCTCCCCAGCAGGCTTCTGTACCTGAAGGCTTGGTTGGATATCAAAAAGGCTGGGCAGATCAGTGGAGTAAATTCGATAAAAACCGTGCGAATCAGCTTTTGGATGAGCTGGGTTTGACCAAACGCGATAAAAATAATTTCCGTTTAAACGCAGACGGTTCGGATTTAACCATTACCATTATTGAAGGCAGCACCAGCACCGCAGCTTTCTTGGAATTAATTAAAAAGTACTATGAGGGCGTCGGTATTAAAGTTGACCTGAAGGTTGTGGATCAAGGTACCCACCAAGAGTTAAAATACTCGAATAAAATCCCGGCAACTACCGAGAATATTTCTGTAGTCAATGTTGCCTTCCGCCCTGATACGCTTGTTCCTTTAAGAGTCATTACCCCATGGTATGGACATTATGGATTGTATTCGTCTTCAAATGGCAAAGAAGGGGTTAAACCCGAAGGGGATGTAGCCTTGATCCTTGACTACTGGAATAAAGTAAAAGCTTCTGCAAGTAAAGAAGAAATAAATAAATGGAGCAATGAGATTATTAAGCTTCATCAAAAAAATCAGTGGATTATTGGTTATGCAGGCCCGACACCTCGTCTTGTAATTGCATCAAACAAGGTGGGCAATGTGCCTAAGGATTTGGTGTATGCGGATGAATTCCGCAGCCTTGGACATGGGCATCCTTCACAATTTTTTATCAAGCCGTAAGTAGTTTTGAATCATAATGAGGGGAATTTAAATTCCCCTCTATGGGGTTAAGCTGCATCTTCGAATTAACCGGAGAGGATAGGATACAAGATGCTCCAATATATTTTGAGAAGAATCATCTTGGTAATACCCGTCGTTATTTTTATTTCCGTAATCGTCTTTTACATCATTCAGCTTCCTCCCGGCGATTATGTATCTAATTACGCGGCTAAGATGTCTATTGCGGGCGATGTCATGACACAGCAGGACATGGATGAAATGAGAGCAAGTCTTAAATTAGATCAACCCTGGTATATCCAATATTTGGTTTGGATGAAAAATATTATTATTCATTTCGATTTTGGCTATTCCTTCACCTATAACAAGCCTGTGATGGTCGTCATTGAGCAATATATGGGGTTAACGATAATCGTCTCCTTAGTAACTATGGCTTTTACTTATGCAGTGGCGATTCCTATAGGCATTTACTGTGCGGTAAGGCAATATTCAATAGGCGATTATTTGTATTCTGCAATTGGCTTTCTTGGTATGGCTACACCGCATTTTTTATTGGCGATCATATTGATGTATCTTTCTTATGTGTATTTTGGCAATCCTCTGTTGGGTCTCTTCTCAAGTGAATATGTGAATGCAGGCTGGTCTCTGGACAAAGTCCTTGACTTATTGAAGCATATGATTATCCCAGTGATTGTTATCGGTCTGGCCAATACAGCTGAGCTTATTCGGGTTATGAGGGGACAAATGTTAGACGAATTAAATAAGCCGAATGTGGTAACGGCAAGATCCAAGGGCTTGTCCGAAACGAAAATATTGCTTAAATATCCAACACGTGCGGCTATGAATCCTATCGTAAGTACAATTGGGTGGTCACTAACATCGATCTTCACTGGCTCGACCATTACGGCGATTGTCTTGAATTTACCGATTCAGGGACCCGTGATGTATAACGCTTTATTAGGTCAAGACATGTACTTGGCTGGTACATGGTTATTGTTTATGGCTATATTAACCGTTCTCGGGACATTGATTTCGGATATTTTACTGGCATGGCTGGATCCAAAAATTCGTACAGAGTTCAGAGGAATGTGATCTATGAAAACGATACCGATAATTGGAAAACAAAGAACAAATATTAGTAAACCAGCCAAATCCAATGATGCTTATTACAGCTCGCAATGGCGTCTTATGTATGTAAGGCTGAAGAAGCATAAATTGGCTCGTATCAGCTTATTTATTTTATCGCTGTTCTATATTACCGCCATATTTGCACAGTTTATAGCGCCTTATGGTCTACAGAGCTATGACAGCAAATATGTAAATGCCCCTCCGACAAAGGTGAGCTTTAAAGATGCAGACGGTAAGTTTCAGCTTAGACCTGCTGTTAATGAACTAAAATCAGCGAGAGACCCGGTTACGCTACGAAAAGTGTTTGTGCAAGACGAGAAGATCCGCTATTCTGTCCGCTTTTTTGTCGAGGGTGAAAGCTATACGTTTCTAGGCTTATTTTCAACCAATAAACATTTATTTGGGGTGGATGAGCCAGGGCGCCTGTTTTTATTCGGTACGGATGGGATGGGGAGAGATTTATTATCACGCATTGTTCTGGGCAGTCAAATTTCATTAAGTATTCCTCTATTAGGAGTTGCTATTAGTTTTGTCTTGGGGCTTATTATCGGTGGAGTATCAGGGTATTTTGGGGGCTGGATAGATTCTGTGATTCAGCGGATCATTGAAATTATTCGTTCATTTCCTACACTTCCTTTATGGATGGCATTATCGGCAGCAATACCGGCACGCATACCTGTCGTGACGATGTACATTTACATCGTAATTATATTCGCATTTATTGGGTGGACGGAGCTGGCAAGGGTTGCAAGAGGGAAGTTTATCTCTTTAAAAAATGAAGAATATGTATTAGCAGCCAAAATTGCAGGTGTAAGCGATACGAAAATTATTATTAAGCATCTTTTACCCGGTTTTATTAGTTATCTGGTTGTAGCAACCACATTAGCCATACCGAGTATGATTCTAGGTGAGACGGCAATGAGCTTTCTTGGACTTGGTATCCGTTCACCGGCTACCAGCTGGGGAGTATTGCTTCAGGAGGCTCAGCAGATTGAGAATATTGCGTTATACCCGTGGAAGCTGATCCCATTAGGCTTTGTAATCATTACTGTATTAACTTTTAACTTTCTAGGCGATGGATTACGTGATGCGGCGGATCCATATAAGAAATAATTGAATTCCATATTAGCGTAGGGTGAGGGGATATTATGACAGCTCAAGCATCGCCAATTGAATCTGAACAGCCCCTTCTTTCCGTTCAGGACCTGAAAATTCGAATTCAAATGGATAACGGGGAAATGAACGCCGTAGATGGAGTGGACTTCGAAATAAAGAAAGGTAAAACTTTAGGTCTTGTTGGGGAGTCAGGCTGTGGCAAGAGCCTAACCAGCAGAGCTATTATTAGCATCAATCCCAAAGAGTGTGAAACCTCAGGCAAAATTGTTTATCATTCCACCTCTGAGAAGACGTTAAATCAATTGAACTTGCTATCTTTGGATCCGCGTGGCCCACAGATTCGTTCTATTCGAGGCAGAAAAATCTCGATGATTTTTCAAGAGCCGATGACTGCATTTTCACCCATGTACACAATCGGAAATCAGATCATGGAATCGATTTTAATCCATCGCACCAAAAATAAAAAAGAAGCTAAGCAAATTGCGCTTGAAATGCTGAGTAAGGTTGGCATATCCGATCAAGAGAAGCGATTCGATCAATATCCGCATGAGTTTTCCGGTGGAATGCGGCAGCGAGCGATGATCTCTATGGCCTTGTCCTGCAATCCGGAATTGTTGATCGCTGATGAGCCAACAACGGCACTGGATGTAACGATTCAGGCACAAGTGCTGGAATTAATGAAAGGGCTGCAAAAGGAATTCGGTATGGCCATTCTCTTAGTGACACATGATCTTGGCATAATCGCAGAAATGTGCGATGAAGTGGCTGTTATGTATTTGGGGAAAATTGTGGAGCAATCGACAGTAGAGGAGATTTTCAATAATCCTAAACACCCTTATACGAAAGGGCTGCTCAGATCGATGCCAAGATTAGGTGGGGACAAAAATAAGCGTTTGGAATCTATCGAGGGTACAGTTCCAATGGCTATAAATATGCCTCCCATGTGCGGCTTTTATGATCGCTGCAGCGATAGGATTGAGGGTGTATGCGATAGGCAAGCCGTACCCAAAACTCGGATCTCCGACAATCATATGGTTAGATGCTTTCTATATAAGGAAGAGGATGAAGGTGATCAATATGTCTAAACCCATATTAGCTGTAAACAATCTAAATAAAGATTTCCAAGTGAAATCCAAAAACAAATTATTTAGTAAGCCTTCCTCCATTCGTGTGCTGGACAATGTATCTTTTGAGCTATTAGAGGGTGAAACCTTGAGCATCGTCGGAGAGTCTGGCTGTGGAAAAACGACTTTAGGCAGATGTATCGTAAGGGGAATGAATGCATCGTCAGGACAAGTGATCTATCATACGGATGGCGGAGAAAAGGTTGATTTTCTAGGGCTTCGCGGTAAAGAATTCAAAACATACAGAAAAGATATTCAAATGATTTTTCAAGATCCTTATTCATCTTTAAGTCCTAGAATGAGTGTGTATGATATTATTTCCGAGCCGTTGATTGCCAACTTTAAGCTGACCAAATCGGAAGTTGATGACAAGGTTACCCAAATCGCACAAAAAACAGGATTAAATGTCAGCTATCTCAAACGATATCCCCACGCTTTTTCCGGTGGGCAACGACAACGTATAGCTATCGCCAGAGCACTAATTTCCGAGCCCAGATTAATCGTATGCGATGAAGCTGTTTCAGCTCTTGATGTTTCCATTAAAGCTCAAATTATAAATCTGCTGAAGGACCTGCAGGAGCAGCTGCAGATCACGTATATTTTCATCTCGCATGATCTATCTATCGTCCAGAACATATCGGATAGGGTAGCTGTTATGCACTTGGGTAAAATTGTGGAATTAGCACCTGTTGATTCACTTTTTGCTCACCCTAAGCATCCATATACGGAAGCGCTCTTGTCGGCTGTACCCGAGCCTGACCCGAATTATAAAAAGGATAGAATTATACTTGAAGGAGAGGTCCCCAATCCGGCGAATCCACCTAGCGGTTGTCATTTTCATCCCAGATGCGCTTACAGGACTGATAAGTGTACCCAGGAGGAGCCAGAGCTTCGCGCAGTAAGTGAAAACCATTATGTTTCATGCCACTATGCAGACGAATTGAAATTGAGGGGTGTAAAAAATGAATCCTAATACAGTGGATGTTACCGAACCTAAGAAGCTAATTATTTTTCTGGATTGTGGGGATACGATTATTGACGAGGGAACGGAGATACGGGATGAGCACGATATCGTCATTCAAGCTAATGTAATTCCAGGAGCAGATGTGATGGTTAGGACACTGGCCGAGCGTGGCTACACACTTGCTATTGTAGCGGATGGTTATGCGCAATCATTCAAAAATATTTTGACGCAAAACGGCTTGTACGATTATTTTACCACAATGGTCTACTCGGAGACGGTTAAGGCTTATAAGCCAAGTCCCCGTATGTTCAAAGCAGCAATTGGAGCTTTAGATCTTAGCGAACAGGACTGCTCCCGAATTATCATGGTTGGCAACAATTTGAGCCGGGATGTAAAGGGAGCCAATCAAATGGGGATTAGAAGTGTCTTCCTGAGCTGGACGCCAAGATATCCTAAGCTGCATGCAGACGATAGCGAGATACCGGATTATACGATCAGCGAACCGCTGGAATTGATTGATTTAGCGGAAAAGCTTAATCAACAATTGGAGAACCGAAAGGAAGCTTAACAAGGAATGGCCAAAATTGATGATGTTGCCAGATTGGCGAAAGTTTCAAAAGGGACCGTATCAAATGTGTTTAGTCAAAAAAGACCTACAAGTAAAGAAGTAACAGACAGAGTTATGAAGGTTTCCAGACAATTAAATTACGTGCCTAATCATATTGCGCGCAGCTTAGTGACCAAGAAAACAATGGCTATCGGGTTGACAATCCCGCATGGGAACTTCTTTTTCAGCGCATTTCACAATCAATTTATTAACGGGGTTATATTAGAAGCTTCCTATTATGGATATAGGGTTTTGCTTGATATGATTCCTGTGCAAAAAGTAAAAACACCTTTTTTGTCAAGTTATCCCATTGATGGTGCAATTGTAATGAGCCCTGCCACTGATGATGAGCGTATCAACCTTATGCATCATGGACAAATCCCATTTGTCACAGTCGGTCGGGTAATGAATTCCAATGTAAATCATACATCTAGTGTGGATAGTGATAATTTGATGATTATTTATTCCATATGCAAATATTTAATAGACAAAGGTCATAGGAACATTATGTTTTTAAATGCAAACGAGCTTATGACCGTATCCATTGATAGAAAAGCAGGTTTCATAAAGGCAATGGAAGATTATCATATCGAGTTGGAAGAACACATGATTCATCATAAGCCTGCTATACTTTCGAGTGAATATATGGATTACGGATATGAAGAGACAATACGAACACTAGGCAAGCTTGAGAAAAAAGTAACTGCTATTATCGCAGATGATGACCGCACTGCATTTAGCGTAATGAATGCTATCAAGGATCTGGAGCTTAGGGTGCCAGAAGATGTGTCTTTATTTGTAATATGCGGAGATCTATCCATGATGTATCAATCGAACCCTTCTTTGACAAGCATGGATTTACAGCCCTCGGAGCTGGGGGTTCAAGCTGTCAAAATGTTAATGCATAAATTAGATGTGTTACCAGGATATTTCCCGGAAAATATATTGGTAGAAAGCAAAATAATAGAAAGAGATTCTTGTTCATCCATTTCCTGAGCAAATGCTTACGAAGAAAGTTTCACTATAGCGAATCTCACTTAAAGGAGGATAAAATGAGTAAAAAAATATGGAAAGTTGGCATTATTGGGCTTGGAGGAATCGGCGATTATCATATGAACAATCTGTCGAAGCTCGCAAATACAAGGGTTGCCGCCATTTGTGATGTGAGTACGCAAGCAGTTCAACAAGTGGGTGACCGTTTAAGTTTGGCTTCCGACAAAAGGTACAGCGATTTCAAGGAGCTTATCGCTGATCCTGATATCGATTTTGTAATATCAGGTGTTTCCAATAAATATCATGCTGACATATTAAAATGCGCTATTGAATTCAGTAAACCAATAGTTTCGGAAAAGCCCTTCACGCGAACGATGGAGGAGGCGGATGAGTTGTTAGCCTTATATGAGAAAAATCCGATTCCTTGTATGATTGGTTTTTCATATCGCTACAGACCCTGCTTTCAATATGTTAAAGAGCTTGTGGAGCAAGGGGCGCTAGGTCAAATACGGCATATTGCAGCCCACTATTTACAAGAGGAAAATGCCCCCATGTTTAACCATGAATATACTTGGAGATTTAGCAATGAAGTCGCGGGTACAGGTATTCTAGCTGATATTGGATCTCATATGGTGGATGCGGCCCGTTTTTTTGTAGGAGAGTTTACCAGGGTGAGTGGCATGATGAGTACCTTTATCGATCATCGTGTGGATCCAAGAACTAATCAGCTCGTTAAAGTAGATGTTGATGATTTTGCTGGATTCCAGTGTGTGCTTGCTGGAGGTGTAATGGGCACATTTTATACACATAAGAATGCAATTGGAACGGATAATCAGTTCAATATAACTTTGTTTGGTGATTTGGGAACCGTTAGAATTTCCGTTGAAAAACCAAATGAAGTTCATTTGAGTGTTAGAGAAGGAGAGAATCTGGCGCGGATAGATAAAATCGTTCACCTGGATGCAGGGAATATGAAACTGATGCTCCAGGACTTTGTGGACACTTTAGAAAATCAATCCAATTCCCCTCTATTCCCAACATTTATGGATGGTTACCGCAATCAACAAGTGATGCAAATGATAATTGATTCATCGAGAGATGGCGTGGCAAGGAGCAATTGACGGAACGGTATCCATTATTAATTTAAAAAGGAGCTGATTACATGATTAAAGTAACGATTTGGAATGAATTTCTGCAAGAGCAGAGGAAACCGGAGGTAGCCGAAATATATCCAAAAGGAATACATGGAGCAATTGCCGACGGGATAGAGCAGAAGGGGCTTGTGCTTAGAACGGCCACATTTAACGAGCCTGAGCATGGATTGACTGAAGAAGTGCTGAATGAAACGGATGTACTCATTTATTGGGGGCATGTTGATCATAAGGGGTTTCAAGATAACGTTGTCGATCGTATTTGCAAAAGAGTTCATGAAGGAATGGGCTTAATCGTGCTGCATTCAGGGCATCATTCGAAATTATTCCGCAAGCTGATGGGTACATCCTGCGACCTTCTATGGAGAGAGGCGGATGAGAAGGAGCGGCTTTGGGTAGTTGACCCCTCTCACCCGATTGTTGAGGGAATCGGACCCTTCATAGATTTGCCGGAGGAGGAAATGTATGGGGAGCATTTTGACATCCCTGTGCCTGATGAATTGATTTTCGTTAGCTGGTTTGAGGGAGGTGAAATATTCCGCAGTGGCTGCACGTATCGTCGAGGTCAAGGTAAAATCTTTTATTTCCGGCCGGGTCATGAGACTTATCCTACATATCACAACAAAGATATCCATCGTGTCATCTCCAATGCTGTGAAATGGACAGCCCCCGTAAAAAGAGAAAAAACTTTTTATGGACATCATCAGCCCCTTGAAGTAATTAGTAAATAAACGATCAATATTGATAGAACCCAAACCAACGGAGTTACGCGTTTTTCGCGTCTCCGTTTTTCCTTTTCTCTGCTATGTAATCAGCGAATAAGAACATGTGTTTGGTTCTATACAAATTTAGTACTTATGGAAAATGGGGCGTGTTGGTACACTGATTTAAAAAAGGGGGTACCAACAATGATAGCTGATCTATTCGATTTCACACGCCCGTTTAGAAGCAACCGTATGCTGCAAGTTTTGTTGGCGATTTACTTACTATTTTGGGTATTAATGGCTATTGAGCCGTACAGCCGATTTAATTGGTTTTTGGAAAATTTATTGATTTTAGCAACGATTACAGGATTGGTGGGGACCTATCGGCGGTTTGCTTTTACGAATATGTCTTATCTTCTTATTGTCGTATTCCTTATATTGCATACTTTTGGCGCTAACTATTCGTATCATACTACACCATTGGACTCGTGGATTCGGGAGCTGTTTCATACCGAACGTGATGGATACGATAGGGTTGTTCATTTTTCATACGGCTTGCTCTTAGCTTATCCTATCAGAGAGTTCATTGTGAGAACGATGGGACCAAGAGGTTTATGGGATTTTGCCCTGCCTGTTGTGCTGGTGCTTGCGAGTGGAGCTTTTTATGAGCTGATTGAAATGTGGGTTGCTCTACTGGTTGCGCCCGAGATCGGCACGTTATTTCTTGGAACGCAGGGAGACCCCTGGGACACTCAGCATGACATGGAGTTAGCGATGTATGGGGCGATCCTTACCATGTTGTTTACAGCCGCCGCGGCTAAGGCTGAACGAAGCCATAGGCCCAGGTAGAAGTGATAATAAGGAACAGGATGTGTATCCAACCCTTAAGGATTATGATAATCTGATTAGGATGATAGCGCTTTCTATGAGTAATTAGGCAGTCTATTCTATTAGAGAGGAGATGTTAAGATGAAAGGTAATGTTCGTGTTGCGGTGATTGGTTTAGGGAGGTTAGGCTACTGGCATGCAGAAAACGTGGCAGGACGGATCAACAGCGCGGAGCTTGTATGTGTTGTGGATGCTAATCCGCAGCGGGCGGAGCAAGTAGCTCTGGAGCTGGGTGTTGGGAGGTGGTCGGGTAATCCCAATGAGGTGTTAGAAAGCACGGATATTGATGCTGTAGTGATTGCTACCCCGACAGGCACACATGCAGAGTTGATCAAAAAGGCAGCCCAATGCGGAAAATCGATTTTTGTAGAAAAGCCGGTGACCCTGCATTTGGATGAAGCCGATGATGTGATTCTCACCGTTGCGAAGTATAATGTTAAATGCCAGGTCGGGTTTATGCGCCGTTTCGACCCGGCTTATGCCGCAGCAAAGAAACGAATTGCTGCAGGGGATATCGGCAGGCCGATATATTTTAAAGCGCTATCACGTGACCCGTCATCTCCTCCAGCCGAGTTTATCCGCAGTAGCGGCGGGATTTTTCTCGATATGGCTATTCACGATTATGACCTTGCCAGGTTCCTGATGAACTCTGAGGTGGACTCTGTTACCGCTCATGGTGCTGTTCTGGTGCATTCCTTCATGGAGGAGCTCCATGATTCGGATCAGTCGCTTACATATTTGCGGTTTGCTTCGGGCGCGGCGGGGGATGTGGAGGCGAGCCGCAATGCCTTATACGGGTATGATATTCGCAGTGAGGTTGTGGGAACGGAAGGGACTATACAGATTGGTTCGCTTCAGCATCATGATTTACGTATATTGACGCTAAAAGGCAGTACCCACGATATTATCCCTTCTTTTCCTGAGCGCTTCAAGGATGCTTATCAGCTTGAAATGAAGCATTTTATCGATTGCATCCTGCATGGTGAATCGCCGTCTGTTACGGCAGAAGACGGCAAAGCGGCACAGCAGATCGCTGAAGCGGCCACACAATCATTCAAAACCGGCGTTGAAGCCAAGCTCAAAGATTATAGATAAGTTTAGTCTACAATTGCTGAAGAATGGCTTCCTTCTCTGACTTTTTTAATCCTTTAAAAACCAGTTCGTAGGAATGATCAATCATTTTGAATAATTCTGCCTCTGAAACAGAACCATCCAAAATAATTGTATTCCAATGACTTTTGTTTAAGTGATAGCCGGGAGTAATAGATGGGTACTGCTGTCTTAAGCTTTCCGCTATAAAAGGATCACATTTCAAGCTGATATTTTGTTGATTATTTCGTACGGTAAGCAGCGCATATATTTTTGAAGCCACTTTGATTACTAATACATCAGGACCGAAAGGGTATTCTTCAAATGATCCTTTTTTTGACAAACTGTAACGGGTTAACGTTTTGATGTCCATGACTAAGTGCCTCCAGAAAAGATTTTTAATACCATTTTACAACTTAGACAGCCTGTAAGCAGCATTTATTTGGATAAGCTGATTTGACTATGCAAGACGATCCTTCAGCCGCTGAAGCTGTTCCTCATCCATGCCAACCCCATTGTCACTCACTCTAATATGTACAAGGGCAATTGGGGCGGGATGATCGGAGCGGCATTGCAGCTTTGGGAATATCGAGCTTCCAAATAATAAAGACACCGTTACAGAATTTTCTGTTTACGGTGTCTTTTCTTGTGCATCTTGACTCTGAGAGATATTTCGTAATGGACAAGGGGTTCATACTTATCGTTTTCTGTTTTTTGTCAATGTTTTTAATGTGCCCATACGATTTTTTTTAGCTAGTATCGCCAACGCTCCCGGTATTTTTACGCTGTTTGATTTCTTTGAAATTTTTTGTGCGATGCTTTTTCCCACGTTCTTCATTTTCATAGGAGCTCCCGATGCTTTTACTGGTTTTTCCATCATTGCCGGTTTTATCGCTTTCATGGGTTTAATTCTAGTGGATTTTCTCTGTTTGGAAGCTATTGCTGAAGTGTTTAAGACCGATAATGTTTTGGAGATTTGGTCATATTCCAGCGTGAGAAATTTCCCGGGGACAAGTCCGAATTTACGCAGCGTACTTGGGGCTAAACGCAGGTCGCTATCCAATTCATTGGATGGAATGAGGACTTTCATTTTTTGGCTGACCGAATTTAACCGAAGTGTTATGGAGGTACCGGGTTTATGCGGGATGCCTAACAAGCTTAAGAGAGAATACCCGATGATGATAGCTCCAGTACGGGTTTTGCGAGGATCAGGCCGGAGAAGCCCGTTGGCTCGACTTTTCGTCAATCGCTGAATCTGGAGATTCCTTGATTCCGAATCATAATTTAGCAATACTCGGTTGCCGTCTTGAAGCCCGAAAGTTTTCGCAGTATTAGTATCCATTTCTATATAGTTAAAAGCACATTCAGCGCCTATTTCATGATTTACTACGATACTCTTCTCTATATCTCCTCTTTTAAGCGTTACCTTAGCTCCATCTCTAATAAGATGAAGGTCGTTTGGCAGCCCGCCTCCACAATTGGCTATCAGCATTAATGAATTTTCGCTCTGATCTTTCGAGACATATACGTCCACGACGCCTTGTGCCACGACTTTCACTTCCTATCCTTGTAATTTTCCCGTGAAGATATGCATGGCTTATGATATGTAGAGGGATGGTGCATTGCTTGTATGACTGTACCCTAACCGGAATAAAATGAAGTAACTTCGCTTGTAGAAGCTCAGTTCCGATTGTGGTGAACGTGGGTTCAACGTATACTATTAAATACATCATTTAAATAGAAAGCTGCTGAAGTAAAAGAATGGAGTGTGAACATGGAAAAATCCGCATTGATAGATGAGGCAAAAGTATTTGTAAAAAAACAACTGGAAAGCGATTCCAGTGGCCATGATTGGTGGCATATCGAACGAGTTACCCGAACAGCGCTTATACTTGCGAAGGAGGAGGGGGCAGATTTATTCATCTGTGAGCTGGCGGCCTTGCTGCATGATGTAGCGGATGAAAAACTTAATCCTTCGTTGGAGGCTGGATTGAACAAGGTGCGGGAATGGCTATTCAGCCATGGCGTAGATGAGGAAGCGGCAGAGCATGTGATGCAGATCATAAGCACAATGTCGTATAAGGGAGGAAATAATCCCCCTGTTACGACGAAGGAGGCTCGGGTAGTTCAGGATGCAGACCGGCTGGATGCGCTTGGAGCCATGGGAATTGCAAGAACATTTGCTTATGCTGGCTGGAAAGGCGATTTGATCTATGATCCTGAGCAGCCATCGAGAAGCTCGCTAACGAATGAGGAGTATCGGCATGGTAAATCGACGGCAGTGAATCATTTTTACGAGAAGCTGTTGAAGCTCAAGGATCTGATGAACACGGAAAGCGGCAGACGGATGGCTGAGAGCAGACATAGTTATATGGAGAGGTTTTTGGAGCAGTTTTATGAGGAATGGGATGGCCGGGATTTAATTGATCGGTAAAACTAAAACAAACGGGACAGCCGTTCATTACACAAAAGTGGAATTAAATAAGAAAAGCTTCTATTCGAAGCCCATCGAGGAAGATACATTCGTGTCTAAGCTGTAGCTTTTCTTGCAATATCAGACTTCTTCAGCTCCGCTGAAAACTTATAAAGTTGATATTATAAAGTAGACCGGTCCCTGCATTAGGGAGACCGGTCTTTGAGTTGGTTGACCGGTGGTCAACCACTGAGAGCTCTTGTTACGTACAGCTGCGAAGCTGCTTGTCTCTGAATTAAACGATACGATTTCGTTGATACACTACGGCATTACGGGAACTTCCGATCAACACGAAGCCGTTGCGGAGCAAGCAGTTTGCGGCAGGCCCTACGCGTCGGTTAATGATTAGGAAGCCTTGACAAGGGCTTGAGCTGCCTATGACACAGAAACCTGTGATGAAGCGTGCACCAGAAACGTTACGAAATCTGATTGTAACCAAATCAGTTTGTATACGAGTTGTTTGAGCCATACTATCACATCCTTTCCTTGTAATCTGATATAGTAGATGCTAGATGCAGTCGCGGGGAAACGGACAAACACCACCAGGCTGTGAATTCCACATTGTATACTGGCAATGCACAAAACCAGTGGAAAAAAAGCGGAATAAAGGGGCTATGAGAAATGACCAGTGGATCAACTTATGGGGGAATCGATGGATGCAGAGGAGGCTGGATTGCCATAACTTTGTCGTCTTTGTCCGGCCATGCCGAAACCTATTTGTTTAGTTCTCTCTTCGCATTATGGGAGGAGCTTAGCGATGCAGAGCTGCTTCTGCTGGATATGCCAATGGGGTTGAAGTCGGAAGGAAGGGAAGAACGGCGGTGTGATCTGCTGGCGCGGCAATTGTTGAGACCGCTTAGAACGTCCAGTATTTTTCCCGCCCCGGTTCGCGGGGTATTGGACGCCGCGGACTATGCCGAAGCTAATGGGATCAATCGCCGAATGGGGGAGAGAGGGCTCTCGAAGCAAACATGGCATTTGGTACCCAAAATCCGCGAGGCAGATAGCTTGCTTCGGTCCGAGGAAGGTGCATGCCGTAAATTCCGTGAGGCACATCCCGAGGTATGCTTTGCCACGTTATTCGGCGCCCCGATGACCTTTAATAAAAAAACAGAAGAAGGCTATCGCGAACGAATGGACTATTTGCTCACACTATTTCCGGCGGCAGACAAAGTCATTGAGCAGGCAATGACTCAGTTCCGCCGGAGCGCAGCGGCGCGGGACGACTTCGTTGATGCGCTTGTATTAGCAGTAAGCGGAGTTGTAAGCAAGGGAGATTTGAACTCTATTCCTGATCCGCCGGAGCAGGATGAATATGGCATACCAATGTCAATTTGGCATGCCAAGCGAGAGCGGTAGAGCTGGGACAGACAGCTATTGGATTGAAACGATCTGATCATGTAACATAGAGGAGAAAGACAAACATGCTCTTCCTTGGAGGTTATCCTAGCCGTTAATCCTCGATCTGAGCATATAGTGGAGGGATTACGGCATAATGAGACGAGCTTCTTTTTCATTAAAATCGATCTATAACAACATGAGAATTAAACATAGAGTATTTGCACTAATCTCGCTGATTATGGCAGTATGCTTTTTAACTACTTATTTTTCCATTCAATATGCCTACTCTATTTATGATGAGCAGTTATATTCCAAATCATCGCAGCTGCTGAATTTATCGTCCAGCGGGATTGAGAATGAGCTTAGGAAGATTGATAAGCTTACCTTCAATATTGTTACTGACGCGCAAGTTCAGAACCTACTGCCGCAAATTAATCAGGCAACGCCTGAATTTGAAAAATACAGAATTCGCTCCTATATAACGGACAGGCTTGTGCAGTATGCTGGGTATGAGAAATATATAAATTCCATAGAAGTTACGGATACGCAGGACGGATTGTCTCAAGCAGGTCAAATTAATAATTCCAATTCTTCCAAAAGACAAATGATTCTCAAGGAATCGGCTCTCGGGCAGGGAGAAACACGGTGGATCATGCCGGTTCAGGATGAAAACTACGTAATTGCAGCACGGGAAATTCGGTCTTATCAAAATTTGGAGCTGAATCGGCTCGGAACGATCATAGTGCGCATTAAATTCGATAAAATTGTGGAGGATGTCGTATCTGGCACGGAGCTCAAAAATGGGGAAATCCGTATTACTTCGAACGGTCACACCATTTTCCCAATCCATACGAATACAGCTGACGAAACTGCAGTAACGAGTTTTAACGCATCACATCAAGGTTATATGATTAAGGAGTTTAACGGTAAGCAATACTTTTTTACAGAGATCAAATCGGGTTATTTGGGCTGGACCTACCTTAGTTTGATACCGTTTGACAAGATTTTTATGAAAATCATTTTGATGAAAAATATTTTGCTTGTCGGTTTTATAGCCAGCTTGCTGGTGGTAATGGCGTTGGCCATTAATTTCTCAAGAAGCCTGACCAGGCCCATAGAAGAATTAATGGGGCAGATGCGCCAGGTTCAGAAGGGCGACTTTCGCTTGGCGGAGGCGGAGACGGCCGGTTGGATTAACGTACAGATGGATGAGGTAGGACAGCTTCAGCGTACCTTCCGTGTCATGATACAGCAAATTAATGAGTTGATTACCGAAAATTATGCCAAGCAGCTAACGATCAAAGAAACCCAGTTTAAAGCGCTGCAAGCCCAAATTAATCCGCATTTTTTATACAATACGCTTGAATCGATTAATTGGATGGCTAAAGCAAATGGACAGCCGCAAATTTCCCGGATGGTAGAATCGCTTGGTTTCTTACTAAGGAGCTCTATCAGCTTGAAAGAAACGCTTATTACAGTTGGGGAAGAGATGGAAATCGTGATGAACTATATTACGATCCAAAAATTCCGTTTTGAAGAACGTTTAATTTTTGAAATGGATATTTCCGATGAGGTGAAGGGCCTGCTGCTTCCTAAGCTCACCTTGCAGCCGCTGCTCGAAAACTCCATACATTACGCACTGGAATCCATGATCGAGCCTTGCTTCATCCGCATTTGGGCTTATAGAGAGCCGGGGCGTGTACTACTGGTCGTTGAAGATAATGGGCCGGGTATGGAGGAAGAGCTGCTGAATCAGGTGAGAAGAGGAGAAGCTAGAACAAGGGGCAGCGGAATCGGCCTGAAAAATATTGAAGAGCGCATCATTATTGCTTTTGGAGAAGGCTACGGATTACAATTGGACAGCGAACCAGGCAAAAGTACGAAGGTTTCTGTCATTATACCGGATGAAACGAGGAGTCAACATGTATAAAGTGCTGCTGGTGGATGATGAACGAATAATATTGGAAGGTATTTCCAATGTGGTGAATTGGGCAAAAGCAGGGACAAGGCTCATCGGGACGGCCCGAAATGGGATTGAAGCTTATGATAAAGTACAGCTGGACCCGCCTGACATTATCATTAGCGATATTAAAATGCCAGGGATGGATGGCCTGCAGCTGGCTGCCAAAATCGCGGAAAACTACCCTAATATTAAAATGGTTCTGCTGTCGGGCTTTGGGGAATTCGAGTATGCCCGTTCCGCCATCCGTTATGGAGTTAAACAATATTTGTTAAAGCCTTGCAACGAAAATAAAATTGTCGAGGTTTTGCAAGAGCTTGTCAAGGAGCTTGGGCAAGAGGAGCAGCGCGAGCAGTTTGTCGATAATATGAGATATGGGCTGGAGAAAATACTTCCCCATGTTAAGGAGCAGTTCTTAAAGGAATTTGTTACGAATAAAACGTATGGCAAGCGGGACTGGGAATATTATCGCAATCTATTTAAGATGGATCTTGAGAACCGGAAGGTTCGTTTAATATTGTTTCAGCTAGAAGGGTACTTTGAGTTTGAGCATATGTTTGCCGTGAAAAATATTGCGGAGGACTTATTGAAAAAAATGGTGTTAAGCTCCACAGTCGGGGAGCAAGTGCTCATAGTTGTAGAGGATACCGAGCCAGTGAGTGAATTACTTGATTGTATCAGCTTAATTCGTGAAACTTTTTTCCGGTATTACAAGATTGATCTTACAATTGCCCTTAGTGAAGCGGATGATATTACACGGGCAAGAGTATTGTATAAGCAAACTTTAGAATGTTTGAATTATCGGTTTTATTTGGGAGAAGGCAGCTTAATTACGAAGCGCGATATCGTTGGAGTAGAGCAGCCCGAAATAGGCGAGCTTGTGTTTGACGAGGATAATCTGATGCTGCAAATCAAAACAGGCTATTGGGAGGAAGCGTCCCAGGAGATCGACCTCTTTTTTCAGAAGGTTGCAGGCTTGCGCTCTAACATTCCTACGGCCAAATCCTATGTTATTCAGCTCTACATGGCCATGATTCGTCTAGGAGATTCCGATTCGATTCATCACTATATGGACAAGCTGGTAGCATTGATGGATTTGGAAACATTACAGGCGATTCAATCATTTTTCAAAGAAGTAGCCCATCAAATTACGGTAAGCCATTACGAGCAGACCCGAAATAAACACTCGGCTATCGTAAACAAGGTAGTGGATATTATCAATGGGCATCTCGGCAATCCTGAACTGTCACTTAATGGGGTAGCGCAGCAAATTTTATATATGAATCCCGATTATTTAGGCAAGCTGTTTAAAAAGGAGACCGGTGAAAAGTTTTCCAACTACGTGATGAAAGCAAGAATTAACAAGGCGACGGAACTGATTGGACAAAAGTCCGATATTAAAATTTTTGAGCTGGCGGAGCAGTTGGGCTTTGGGGATAACCCCCAATATTTTAGTCAGGTGTTTAAGAAATATACAGGCTGTACGCCTTCTGAATTTATGAAATCGAATTAATATCCTCTGTTTTTTTAACAAGAATGACGGTTTTTTCAATTTATAATCTTTCCGGATAGGGGGATAATAAGGACAGAAGTTGCGAAAGATCACAACTAGGGGAGGATCAGAGACATGAAGAAAGGTTTAACATTAATGTTATCGGCTTCGTTGCTTTTAACTGCAGCGGGCTGTGGTGGAACCGGCGGCAATACAGCACAAAAACCTGCTGATACGGTTGCGGGAGGAAGTAAAGAGCCTGTTAAACTGCGCATTGCATGGTGGGGCGGACAAGCAAGACATGACTACACCTTGAAGGTTATTGAGTTGTACCAGCAGAAAAATCCAAACGTCAAGATTGAAGCTGAATATGCAGCATTTGATGACTATTGGAAGAAGCTGGCACCACAAGCTGCTGCTAATGATATGCCGGATATTATCCAAATGGACCTTTCTTACTTGAGTCAATACGGCGGAAGAAATCAATTGGAAGATTTGCGTCCTTATACTAAAAATAACACGATTGATGTAAGCGCAGTTTCGCCTAACACTCTGAGCACAGGTGAGTTGAATGGCAATCTGTATCAGATTACTTTAGGTGTTAACGCTTTGAGTACAACGGTTGACCCTGAGCTTGTGAAAAAAGCCGGTGCGACTATGCCTTCCAAGGATTGGACTTGGGATGATATGGAAGCATTGGGTAAACAGCTGAAATCAAGCGGCAAGCTGCTGGCTGACTACTTGCGTTATGAAGTTTTCTTCAACTACTATCTGCGCACGGTGGATCAGAAGTTGTATGCAGCCGACGGAGCAAGTTTGGGCTATACCGACGATAAACCATTCATTGATTATTATAAGCGCTATCAAAGAATGTACGATGCCGGATATTTTCTGACCCTCGATAAGCTGGCGCAGAAGAAATCTACACCGGAGGATGATGAGATGGTGCTTGGCAACTCATTCGGCTCCTTCTCATGGTCCAATCAATATGTTGCTTGGACAGCAGCAGCCAAACGTCCAACTGAGCTGATTCCGATTCCAGGTCCGAATGTTAAGAAGGGTCTGTTCTTGAAAGCGAGTATGGGCTTCTCTGTAACCAAAAATTCCAAGCAAAAGGAAGAAGCGGCGAAATTTATTAATTTCTTCGTTAATGATATCGAAGCTAACCAAATTATTAAAGGCGAGCGCGGTGTGCCTATTTCTTCCAAAGTTAAGGAAGCTTTGAAGCCGACCCTTAAGCCTGAAGAAGCTAAAGTATTTGATTATGTAGCATGGGCAGAATCTAACAGCAGCCCGTCTGATCCTCCGAATCCTGTTGGTTCCGTTGAAGTTGAAAAGCTGCTGAAGGATTTAAGTGAGCAGATTCTGTACAAAAAAATTACAGTTGAAGATGCTGCGGTCAAGTTCCGTAAGGATGCCAACGCCATTCTTGCGAAAAATAAAAAGTAAGTCCTGAAGATCAGAATGCCCTCGCGGGTGCTCTGATCTTTTTTATAATCGTCACTTCCAACTAGAAGATTTCCAATAAATGCTTGAAAAATCAGTGTATTGTGAATAGTCTGATTTTTGAACAAAAAAGACGGATTTTTAACTTCTTTTTTAATTGGGGAAGTGGATAATAAATAGAGTAACCAGTTCATTTGCAGATAATAAGGGGAGGCGTTAGAAATGAAGAAAGCGCTAACATTAATGGTATCGGCATCTTTGCTATTGACCGCTGCAGGCTGCGGTGGAGCGTCTACTCCAGCTCCAGCGGCAGGCGGAGATGCTACCGCTAAAAAACCAGAAACGGCGGGAGCAGCAGCTAAACCAGTAACATTGCGTATCGCGTGGTGGGGCGGTCAAGCCCGCCATGATTATACTTTAAAAATTCTCGAGCTGTACCAGCAAAAAAATCCAAATGTTAAGTTCGAAGCCGAATACGCTGCATTTGATGACTACTGGAAGAAACTTGCACCCCAAGCTGCAGCTAATGATTTGCCTGATATCATCCAAATGGATGACGCTTACATCAGCCAATTTGGCGGTAGAGGCCAGCTGGAAGATTTGCGGCCTTATATGGAGAAAGGCTCTCTGGATAAGACCAATATAGCTCCAGGCTTCCTGAAGATTGGAGAATACGATGGCAAGCAGTATCAAATTACTTTAGGTGTAAACGCGATGGGTCCGACTATAGATACCGAAATGTTGAAGAGTGCCGGTGTCCCTATGCCCGCGAAAGACTGGACATGGGATGACATGGAAGCTATGGCAGCCAAGCTGAAGGCAAACGGTAAGCTGCTGGGGGATCGACTGGATGTCAAAACCTTCTTCCCTTACTATTTGCGGACAGTGGGTTCAAAAATGTACACGGACGACGGTGCAAGCCTCGGATATACCGATGACAAAGCATTTGTTGATTACTTTAAACGATACCAAAAATGGTACGACGCCGGTTATGTGCTAACGTTAGACAAAATGGCGCAGAAAAAGCTGACACCGGAAGATGACGAAATGGTACTTGGAAATGCAGCTGCGACCTTCTCATGGTCCAATCAATATATTGCTTGGACTGCAGCCGCCAAACGTCCGACGGATATGGTGCCACCTCCAGGGCCGAACGGCAATAAGGGTCTTTTCTTGAAGTCCAGTCAGGGTCTATCCGTGACCAAAAACTCCAAAAATAAAGAAGAAGCGATTAAATTCGTCAACTTCTTCATCAACGATATTGAAGCTCATAAGATTATGAAGGGTGAGCGCGGTGTTCCGATCAACTCTAAGATTCAGGAAGGTCTTAAGCCTCTGCTGAAGCCGGAAGAAACTAAAGTCTTTGATTATGTCGCTTGGGCGGAAAAGAACAGCAGTCCGAACGATCCTCCATATCCTGTAGGTTCGGTTGAGGTTATGAAGTCGTTGCAGGATATAAGTGAGCAAATTCTTTATAAGAAAATTTCAGTAGAAGACGGTGCGGCTAAGTTCAGGAAAGAAGCAAACGCCATTCTTGTTAAAAACAAAAAGTAAGCGTTAACAGGGTTGGAACAGCATTTATATGTTGCTTCCAACCCTTTTTTAATCCTATTACAAAGGAAAAGGTGAGAGTCGGTTTTTTGAACAAAATGAACGGTTTTTTGCCTTCCTATACTATCAGGAATCTTTATAATAAATAAAAGAAGATAAGGTAAGGAATATTAATCGTACACTACTTGCATGAGGAGTTGAAAGTCATGAAGCTACGGGAAAACGATAATGTGGTAGGTTACGTGTTCGCCGCACCATTTATACTAGGTTTTCTTATTTTCACATTGTATCCGATCTTGTCCTCTTTATTTTACTCATTTACGGAATACAACTTGATGGAGTCTCCGAGATGGGTCGGGTTGTCTAATTATGAAAAAATATTTTTGGATGATGAAAAGATATGGAAGTCCTTCGAGGTGACTTTCACCTATGTATTTGCAAGCGTTCCACTTCGTTTGGGTTTTGCTCTTATTGTAGCGATGCTTCTTAACAAAGCTATTAGCGGCATTGGTGTTTATCGCTCTGCTTACTACTTACCCTCACTAATTGGAGGCAGCGTCGCGGTTTCCATAATGTGGACGCAAATTTTTGGAGATAAAGGGCTTTTAAATTCTTCATTGAGCTTGATTGGTATTCATACGGATACCTCATGGATAGGCAGTCCTGGTACGGCTTTATGGACTCTCATAGCGTTATCTGTATGGCAATTCGGTTCGTCCATGCTCATATTCCTGGCAGGCTTGAAAAACATACCAATCTCGTACTATGAAGCTGCAGGAGTAGATGGTGCCAATGCATGGCAGCGTTTTTTCAAAATCACATTGCCTTTGCTAAGCCCAATCATTTTGTTTAATCTCATCATGCAAACGATTTCGGCTTTTATGACTTTTACTCCGGCCTATATCATCTCCCGGGGCGAAGGCGGACCGCTGGATAATACATTATTATATTCTCTTTACTTATACCGCAGAGCCTTTGTATTTTTCGAAATGGGATACGCATCCGCGATGGCCTGGATCATGTTGATCATCGTTGGAGTTATAGCTCTGGTTATTTTCAAAACATCTACGTATTGGGTTCATTATGAGTCTAAGGAGGCGAAGTAGCATGACATTCGGTAACCGTCAAATCAAATCATTCCTTTACCACTTGATGGTAGGCGGCTTAGCTCTCGTGATGCTTTACCCGATTTTATGGCTAGCTGCCAGCTCTTTGAAGCCTAATAGCGAGATTTTTTCTACAGCCTACAGCTTGATTCCAAGTCGTTTGGAATTTAATAACTATGTTACGGGTTGGAAAGGCTTTGCTGGCAACACATTCGGAACCTTTTTCAAAAACTCGTTCATTATCGTTATTTTATCCACTATAGGTGCAGTTGCCTCTTCTGCTCTGGTAGCGTACGGATTAGCGAGAATTCCTTTCAAAGGAAAGGGCTTTTGGTTCGGTTGTGTCATGATGACGATGATGCTGCCGCATGACGTTACAATCATTCCGCAGTATGTTATGTTCGCCAAGCTTGGCTGGTTGTCATCGTTTAAGCCCATTATTATTCCCAGCTTTTTCGGATATCCGTTCTTTATCTTTCTGATTATGCAGTTTATCCGAACGATTCCACATGAAATGGATGAGGCAGCTAAAATAGACGGATGCAATAAGTACTCCATCTTTTTCAGAATCATCGTTCCGTTAATTGTACCTTCATTGGTTACATCTACGATTTTCTCGTTTTATTGGAAATGGGATGATTTCATCAATCCGCTGCTTTACTTAAGCAAACCATCGCTGTATCCGGTATCGCTTGCATTGAAATTATTTCTTGATGGTGATTCACTTAATAACTGGGGCGGGATGTTCGCTATGTCAACAGCTTCGCTGCTGCCGATTATCATCGTATTCTTTATCTTTCAGAAGTTTATTGTGGAAGGCATTAGCACCAGCGGTTTGAAAGGTTAATGATAGATGAACAGGGAAACTTTAGGGGGAGAGTTAGACATGCCAGCACTACAATTTGATGAAAATGAAATCCGTGCAGTTATTGATAAAGTAGTACATCGAACTTTTCAAATGGACTTTAACTGGGATTGGCCGGGTGGCGTAGCTTTCTACGGAGTTACAGAAGCCTATGAAGCAACGGGAAAAAAGGAATATTTGGAGCTGCTAAAAGCTTGGGTCGATGAACAGCTGGAGGATGGGTTGCCTAAACTGACCGTTAATGGAGTATCCATCGGACATTCACTGCTAAGCTTATATAAAGCAACTGGAGAAGAGAAATATATCGATTATGCCGTTCAAATGGCAGATTTCCTGAAAAATGATGCAGAGCGGTTTGCAGATGGCATATTCCAGCATACGGTTAACTCGGAGGATTACAATTTTCCGGAGCAGGCTTGGGTAGATACGATGTTTATGGCCGGGTACTTCCTGGTTCGAATCGGAACCATGCTGAATCGTGAGGATTATCTGGAGGATGGAATCAAGCAATATCATGGTCATGAGGAGTTCCTGCAAGACCCTGCTACTAACCTTTACTATCACGGTTGGGATAATCTGACACAAAGCCATATGTCCGGTATTTACTGGGCACGAGGCAATTCCTGGGCTGCAATCACAATGGCGAGAGCGCTTAAGCACATTCATGTTACTCATCCATCGTTTATGATTATTGAAGGATCTTTGCGTGATCAGCTGAGCGCGTTGGTCAGGCTTCAGGCAGATTCGGGCTTGTGGCATACGATTGTGAATGATCCTACCTCTTATACGGAAACCTCCGGGTCGGCAGGAATCGCGGCAGCACTCATTTCAAGCGGCAAAATGTATAATAAATATGTTAATAAGTCCATTGTAGGCATTTTGGACCGGATCACCGAAGAGGGGGCCGTTGGTGGCGTATCTGCTGGAACGGCTGTCATGCGAGATGCGGAGGGCTACAAGGGAGTGCCTCATAAGCGGGTTCAAGGCTGGGGTCAAGGCTTGGCATTAACCTTCTTATCCTCGCTGTTATCCCGCAAGGAGTTTTAATTGTAAGAGATTTGACCGCCGTTAGTTTTATACGGCGGTTTTTGTGTATAGTAGAAGAAACAGGCAGATACACTTAGGGGAGGACATGGGGATGAACAAGGAATTCAAGTTTGATTTTGGCATTGGCACAGCAGCGTCAGGGTATATTAAAATTGGACAACAATCGTTATATGATGAAGAAAAGGGCTATGGATTTGAGGATCTAAGCCGTGTATATGCAATTGATCGCGAGGCGTCTCAAGCAGGAGAGCTTCGACGAGACTTCTGCATTCCATTGGAAACGGCGTTTATTGTAGAGGTGCCTAACGGCAACTATAGCGTGACAGTTATGATGGGGGATACATTAATCGCCACTGAAACCACTATTAAATCTGGTGAAGGGCGCCTTCTTGTGCATAAGCTCCAAACGGCTGCGGGCCAGTTCATAAAGAGAAGCATGGGCGTTCATGTAGCCGATGGACGGCTGAAGCTTGTATTCTCAGGCATCGCGCCGCGAATTAATTCGCTTGAGATCAAAGCAAGCGCTCAGATCGTGACGGTCTTCTTGGCAGGTGATTCCACAGTGACGGATCAGGAAGCGGAAGGTTATCCATACGCGGGCTGGGGGCAGATGCTGCCGCATCATTTGAATGCGAGCGCGGCTGTTTCCAATCATGCTAAGTCTGGGCGGAGCTCTAAAAGCTTTATTGAAGAAGGAAGGCTTGATGCTATTTTTCAAGTTATCCAGCCTAATGATTATTTATTTATCCAATTCGGACATAACGACCAGAAGCCGGATGAAGAACGGCGCACTGAGCCTGATACGACATATAAGCATTATTTGAAAAAATACATAGACGGCGCACGGGAACGTGGAGCTGTACCTGTACTGGTTACACCGGTCCATAGAAGATTTTTTGATGACAAAGGGCAGCTGGAAAATACACACGGAGATTATTTGCAAGCGGTCAAGGAATTGGGGCATTCAGAGGATGTACCGGTAATAGATTTGGCTGAGAAAACCCGTCAGCTGTATGAATCTTATGGAATTGAACGTTCCAAGACGTTGTTTATGTGGGCGGTGCCGGGAGAGTTCCCGAATCATCCTGTGGGAGTACGCGATAACACCCATTTTCAAGAGGCTGGGGCCATTCAAGTCGCTAAGCTAGTCGTTGAAGGTATCCGGGAGCAGCAGCTTAATCCGCTGATGTTGTTTTTACATTAGAGTTAAAAAGATATGAAATACAGGCACTTCCAAGCGGAAATCTCGGAGGTGTCTTTTTTTGGGGTCATGCGTGAAAATTACTTGATTCGACCTGGCTGCATAAGCAGACAAAAGCTCGAAGCTTGGGTAATGCAGATATTTTATTACCTTGATTCAAAAAAAACATGACCTAAGTCATGTGAATTAGAAAAAAATGACAAGTTTTGCCGAAATACGGAACTTATAGTGAATTTCTTCATCTGGGATAGGTCATTAGATTCATTTATAATGAGGATAGTCTATTTGATAATGTTGCGTTCTGAGCAAAGTTCATAATCACGTAGTTTTACTAGTTAAGAACTATGGAGGGGAATCTGTGAAAAAAAAATTAAGGTTACTCGTATGTTATTTATTTCTTTGTTCTTTATTGCCAATTAATTTTATTTTTGCTGCTATTCCTATTGACCGTAACGGAAATGGTATTCAAATTGATGATATCGTTTATTACCTATCTCAAACAGGTGGATCGTCACACTCGGAATTAACTAATTTATTAAATCTAATTGATCCAATAACGCCAACACTAAAGGTGCTGGCAGCACCAGCAAACCTTGCTGCGACTGTGGGAGATTCAAAAATCAATTTAACTTGGTCGTCGGTTGCAGGAGCTACTTATTATAATGTTTATCAATCACTTGATGATTCAACTTATCGTTTAATTAACGCCCCTGGCACAATAACTTCAACCACTTATGAAGTGACTGGGCTAACAAATGGTATATTGTATTATTTCAAAGCATCTGCTGCAAAAACAGGTGCAGAAAGTGCTTATTCTAATGTTGTAGGTGCAACACCGAGAACAATACTAACGGCAGTAGACGTTGCTGCAGGGATTACGAGCGTAACGGCACCCGCTGCAGATGCGACAAGCTTGTCACTGCCGACCGTCCCTCCGGGATATACCATAGCCATTCATACTTCTAGCAACACAGAAGTAGTTGGAATAAACGGTGCGATTGCGCCACCAGCAGACGCTACTTTTGTCAATCTAGTGTTCACGGTAACAAGAACATCCGACAACACCACAGCCAATACGGGAATCATTGCTGTCGTGGTACCCGCGCATGTACTTACGGCAGGAGAGGTAGCCGCAGGGATTACGAGTGTAACGGCACCCGTTGCAGATGCGATAAGCTTGTCATTGCCGACCGTCCCGCCGGGATATACCATAGCCATGCATACTTCTAGCAACACTGAAGTAGTTGGAATAAACGGTGCGATTGTGCCACCAGCAGCCGCTACTCTTGTCAATCTAGTGTTCACGGTAACAAGAACATCCGACAACACCACAGCCAATACGGGCACCATTGCTGTCGCGGTACCCGCGCATGTACTAACGGCAGGAGAGATAGCTGCAGGGATTACGAGCGTAACGGCACCGGTTGCAGATGCGACAAGCTTGTCATTGCCAACCGTTCCACCGGGATATACCATAGCCATTCATACTTCTAGCAACACTGAAGTAATTGGAATAAACGGTGCGATTGCGCCACCATTAAGCCCTACCCTTGTCGATCTAGTATTCACGATAACAAGAATATCCGACAACACCATAGCCAATACTGGCATCATTGCTGTCATGGTACCCGCGTGTACAGTACTGCCAAATGGGGGTCCAGCGGGATACACCTTCTGTGGGAATGAGAATGATACGTGTAGTTTTTCTGGGACTGCGAGTGTAGCTTATGGAGCAAATGACCATTTTAATTATAAAACTTTCACAACGAATACTCCTTGCACCAATGATGTGTTTGGCGATCCGATAGGAGGCGTTGTCAAGTCCTGTTACTATCAAATTATTACAACAGCAACCGCAGGAGAGGTAGCCGCAGAGATTACGAGCGTAACGGCACCCGCTGCAGATGCCACAAGCTTGTCATTGCCAACCGTCCCGCCGGCATATACCATAGCCATTCATACTTCTAGCAACACAGAAGTAGTTGGAACCAACGGTGCGATTAAACCACCAACAGCCGCTACTAGCGTTAATCTAGTGTTCACGGTAACAAGAACATCCGACAACACCACAGCCAATACGGGCTCCATTGCTGTCATGGTACCCGCGCATGTACTAACGGCAGGAGAGGTAGCCGCAGAGATTACGAGCGTAACGACACCCGCTCCGGATGCGACAAGCTTGGCGTTGCCAACCGTCCCGTCGGGATATACCATAACCATTCATACTTCTAGCCACACAGAAGTAGTTGGAACCAACGGTGCGATTAAACCACCAACAGCTGCTACTAGCGTTAATCTAGTGTTCACGGTAACAAGAACATCCGACAACACCACAGCCAATACGGGCTCCATTCCTGTCGCGATATTAGCGTATTTATCAACGGAAAGATCAGGTATTAATGTAGCATTAGCTTTAAATGGAGGCACTGCGAGCTCCTCAACTACAATAAGTAGCAGTTTTACTGAATCAAGTATAAACAATGGAGATAGGCGGGGATTAAACTGGGGTAATGGTGGCGGATGGAACGATGGAACTCCAGATGTTTACCCGGATTGGGTGCAGATTGATTTTAATGGAAGTCAGGCTATTTATGGAATAGACGTATTTACAATCCAAGATAATTTTGGGAATCCTAGCGAACCGACAACTACAATGACCTTTAGTCAGTTCGGAATTACTGACTATACCGTTCAGTATTGGAACGGTTTGACTTGGGTTATTCTAACAAATGGTAACGTAACTGAAAATAATAACGTCTGGAAGCAATTCACCTTCTCACCTGTCGTAACAAATAAAATTAGACTCACTATAACCAACGCAAAAAGCAACTTTAGTCGGGTTATTGAACTTGAAGCTTGGACACAAAGTAGTGCAGCATAAACTGCAATAGTAGCATGAATAATCCGAACGCGAGTACATAATAATTTGATTTATATGGTATTTATGTTAATATATACCATTATCGACTCCGCGCATGTGGAGTCGATATCAACATTTAGTTTGGGGAAATAAGGGAATGTTGGGCGAAGATCAGGGCTGGGCTCTGGTCTTTTTTTCATGTTCTCTATGCCCGCTTTTATTGTGCTGTACCCGATGTGTAACGAAAGACCTTTCAGTCCCACCTTTCGTTCTGCGTTTTCCTGTATTTATCTGATCCGAACGGATCGATTCCCTTGCCCCTTCCCTGTCGGAAAAACGGTTGATCACCGCTATGGGAGTTCAGCCAAGCGGGGCGTGATCCATGCTGCCTCTTACTGCATCAGAGCAATTCAATGGCTTACTCATGTGGCTAGAGATGGAGAACTCAGGGGCGTTCAAGAAACTTATTAATTGAACATAACTTACGTTTCGTCGCTCATATAGTCAAACTATATGAGCGACGAAACGATGTAATCAGGGAGGACAATAATAGCCGATGCAAGGGCATATTTTGTGGTTGGACAAGTTGTTAATGCGGGTGTACGATTCCTTTTTTCAACCGACTTCGTTATGCTATAATATTTGTAAGAAGTAGCCGGACGGAGGGTGACGTGAAATGAAAAATTCCCAGAAGTTGCATAAATTAATTAAGCTGACAGGTGATCGGGCCAAATTGGATGCGAAAGCGAATGATACCTACATCGTCTATAAAATTGACAATGGACAGATTATTAAAGAATATGCGGATGGCAAAATCGTTTCTGTTGCAGACAAAGAGTAACTCATGAGTGAAACTAAGGCTACAATGTATGTATTTGCAGGCAATAATGGCAGTGGAAAGAGTACCATCCGAAATTTGATCGTAGATCAGCTCGGGATAAGTGTGAATATTGATCCAGACTCGCTTGCCCGCTCCATAAACCCGGAGCATCCAGAGCTTTTTCGTGTTTCAGCAGGGAAAGAGGCCATTAAGCTAGCAAAGGATTGTATCCGTAACTTGCGTGACTTTTCTGTTGAAACGACTTTAGCCGGCGGCAACGTTATCAGACTTATTAAGGAAGCCAAGACAAACGGTTTCGATATCACCATGTTCTTTGTTGGACTTGGGGACTATCGTCTGAACATTGAACGCGTAGCAGTTCGTGTTCAGAATGGCGGCCACAATATTCTAACGGAGGACATCATCAGGAGACATCATACATCAATGAAGAACTTACTTGAACATTTGAGCCTGATAGATAACTTATTGGTGATCGATAATAGTCATTCTTTCGGGGCAATAGTGCTGGAAGTAGAGAGTCAAGAAATTACATACTATAGTGAAGTGATCCCACCGTGGGTTGAGAACATCTTAAAGGCTCTCAATGATTAACATGGAGGATTTGCCGAATTATTAACTACGTGGGTGTCTCATCTTCACCTTCAATTAATGGCTGGGGAAACACCACGATATGCACACAATCCGATGTAAACAAACAAACCCGCTCTTTAAGGATTCAACCTTGAATGGCGGGTTTTGTTTTAATGAAAATTTTGGAAATAAGCTAGGTGGAGGGCAAATTTTAGAAATAATGAGAAAAGACACATAATAGAAATGTTAGTTAATGAGGTAATAATCACTTGCAAAACCAATTTTGTTAACACTACAATTTGAGGCTTGCCGGATGAACTTCTTAGTAATCTCACTGGCCCAGAGAAAAATAGAACTACTCTTTGTGTGCAACGGAAATTTAAGTTTAAGTACATTGGAACTAAAATCATTGCTGATTTGTAAACAACATCAAATTTAATGAGTACAGGCACGTATAGGCCCTAGCCCACATAAAATGGTACTAATCTCATCAAGGGGGTGGCTCAACGTGCCTGGATTTTTCACAGCAATTGCCTTATTTATTAAAGAATTAATGCTGTTGGTTTCGTATGTCAAAAACAATGCTTTTCCCCAACCACTATCTGAAGTGGAAGAAGACAAACACCTTCGCTTAATGGCGAGTGGTAACCAACATTCGCGCAACTTGTTAATAGAGCATAATCTGAGACTAGTAGCTCATATCGTCAAAAAATTCGACAATACAGGTGAGGATCTGGAGGATCTAATAAGTATAGGGACGATTGGGTTGATCAAAGCGATTGAATCGTTTTCGCCGGATAAAGGAACCAAGCTGGCAACGTTCGCTGCCCGCTGTATTGAGAATGAAATACTTATGCATTTGAGGTCATTAAAGAAAACGCGGAAAGATGTCTCCCTTCACGACCCTATCGGCACGGACAAGGAGGGAAATGAGATTACATTGATCGACATTCTTGGTACAGAGGCCGATGATGTTGTAGATAAGGTGCAGCTTAAGATCGAGAAATCGAAAATTTACAGAAATCTGGATATTTTGGATGAGCGTGAGCGAGAGGTAGTCGTTGGGCGCTTCGGGCTTGAAGCTGGTGGAGAAGAAAGGACACAGAGGGAGATTGCAAAGGAACTGGGGATTTCGCGCAGCTATGTATCTCGGATTGAGAAGCGGGCATTGATGAAGCTTTATCATGAGTTTTATAAGGTAAAGCGATGATAAAATAAATGACTAATTAGCCTGCTTTTAGCGGCAGGCTTTTTAGAATACAACAAAAGGAAGATAACTGAAGTGGACGAGCTTATTGAAGTTGCTGAGAACAAGATAAATTCAATGAGAGCTTCAATAGAATATAACAAAAAATATGTTGACTTTCCGTTTACTAACAACTGAGATCACTACTATACAATCTTACTTTTACACAATAGATTTGAAAATTGGGAGCTTTTCTTAAGATGACTTGTGCCGATTTAGGCCCACCCGCCGACTTAATTAAAATTACAGATTATCCTCCTGTTACTGTATCACATAACTCAAGCTTGGTTATCCAATATCCGAAGGGAATGGAACCAGGTGTAACAAAAGTTTCAAAATTAGTAGATAATAAATATGAAGAATTGACCTTAAAAAATGGATGCCTTACCTTCCGATGTGCCAGGTACATTATGATAGGCATTTGCATAGGATGGAGTAAACCGCATAATTTTGGAGGTGAAAGTATTGAGTTATCATCATGCTATGCAACACCAGCAAACGCTATATCAAGCGGACCCGCATCTAACACAGAGTTTAAGATCGATAAGAGACCGCATCCATCATATTTGCAGACATCATGTGAGTCAACTCGTTAGGATACAAACATTAGATGGCCAAGTGTACACTGGGATTATCGTTCAGTGTGAGGGTGGATTTTTGTATCTGAAGGTTCCTCGTCATGATGTGCATCGTGCCTTTATTGGTCCGAGCAGTGATGAAGTTATTTTGACCCTTGTCTTATATGAACTGTTGGTTATTACATTGTTGTATACCTAAAATCTCTCTCGTTTAAAAGCTTTTTATTTTACCTGCTGGGTATATAATACAATGTAGGGAGATTTGTGTCATTAATGTAGGTGTCAGGTAAAGAGCTACCATCACCAGTTTCGTAAAGTAACGAAGGGCAAGAGCATTTTTCCATCCGATGAAGCTCTTCTCAAAATGCTCTATCTCTCCACCGTGAATGTCATTCGCAAATGGACTGGCCGTGTCCAGAACTGGGGTCAGATGCCTCTCCAACTCCCCGGATCATGTCGGACAGCATCTACGTTAAGAGGTGATTTACCCCTTGGGGAATCCTTTGAATAAGAGTAATGGCTAATCAGCTTTTTTCGTACATTTATTCAGAACGGATTGTTAAACGGCGACCGCTTATAAGTATAATCGCAATAGAGATCAGTAATAAGCCAGCGCATATGCCATACATGTAGGAGTAGGACAAATAATCAGCAATAGTTCCCATCGCCATGTTGCCAAGCACAAGACCGAGATCGGATACAGCAATGAACAGACCGATTAACGTATTGCGGGATGACATCGGCAACACAAAGGTCAAATACGTCACTAAATGAGGGTAGAGCAGTGCCATGCCTAACCCGATCAATATGGACCCAGCATACATGAAAGAAGCTCCGCAATAAACGGCTAAGGCCAATAGCTTCAAGCCAATAGCCATACTCAGCAGTAAACCGATGACAAAACGGGGATGCCATTGGCCATCTGAAGGAACTCGTTTACGCAATGCGAATCTGCAAAAAACCATCACGACAGCTTGGAGCATCAAGTATATGCCGGCATGACCGACACCACTTTGTTTGGCATATAGTGCAATGAACGTTGTAACGGCACCGAAGGTGACTGAAGCAATAAGCATAGCCGTACTGCTTACGAGAAATGCACGATGAGTCCATAGCTGGCGAAACTGAGAGAGCATGGACATTTCTAGTTGCTGCTTGTCCGGATGTCCTTGCGAACCGGAAGGCAGCGGTGCCGTATAGCCGATGATACCCGTGGCAAGGGCAATAATGATGATTGTTGCCGAGAATGCGTTCATTCCGCCCCAATCCCACAAAGTTAATGCCATTATAGGACCTACAACCGCTGGCAGCATTCCCGCTAACAAATACAGTGATATGCCCTGCGAGCGCTCATTGTCAGGCAACGTATCAACAATACCTATTTGCAGCGACAAGGAGAAAAATGCTGTCGTTACACCCTGCATGGCACGAAGTGCGAAATACCAATCCAGCTCGGATGTTGTATACAAAATGAGAATAAGGCCATTCGCAAGTAACAAAGCGCGTAAAACAGACAGCGGTCCGAAGCGGTGAACGATGCTGCCGGCCCAGGGACGGAAGAGCATGCTAGTTATCATATAAGCTCCCATCATGACGCCAATCTCCGCGTTGCTTGCGCCTTCAGCTTCACCACGCAGAGGGACAATAATATTTAAGATCGGATTTGCGCTAAAAAAAAAGAAAGTAATGACATATAGTTTGAGAAAAGGTATGGATAAGGGGCAATTTTTGTTCATGGTGACAGCTTTTCTAATGCAACGGATTTGATTTTTCGATCCCGGGGATGCTCAGTAAGAACGGATTGCAACAAAAGCTTTACAGCGGGATGTGTCGATGTGAAGATCAGATCCTTGTTTTCGAATGAGCCAACCAGTTCTCCGTGCTCCATGACCGCTAACCGATCTGAAATCGCGTAAGCAGCTTTTATGTCATGAGTAATGAACAGGTAAGAAAGTCCAAATGACAGCTTTAAATCGCGTAACAACGCTAATATTTGGGTCTGATTCACCATATCGAGGCTGCTGACCGATTCATCCAGCACAATGAGCTTCGGCTTCAGTGCAATCGCCCGTGCGATGTTGATTCTTTGCAGTTGGCCCCCACTGAATTGATGGGGGTATTTGTCCATGTCTACCGATTGCAGGCCGACCATTTCCAGTAGCTCGCCGACGGCGCGTTTTTGTTCAAGCAATGTCATCGCCATGTAGTTACTCAACGGCTCTCCAATGATCTGTTCGGCACACATACGTGGATTAACAGCTGAATAGCAATCTTGAAAAACAACTTGCAAGTCTCGACGCACCTTTTTGCGGACCGTTGCATGCATATTGTACACATCTTGTCCCTGAAAAATGACCTGACCTAGCTGCGGTTTTTCTAAGCCTAGAATGACTTTACCAAGTGTGCTTTTCCCTGCGCCGCTGCTTCCTAATAGACCTAGACAAACGCCTTCATCGATGGAGAGCGAAACGTTGGAAAGGATTGGATTTTGATGGCGCGATGAGCCGAATAATCTATTTTTTCTATAGGTATGACTGACTTCCTTTACTTGCAACAAGCTCATATATGTTACCCCATTTAAAAGTTTACAGCGTACTCGACCGTCTGCTTGCTAGAAGGATCGGGCAGCCTCAACCTCGCGTTTAGTAATTTTTTTGTGTAGGCATCCTCTGGATGATCGAACAGTTGAAACACATTCGCTTGTTCAACAATTTTCCCATACTGCATAACTATGACTTCATCTGCCATTTCTGCAATGACGCTTAAATCATGGGAAATCAGCAAAATCGTTGTACCACATTCGGACCGCAGCAGTTCCAACTGCCTTAACACCTGCAATTGATTGACCACGTCCAATGCTGTCGTTGGTTCATCGGCAATGACGACAGAGGGCTTCATGGACATGCACATGGCAATCATCACCCGCTGCAACATGCCTCCACTCAGTTGATAAGGGTACAGCTTGAGGATCTCGTAAGGATTGGGTAAATTCACTCTTTCTAAAGAAACGGCAGCCAACTCATAAGCTTCTTTTTTGTTCAGCGTGCTGTGTGCACGGATCGTCTCCATGAATTGATTTCCAATTGTATACACAGGTGTAAAGGCATTCATCGGATTTTGCATAATAAAACCAATTTCTTTGCCGCGAACCTGACGCATTTGTTTCTGATCCAAACCATTCAGTTCACGACCGTTCAACTGAATACTTCCTTCGACAATCGTATGTTGATCCATTAACTGTAGTAAGGAGTTGCACGTAACAGTTTTGCCGCAGCCACTTTCGCCTACTAGACCAAGAACCTGTCCCTCCACTAAATCAAAATGAATGTTGTGAAGAAGTGGAAGCAGGCCTTGATCTGTCTTTACATTGACGTTCAGGCCGCTTACCTGCAATACTTTGCGGGATGTTTTCATCTAAGGGCCTCATTTCTTGTTTAATAGCGTTTTTTTACCCCGAATTTATTCGATAGGGCTTCGCCCAGCAGATTGAAATTAATCACCACCAGTAAAATAAAAAATCCTGGGTATATCATCAGCTCTGGATGACTCCGAATATAGCTTTTGCCCTCATGAATCATTGCACCCCACTCAGGGGTTGGCGGCTGAATGCCTAATCCTAGGAAAGACAACGCAGATATATCCATAATTGCCCAGCCAATCTCAAGTGTCCCGATTACGACAATAGGGGGTAGCACATTAGGAATAATGTGTAGTCTAAATATTTTCCAAGGTGAGGACCCGCTTATGATGGCTGCGGTAATAAATTGGCGCTCCCTTAAACTGACAACGAGGCCGCGAAACATTCGTGCGTAATATACCCACTGAACAAGCAGCAGGGCAAGTACTATCTGCATAATACCTGGACCCAGCATAGCTACGATTCCCAGAACAAGTACAAGATTCGGAAAGGCCATGACTCCATCGCAGAAGCGCATGATGAGGGTATCGATCCAATCGCCTTTGTAACCCGCAACCGTGCCAACGATAAGCCCTATGCTCAATGATAAAATAAACACGAGAAAAACTAAGCCTAACGATATGCGAGCTCCGTATAACAGGCGGGACAACATGTCACGTCCCAAATGATCTGTTCCCAATAAATACTCGGCCGAAGGAGGCTGTAGTTTGAGTGCTAAATTGACCTTGATCGGATCATGTGGTGCAATGAAAGGTGCCAGAATCGTGATCAAAAAACAAAGCAGGAGGAAGCAAGAACACATGATAATAGTTTTCCTGCCTCTGAGAACATTTTTCATAGGTGCAATCACCGATCGGTTCTTCCTTTCAGGGAAATTCGAGGGTCCATATACCTTTGCACTACATCAACGATCAGGTTGCATAGCAGGAATGCACATGCAGCGAGAAGCACATAACATTGAATGACTGGTATATCTCGATTAAAGATAGCTTCTATAAAATATCGGCCAATCCCAGGCCATGAAAACACTTGCTCTACGATAATAGTACCGGTGAGCAGCTTGCCAAAATTCATGCCCAAGCCGGTTATGACAGGGGAAATAGCTATTTTCATTACGTGCTTCAGCATGATGATTTTCTCATCAATACCACGTGTTCTGGCGTACAGCACATAAGCTTCTTGCAATTGTTCCAATACACTTGCCCGCAATAGTCGGGTATAGACAGCGATGAGTGCAAAGGATAGTGTTAATGAAGGGAGGACCAGGTGATGCCAGCTCCCCATACCATTTACGGGCAACCAATCCAATTGGACAGCGAAGAAAAAGATTAATAAATAACCAAGCCAAAATTGTGGAATGGAAGCCCCGAAATAGGAAAGTGCTTTGCTTAAATAATCAACCCAGCTATGGATATGGACAGCTGACAAATACCCAAGCGCAATGCTGACTACAAGCGTTAGGCCAATACTGCTCAAGGCGATCTGTAACGTTGCAGGCAGCCGAAGCGTCACTTCTTCCCATACGGGCTTATTGGAAAGATACGATGTTCCAAAATCAAGTCGAGCGATATGGGTTAACGCTTGCCAATATTGAACGTAAAGCGGCTGATCCAACCCTAATTCATGTCTCTTCTGAGACAGGAGCTCCTCCGTTGGTTGGATATGCGAAGCCGAGAAATAAGCTTCCGCCGGATCGACCGGCGAAAGTTGAATCAGGATAAAGGTAAGGAGTGTAGCAAAGATAACCAGCGGAATAATGGCGAGAAGTCGCTTCCCAATATAGCTACTCAATTCCATTGAAAGGGTGATCCCAACGGCTGGCCGGGAATGTAACATTTTTTAATGCTTTATTGTAAACAACCGTTTGTTTAATATAAGACACAGGTACGATGACGGACTGTTCATGCAAGGTCGTCAAAATATCCGTGTACAGCTTTCTGCGTTCAACTTCGTTCGTGGAAGCAAGCACGGTCTGGATCTTCTGGTCTAGCTCCTGCTTCATAGGAATTCGTGTATGGGCTTCAGCTACACCAAAGCTTGGTTCTTTTACTGCATTAACAAGTGTATGGGGGTCATAAGGAACACCGGAATTAAACCAGAAACGGACATCGAACTTTCCTTCTCTTAATAGCTTAGTGGCCGTAGTTAATTCCACAGCGGTGATGTTCAGCTTCACGCCAATCTCTCCCCACGCCGCTTGCAGGGCTTCTCCCATCACTTTTTGAATCGGATCTGTTTTGTCGTAAACCAATTCTAGCTCCAATTTCTTTCCGTCTTTCTCCCGAACAGTTTGTCCCTGCGCCAGCTTCCAGCCGGCTTCATCTAAATATGCTGTAGCTTTGGCTGCATTATAATCGATCGGGTTAACTTTCATATCCACATAAGGATAATTGTTCGATAAAAGGGAATCTGCTTTTTCCTCTACACCAGCTGTGATGCCATCCACTATACTCTTTTTATTCACGCCATGATGAAGGGCGAGACGGACTCTTAGATCTGCAAGCTTCTCGTTGGAAGAGTTCAACAACAGATTTCTGGTACCTACCGGATCAGAGAGAGCCGTGCCGTATTTGCCTGTGTTTTGCAGCTGTTTATAGGTATCGAGGCTGATGGCTCCTTCGCCAAATATCATGTCCAGCTCGCCTTTTTCAAAAGCAAGCACGCGCGTTTCGCTGTCAGGAATGATCTTGACAGTTACCTTATCCAGCTTTGGCTGCTCGCCCCAATAATTAGGGTTTCTGGTGAAAACGGTATACTGATCTTGCTTGTACTCCGTAATCATCCACGGTCCGGTTCCAATCGGTGCTTTAATGCTTTTTAAGGTATCGTCGCCGTCTGGAAAACCAGCTTCACCAAGGAAGCGGAAAGGCCGTACTGTCGCCAAATCCTGTAAAGTTGGATAATACGGCTCAGAGAGCGTTAATTTAATCGTCTGCTCGTCCACAACCTCCATTTTTTCAAGCACCTTTGCGATTCCAAGCCAACTGTGCGTACTTTTGTTTTTCATAATGGCATCGAAGTTTTTCTTCACGATTGCAGCGTTAAATGAGGAACCATCAGAGAACTTAATATTTTTGCGAAGCTTGAAGGTATACTCTTTTCCATCGGGGGAAATGTCCCAGGACTCAGCCAGGTAAGGCTTGAGCTTCCCACCCTCGTTATAACTAATAAGCGGCTCGTAAAGCATGGACTGCGAAAATAATTGAGAAGGATAGTAGGCATGCGGATTCGAAGGGCCAAGATCTCTCATCCATGACACGATGAGTTCCTTTTTTTTCTGTGCCGGGGCCGTTTTTTCGTTGGATGCCGGCTCTGGATTTGTGCAACCCAATACAGTGATAAGCAATGCTAATAACACCGCTATTTTTGGTATGAAGCGAGTTGATTTTTTAAGGATCATCGATTGTATTCCCCTTTTGTAGTGATAATGATTATCATGCTCGTTAATAATATTTTTTTTTGTTACACTTAACAATGGAGAAATACCTGTTTTTTTATTGGACAAAAAAGAGAAGCTGCCTCTAACATAAAAAGTATCCTTGACTTAACGATACGAATTCATGATGCATCGAAGCTATCCCTAGAGACAATCAGGATTGGATGAAGAAGGAGGGGACCCCGTACTTGCATATATACGATATATTAGAAGTGAAAATAATTGACTTGTTGTCCAACAAGCTGCTTGTTCCTACGGATAGGACGGGCCATCGGATTATTTGCTTTGCCCGAATGGGAGGCAATCTTCATCTGGCGGGGCATACCCTGTATGCGGATCAAGGATCTTGTATGCTTCTGGCCCCAGGGGACAAGGCGGAAATAGAGATTAGTGGCGTAAGTGATCTGCTGGGTGCTGTGTATATGATTCGCTTCCATGCTTATGGTAGGGGGGAAAAAGAACCGTCGATTGATATTGGGCCATGTGTTCCATATGAGACGAAGATCGATGTGATGCCATTGTCGCGGCTTGTCGATTTGCTAGAACAGCTTGCTCATACAGCTAGCGATGCCTTGAGACATGAGTACGTAGAACGTTGTAAGCAGCAGATTCGTCTTCAGGAGCTTCTTGTATTGCTTATGGAAAATGTCCAAACCACGCACTCGTTCACCGATGCCAAATCTGCTGTTCAACAAACGATCAACTATCTCAATCAGAACTATCGGGAAGAAATAACGGTTGAGCTGCTATCGCGAATGTCGGGTGTTGGCCGTTGGAAATACAGTGATTTGTTTCAGTCGTTGATTGGCAAAAAACCGCTTGAATATTTGACAGAGGTACGCATTAACAGGGCCAAGGAGCTTCTTCTCCAAACGGATGATCCTTTACGCGAAATTGCTCGCCGAGTCGGCTTTAAGGACGAATATTATTTTTCCCGCAAGTTTCGGCATGAAACGGGGATGACGCCCAAACAATATGTCCGCACAAAAAACAACAAACTAATAACAAATGATCGTAGCACAAGTCCCTTCACAAGAGTTGTGGCAGTGGGTGCTGTACTTGGTGATTTGTTGGCTCTTGGCATCAAGCCGATTGGAGCGGATATGACTGTAATTGGCAAAAAAGTAGTGTATCGCGAGGAACTGAACAATATAGCAGATGTCGGGCTCTTAGGTGAACCGGGTAAGGTGAAAGCGTTGAATCCCGATCTCATCGTATACAGTGGTTTCCGACTCGATTGGATAGATAAGCTGTCCGATATTTCACCGATCGTAGCTATTGATCGGTTTGAACATACGTATGATCGGCTATTAAAAGTAGCTGATCTATTCGGAAGAACCACCCAAGCGCGAAATTGGGTGGAGAGCCATGAGCAGAGATCCACAGAGCTATGGAAGCTGCTGTTTATGCATCCTATGGACAAACGGAAGCAAGCTACAATTTTCGTCGTGAACGATGGTGTTATATATGTCTTGGGAATGAGAGGTGTAGCATTTACGCTATATCATCCATTAGCTTTCGAGCCTTCCGACAAAGTGAAGGATTTGATTGCCAGGAAAATTCCGTTCTTCGCTATTGAACACGAGATGATCAAGGATTACGAGGCTGACCATCTGTTTCTACTCGTGGATGAGTGTAAACGTTCCAAGCGTGAGGCACAGAGTGTAACTAATCATCCTTATTGGAAATCACTGGGCCAAGATCGTGTTCATGTACTGGAAGCGAAATGGAATTTTGACGATCCGATTACGATGGATCGACTCCTCCCTTTATTACCCCGCATTATTAGGTCTATGTAGCATGTAAATAGTTGAATAGAGGGCGTGATGAGAAATAGAATTCGTTTAAACGAACTGAAAAAAACGATGTCTCAACTCCTCAAACCGATTGCATAAGTAATTGGTTATTTCCAAAGCCGCGGTAAAGTCTAGCTGGCAACGTTCGCTGCCCGCCGTATTGAGAATGAAATACTTATGCATTTGAGGTCATTAAAGAAAACGCGGAAAGATGTCTCCCTTCACGACCCTATCGGCACTGATAAGGAGGGAAATGAGATTACATTGATCGACATTCTTGGTACAGAGGCCGATGATGTCGTGGATAAGGTGCAGCTTAAAATCGAGAAATCGAAAATTTACAGAAATCTGGATATTTTGGATGAGCGTGAGCGAGAGGTAGTTGTTGGGCGCCTCGGGCTTGAAGCAGGTGGGGAGGAAAGGACACAGAGGGAGATTGCAAAGGAGCTAGGTATCTCGCGCAGCTATGTATCTCGGATTGAGAAGCGGGCGTTGATGAAGCTTTATCATGAGTTTTATAAGGTAAAGCGATGATAAAATAAATGACTAATTAGCCTGCTTTTAGCGGCAGGCTTTTTAGAATACAACAAAAGGAAGGTAACTGAAGTGGACGAGCTTATTGGAGTTGCTGAGAACAAGATAATTTCAATGAGAGCTTCAATAGAATATAACAAAAAATATGTTGACTTTCCGTTTACTAACAACAGAGATCACTACTATACAATATTGCTTTTACACAATAGACTTGAAAACTGGGAGCTTTTCTTAAAGACTCTACTATCTTTTAGAAACTCTCGGTGCAAGCCTATTAGTAAAAAAAGTGATTTTTTCGAAGAGGTAATAAAGTTAGAAAATGAAAGTATACCTAGGTTTGTTACCATGAGAACACAAGCCCAGCTTTAGAATAATGGAAGGTTGAAGAATTAGAAGGGATCTGGCTCTGTAATGAAAATATACAGTAAGGAAGTTTTTTTAGGTGTTTTTTTGCTGTCCCACAATCTCAACTTCTGAATTTTGATTAAATAGAACTAGATTATCGACATATACAAGGGTGAATTGAATCTTGTACGATATACTGCGAGGGGAAGGAGTCTTTCATATTGTTATAGCAGGTTGAAAGCGGTTCCCAGCAGAGCCGGTCGATATAGTTAGTCAGTTTGCGGTAATAGATTCTAACCGTGAATACAAAATATCCGGCTTGCTTTGGTTAGCGCGAGGTTTTACTACTACGAGGGAGGATTGAAATGGGAAAGAAAATACTTAGGAAGGTTTCTTCCATACTTACTTTTGTGATGATTTATACGGCAATAAACTTCGGAGGTATAGTGCCAGCCGCACATGCGGCCCCAGTCACTATTTATTCAACCGGTTTTGATACCAATGAATATATAAATGCGGCTACTCCAGCAGGACTGTCGGATTACGATCTTATTCAACCTTTGCCTGTATCTACGAACGATATCATACCGCTAGTATGGTACAAAGGTGAATATTCAAAAGGTCTATTACAAGCTGATTCCAAGATTTTTGTGAAAACGGGTTCCTCCGGCTTTTATAGATCTGGACCCGTATCTCTAAAGCTTCCGGTTAAGGCTAATATCGGCAGTGTAGCTACGATCAATGTGAGTACGGCTACCTATCAAAATATTACTGTTTCTTACTATGCCCGAACCCAAGGCTCACCGGGAGGAACACTATATTCAGAATGGTCTCCTGACGGTGGCAAGACGTGGATTGAAAAAGCAAATACACAAACAGTATCAAGCACCTCTTTTACCAACTATTACTTTACGATTAACGATACTCGCGCCAACGATAATGCTTATTTTATGTTCCGATTCAGGAGCGATGGATCCAATTCAGTTTATCTTAACGTCGACGATTTGACCATCTCCGGAGATCGTTTGACAACCAAACCGGTAACGGCTATGCAGCTAAACAAAAGTTCAGCAGAGATTGGAAGAAACGAAACCTTACAGTTATCTGTTGCCAATGTAACGCCTACGGATGCGACAGGTTTGAGCATAAAATGGACATCAAACAACAAGAATATTGCAACCGTAGATATGATCACTGGTTTGGTAACTCCTGCAACCCCGGTTTCTCCGGGTTCAGTTACCATTCGCGCAACGAATATTGCCACCGGAATTTATCGGGAATCCGTTGTGACCGTATTAGATCAGGAAGTTTATGTCCCGGTAAGTGGACTAGCCTTGAGTATTCCGAAAGCTTTAGTACCTGGTCAGTCCGTCTTATTAGGGGCTGATGTATCGCCGACAAATGCGTCTAATCCAAGTGTGCAATGGTCATCTAGCGATACATCCGTTGTTAGTCTGGATAGTAGAGGTATGGCAACGGCAATAAAGAAGGGAACAACGACCATCACGGCAGTCAGTGTGGATCAGGGCTCATATTCTGCGAGCAGCCAGATCCAAGTAATAGATGAACCGGATACAGCAAGAGCCCTATTATCTTTCGGTTTTGTCAATACCAACGATCCAAATCTTATGGCTGATGAGAGAGGTACCGTGACGATTGCCAGAGGGACAATTGATCATAAGGATAAAACCATTACCGTCAAGATACCTGCCGGAACAGATTTAAAGAAGCTTGTGGCCTCGTATGAAACGCCAGGGAAAAGTGTTTTTATTGGTAATATTCCTCAGCAGAGTAATGTGACAGTTAATGATTTCTCGAATGGGATGACTTATAAGGTTTATGGTCTATCCAATGTTTCAACGGATTATAAAGTTATCATTCAACAGAGAGCGCCGGTTTCGCCAAGCAGAAACTTCTATGCTTCAACACCGGATGACGTCGTTCAAGCCAGCAAGCAAGCGCAGCCGGGAGATAGCATCATATTGAAGAACGGAACATGGACGGATGCCGATATTTATTTTAGCGGTGATGGGCTTCAGGGCAAACCGATCACGTTAAAAGCGGAAACTCAGGGGCAGGTTATTTTTCAAGGGGCTTCCAGGGTTACCGTTTCCGGATCATATCTCATAGTGGATGGCCTTTCCTTTATCGGTAGAAGCGCTAATAAGCTGGATGGCGCGGTGAAATTCGACTATTTGTCCAATAATTGCCGACTAACGAATACGACTATGGATGACTTCAACCCAACGGATAAAGACTATTTCATTAAGGACGATATGAATCCGTTAGGAGCGTCGCTTCCTAAGCATACTTGGATATACAATTATGGAACCTACAATAGAATTGATCACAATACGATAATCCGAAAAGGCTTTACAGGTGAGACCCTCAGATTATGGAGAGGCGTCGTGCATCACTCGACAATTGATCATAATTATTTTGCCGAAAGATTATTAGACGACGCTAATGGAACGGAAGCCATTCAAGTAGGAATGTATTTGTCACCCAACAATTGGGATACCAAGCCTTCTTATTCTACTATAGAGCATAATCTGTTCTATCATTGGATGGGTGAGATCGAAATTGTATCGATTAAAGCACATAATACGATTTTCCGTTATAACACCGTAAGAGAATCCAGAGGCACAGTCGCTTTACGTATATCGGATAATTCTGAAATGTACGGTAACTTCTTTATGCAAAATAATTTGAAAGATTCAGGCGGAATTCGTGTCTATGGCTCCGGGCATAAGATATATAACAACTACTTTTCCGGAGTAGCAGGTACGACCGATCAACGGGTTGGCATCGCACTTCAGGCCGGAGTCAGTGTGCCGGGTCAGGATACACAGCCCGCGAAAAATGCGATCGTTGCTTTTAATACGATTGTGGATTCCAATTATGGGATTACCATAGGAGCAGCAGCCGATGCAGCCAAGACTGTTGGTCCTGACGGGCTGATACTTGCCAATAATTTGATCAAGGGAAGCTCTGTAAAAGAGGCAATTTTTGAAAATAATAAGGCACCATTAAATGCAGCCACTGCAACGATTCAAGGAAACATAGTTTATGGATCACCAATCAGTACATCATTGACAACAGGGATTCGCACGAATGTAAACCCACTCTTATCCAAATCAGTCAATGAGGAGGTTTACAGACCGGATGCAGCAAGCCCAGTAATCGGCGCTGCAGAAGGGACATTCAATTTCATTACAGATGATATGGATGGACAAATTCGTTCCCAGTTAAAAGACATTGGAGCCGATCAAAGAGCAGCCGGTGCAGTAACGCGCAAACCGTTAATGGCATCTGATGTGGGACCGCTCGCGCCAAGCAGTGATAAGGAGATCACGTCGTTCAGCTTTCAAGGCCTGCCGGCGTCTTATAACGGCGTCATTGTGAATACTAATATTGCAGTTACGGTGCCTTATCAGACGGATTTGTCCACATTGACAGCCATTTTTGCAACTACCGGCACAATAGTAAAGATTGGTTCAAAGGCACAGGTGAGCGGTACGACAGTGAACGATTTCAATAGTCAGGTGACGTATGTGGTGACAGCGGCAGATGGATCAACGAAAAGCTATACTATCGTTGTGAACAAAGAACCACATCATCAATCATCCAGTAAGTCGTCTTCAGGGCAGGGTGGCGGCGGCGGAGTCGCCATTACAGGCTCACAAGGTACGGAGTCCGTATCCGTATCGAAGCCAGAGGATGTTGGATTGACTGCAGCATTGGATGTGAAAAGCGGTATTTCCAAAGCATCCATTACTACGGATACACTAAGCAGCTTTTTTGACAAAGCGAAACCTGGGACAGACGGGATTAAGACGCTATCGGTTTTGGTAAATAAAATAGAGGGTTCCAAAGGTTATGAAATTTCGATTCCGGTTTCTTTCCTGAGTGCAAATGATGGGAACAAAAAGCTGGCGCTCAAAACCGAATTCGGCTCCATTATCGTACCAACGACGATGTTAAAAGCAGCGGATATGCAAAAGTCTGCAACGGCCTCGTTGCTTATATCGAAGGCAGATACCACTCAACTTCCCACCGAGCTGCAAAAAACGTTGACGGGTAAACCGTTCATCGACCTTGCGCTTAAGGTCGGCGATAGCTTGATCGATTGGAAGAGTGCGGATTCGCAGGTAGAAGTATCTCTGCCTTATACGCTCAGCTCAAAAGATGCCGACCCTGAGCATGTAGTCGTATGGTATGTGAATCGGGAAGGCAAAGCACAAACCGTTACATCGGGAAAATATGATCCTATCCAAGGGGTAGTGACGTTTAAAACGAATCACTTCAGCTTGTACGTGGTAACCGAGGTGTACAAAACATTCGCCGATTTAGCGAATTATATGTGGGCGAAAAAAGCGATTGAAGTCTTGGCTTCTAAAGCGATCGTGGAAGGTACGCAAAGTAATGCTTACAGCCCAGGTACTCTAGTGACCCGAGCCGACTTTGTACTGCTGTTGCACCGTACCTTGGGATTAAAGGGAGTGAACCCATCTTCGTTCCAGGATGTAAACAAAGACGATTATTATTATGATGCTGTCGGAACGGCAAAAGCGCTTGGAATCGTAGATGGCAGAGATGATAACTTATTCCATCCGCGTGATACCATTTCCAGGCAAGACATGATGGTGATGTTGGACAGAGCACTAAGCTTATTACCGAGCAACCGAAAACAAACGGGTTCTGGAGATTTAAACAGCTATAAGGATGCTTCCTCTGTATCGACTTATGCTGTGAAGAGTGTGGGCAGCTTGCTCAAAGCAGGGTTAATTGAAGGAGATAGTTCCTATCTTTATCCGCAAAATCAGGTTACAAGAGCGGAAGCGGCGGTAGTCCTATACCGATTGTACAATCAACAATAAAATGCTCTGAGCCTTTAGCTACTTGATTCGAATTAGCCTTCATCAAAGCCGTGATTAGCGACTTTGATGGAGGCTTTTTTTTTGAAATAACTGAACTTTGGTTAAATGTTTGGATATCTAGGACATTTACTCCATATATTTACAGAACTATAATAAAAATAGAAGGGGTTGAAAGCGCTAACATTATAAAGTGAAAGTAGATTTCTTAAAAAATTTGAAAAAGAGGTGGATTTGATGAAAAAAGCTAAAGTGGTGACCCTGTGTACGGCTCTGTTGATGTGTTTGATTCAATCGAGCGTTTCGGCAGCTACTACAACGAACTTGGATTCGGACGGACCGAATAATGGACTTCCCACCTATAAGCTGATTCAAAACGTTTTGGGTCCAGATGCGATTGAAGCCCCAGATAGCTTTGATGATTTGCAGCATATTAAAGAGACGACACAATCGCCCGTAGGAAATGCCTTTATTTTTTATCTGCACCGTGATGCTGATGGTGATCCTACAGGAACGACAACGGGAAATCAACGTAATGAGATCAAGGTATATGCAGGTTCCAATGATAATCTGAAAGGTTTCCAGGGCGAAACGCTAACTTACAAATGGAAGTTCAAGGTCGATAGCACGATGCTTGTGTCGAAACGGTTCACCCATATCTTTCAGCTGAAAAGTGAGGGTGGCGACAACGATCATCCGATCGTAACATTTAGCGGAGCTAAAACAAGCTCTGGAGATGAGCTGCAGATTCGTTACAGCTCTTCGAGCAGCAGTGGCGATACGATTCTGAAAAGCATCGACTGGTCGAGCGTGCAGGGGACTTGGATCGAGGCTACAGTAACGGCAAAAATGAGCGATAACGGATCTTTATCCGTTTCATTGAAGAAGTTGGATGGAACCACACTGGCATCTTACAGCAAAAGCAGCGGAGTGGATATGTGGAGAAGCGGCAACTTCATTCGCCCCAAATGGGGCATATATCGCAGCCTAGAAGACATAACAAATCTGAATGATGCAAAAGTATATTTTGCGAATTTTTCCATCACCAAGCAGTAGGATGCTCCACCCTTCTTCTGTTCATAATGAAGAGGGGTGAATTTGTTCAAGCAGCTTTTTTCCTAGATTAAGACATGTTTGTGGTATATTATAGATTCACATAATTTATGAAACAAGTTTACGATGATCCTAGGAGCGGGGCATATGAATGAATTAAGAGACTCTCAATTACAACTACTTTGGACTGCACGTATTGATTATTCAACAAGCAGTCGAGTGGAGCCGCATCAGCATAATGATTATGAGCAGTTGCTCGTTATTTTGTCTGGAGATGGTGAGGTATGCATTGGGGAGCAGAAATACACGGTAAAGGAAGGCGCGGCGTATTTATTATTGCGTGGGGTATCACACAGCTTTCAATTTAAGAAGGATACGATAACTCTGGATTTTAAATTTCGATTGTCTGATTCCCGAATCTTGAAAGCCCTAGGCTCTGCTGAACCGTATTGTATATGCAGGGGCACGGAATTATCGGAGATCAAGCAGTGGTATAAAATGTCGCTTCAGCAAATGAGAAATCCGGTGTCCGTTCACCCTTTACGGATCGAAGCAGGCTTCAAGAGCACATTGGTATCCTTGCTGCTGGGTGGGACTGCCGTTCACGCGAGCCCTTACGCTGCTTTGCCTTCGGTAGATGATAATGAGCCACTGGTCCACTATTTGAAAACAAACTTTGCCGAAAAAATTACACTTGATCTGCTAGCGAAGCATTTTGGTTTTAATCGGAACTACTTGATCAAAATATTTTACGATAAAACGGGTATTACGCCCATCCAATTTCTACAAGCCATCCGCCTGGAAAAGTCCAAAGAATATCTTGAATTTACATCACTATCCATATCTGAAGTAGCTGATAAGGTAGGATGGACGCTGCCGTACTTTAGTAAAATTTTAAAAAAGCAAGTAGGTCTATCCCCTTCCCAGTATCGAGATTCACTACTTAATGCGGTTGGAAAGGACATTATATTGGAGCATGACTTTTTAAATGAGTGGAGAATCGTGAGATAGAGCTTCCTTCTGCAAATGCGGAAGGAAGTTTTTTTTGCGTAAAAGGTGAGGAATGACAAAAACAAGTGAGTATTAACCATATCCGGGGTTTATGTGTTTCTTTATTATTAGAAAGTATAGGGCTTAACCGATTAGACGCGAAGGCCTCAGTAGAAATTTTTTTTAGATTTTCTGTAACGTAATTCAATAGCGATAGGAGCTAAAGAGAATGGTTAGAAAAATGTCCGTTCCGCCAATGCAGTTGGTCGATTATGATGGCGAAGGTACGCAGCTGTGCGCCGTTGTGGAGGAGATTGGGAATATCACGTTAAAAAGAGCGCTTATTCCCGAGCCTGCTGAAGGGGAAGTAAGGGTAAAGGTGAAATGGGTTGGCATATGCGGCAGTGATGTGGAAGTATTTCGCGGGGCTCGCGAGCCAGAATTTGTCTCGTATCCGACACGGCTTGGCCATGAAGTGGCCGGCATTATTGATAAAGTAGGGCTTAATGTAATCGGTCTCAAGGTGGGGGATCCTGTAGCACTTCGTTATATTTGGGGGGCCTTTGCTGAATATGTTTGTTGTACGCCTTTTTCTGTAAAGGTTCTTCCAAAGGAGCTTCCGCTCATTGAAGGTTCGCTGATCGAAGTGCTCCCCGGCATTATTCATGCCGCAGAGCTTGGCGATATTTCCCCTCATAAAAATGTGCTGATTACCGGACAAGGCGTCAGTGGCTTGGTGATGACGCAGATAGTTAGCTTATACAGTCCGCGAAACCTTGTGGTAACGGATTTGTACGATGAAAAGCTGGAACTGGCCCGCAAGTATGGGGCAACCCATACCTATAAGATTCCGTCGCCGGACGCGAATACGATGGATATTTTGGGCAAAGATTTCCCCGATGGCTTCGATGTGGTCATTCCCTGCTTGCTGGAGGGGGACGGAATGGTCGATGCGATCAATGCGGCTTCCCAGAATGCGCGCATCGTAATGTACGGGTGCATTGGAACTTGCCATAAGCCGGTCGATTTCTTCAAAGTTCATAAGAAGAGGCTCGATATCTATTCGACGGAACCAAAGCGGGATATCGATAATCGCTATTATTTTGATAAAGGCTTGCAGCTTGTACTAGATGGACTGGTCAATACGGAGGAAATGATTACGCATGTAGTCCACTTAAGTAATATTGCCGAAGCGTTTAAGCTGCGCAATGAGCATAAAGGCGACACGATTCATGTAATGATCGATTGTGAAACGAACGTATAACGAGGGGAGACGAGAATTGATGACTAACTTTACAGGAATGCAGGAAGCATCGTGGTCTGGATGGTGGAGCCAGATACAAACGAAAGTGGATCGGATGATGGAGCAAATGGGTGAAAAATGTCCTCATGCATCTGTGTCTGGTGTTTATGACGATGTAATCCTGGATTGGTGGACTTCCGGCTTTTGGCCGGGTATGATGTGGATTTTATACGATATGACAGGCAAAGAAAAGTATCGCCAGGGTGCATGGTCTTGGGATGAACGGATCGAACAGTGCTTTTTGCGAGAGAATCGGTTTCATCATGACGTAGGCTTTCAATTTCTAAGCACAGCGGTGATTAAATATAAATTGACAGGTGACGTTGACGCCAGACGCAGGGGGTTACAGGCTGCGAACATATTAGCTGGCCGTTTTAACTTGGCCGGAGGCTTTTTGCGGGCACAAAATCAGGAAGACCGCCCCGGGGGTTCGATCATCGATACGATGATGAACCTGTCGATTTTGTTTTGGGCATCGCAAGAGTCGGGCGATCCGCGATTTGCCCAAATCGCGCGTGCACACGCGGATACGGTACTGCGGCATACGCTCCGCGAAGACGGGTCATCGCATCACATTACCGTGTTCGATGCGGATACGGGTGAAGTGAAGGAATACGCGGGGGGTCAAGGGTATTCGCCGACCTCCTCTTGGAGCCGGGGGCAGGCTTGGGCTCTGTATGGAATGGCGAATACGTACAAATATACGGGGGACAGAAAATATTTGGACGCCGCAAAGCGTACCGCGAATTATTATCTTAGCTGTCTTCCGGATGACTACGTCGCCCATTGGGATTTCCGCGTTCCTGATTTAACCGGTGAGCCAAGAGACACATCAGCAGCAAGCATCGGGGCATCCGGTCTGCTGGAAATCGCAGAGCATCTGCCCGCTGAAGAAGGAAGAGTATACCGTAAAGCTGCAGAATCGATCATGCAATCTTTGTCGCAACATTATAGCACGCTGGATCGGCCTGAATTCGAGGGCATATTGCTTGAAGCTACAGGTAACAAGCCGATCGAAAGGTATGTCAGCGTATCGCTGATTTACGGTGATTATTACTATGTGGAAGCGATGGCTAAGCTAATTGGCTGGAATAATTTTATATTTTAACGAATGAGGAGTGGGCACAAAACGGTCAAAAAATGATACAGTGATTGCCAGCAACAATCTTTAGCTGCATGGGGTTATTATATGGAAGAATAAAGTGTTGTATCCAAAACAAAGCCATCCTTCCTTTTATCAAGGAAAGGGTGGCTTTTGTCATATCCGAGTCTGTTGATAGATGGAATGTAAAAGATAGGCCGATAATTAGTTATGGATTGACTACCGGTCATTGCCGCATTTTTTCGCGAAGTTTACTCGGAGATGCTGCGTAATGCTTGCTGAACGCCCGGGTGAAGGAATATAAATCGGGATAACCAAGCATAATTGCGATTTCCGTGACCGTATGCCGTGTTTGCTGCAGAAGCTGAAGTGCTCTCTCCATGCGTAGCTTTTGCAAATATTGAATGGGCGTCATTCCGGTCTGCTCGCTGAATATTTTGGAGAAATAAGCCCGGTGAACCGATATATACGCAGCAACGTCTTGCACGTTGATATTTTCGGTGTAATGCATATTCATGTACTCTAAGCTTCGGGGAATCCAAGCAGCGGGTCCGGCATCGGACTTGTCGGTGCTTTTTTGCGGAATCATAAGTCCGAATATACGGTAGATTGCCGCAATCAATTCGACTTGTCTCCGGCTGCCGTTATCTTCCTGTTGACTGAACAAATGAACAAGCGATGTTTCGAGTTCTTTACCGATCAAACCTCGGACATAAGGGACAGTTGGACGGAAGCCGGCTTTCCCGAGCAGCAGCGGAGTTTGCCCGCCATCGATGGAAACCCAAATCATTTCCAAGGGCTGGTCGGACGGAATAATGAAATGGCGGTATACGACGCCCGGATATGCACAAAATACATCGCCCTTGGCTAGCTCAATCTGCTGTTCTTCGTAGACATGACGAATCTTTCCATTCATAACAAAATGCAATGCGTAATAATCGATCATCCGCTGCGGGAAGCGATGCTCCGGGCCTGATTTGATGCGTCCCATCCGGACCGGCCATAAGCCGCCGTTCAAGGCCAACTCGTCAACAACATAATTGCGTGATTCTTCATACATATCAGAATTCTGCCGCTTGCCCATTATTCTGTCCGTACCCCCTGAATTCGGTCTGTTGCCAGTAGGCTAAAGTATAGCATTGACCTTACAAAATGACAAACCATAATGACGAATTACCATTTGCGGCTAGCAGTCCTGGTTTTATGATAGATATGTGAAACATGCGAATGCAAATCTTGCCGAAACAAAGAAGAGGAGATGAAATTATGAGCTTGATAGAAGCAACGGCCAAGAAGACAAAGGAACGCAAAGGCGTTGGAGTTATTGATTGCGATATCCATCATACTTATAAGGACATCAAGCAGCTGTTCCCTTACTTGCCGCGTAAATACAGGGAGCGTATTGAACTGTGGGGACCGAATTTTGGTGGGGGGCCGGGTACGATGAACGGAGGCAGCATCGGAAAAAGAGCCGATTCTTTCCCTCCAGGAGGCGGTCCTGCCGGTTCGGATCTTGATTTCATGATCGACCAGCTTTTGGATCCTTTCGACATCCGCTACGGAATTTTGACAGGAGAATTTATAGCGTGCACGAACACTGCCGATACATATTACTCGGCCGCATTGTGTTCCGCTTTCAACGATTATACGATTGAGCATTGGCTCGACAAGGAGCCCCGGTTCAGAGGCTCCATCTACCTGCCGATTCACGATGTAGCTGCATCGGTTCGGGAAATCGAACGGCTCGGCTCCCATCCCGGAATGGTTCAGGCTTATGTTCCGTCGGGCTCGCATCATCCTTACGGAAATAAAATGTTTCATCCGATATATGAGGCTTGCTTGAAGCATGGAATCAATTTCACCATGCATGTAGGAGCTATCGGCGATGGGATGAACGCACCTGCTACGAATGTAGGCTATCCATCTTACTATATTGAATACCGCGCTGCCCGTACGCAAGCTTACATGGCCCATATGGCCAGCTTTATCTTCGAAGGCGTATTCGAAATATTTCCGGAGCTACAAGTGGCGTTTATCGAAGGCGGCGTCTTCTGGGTCGCTCCTTACTTGTGGCGTCTTGACCAGGATTGGAAAGCACTGCGCGAGCAGACGCCTTGGGTGAAGAAAAAGCCTAGCGAATATTTTCTTACCAACATGTTCATCGGCTCCCAACCGATTGAGGAAACGCCGAACCGACAAGCGTTCGATACATTGTTCGAGGCTATGCACGCCAAGGACAAGCTGCTCTTCTGCAGCGATTACCCGCATTGGGATTTCGACTCGCCAAAGCTAGTTTTCCCAAAAATGGACAAAGAAACAACAAATAATGTGTTTTACTATAACGCTGCCAAATACTATGGCCTGCCTATGCCGGACAAATCGGAGGAATAACGATGGCGCACCATTATTTAGGAACAGTTGATGAATTCACAGAGGACGAACCGAAAATTGTTGATGTAAAAGGGCGGAGCGTAGGCATTTATAAATTATCCGGAAAGCTTCATGCCATTCTTAATTATTGTCCTCATCAGGGGGCGCATCTTTGCAAAGGGCCGGTTACTTCGTGGGTCACATCGCCGCTGCCCGGGCAATTTGTTTACGAACAAGAAGGGGAAATCGTTCGTTGTCCCTGGCACCATTGGGAATTTGACATTAAAACCGGCAGTCTAGTTGTAGATAATAAAGTCCGCACAAAAACCTACGAGGTTGTAGTAGAAACGTTTGATTTGTCGGTGGAGCAGGGAAAAGTATACATCGAGATGTAGCAGTACCAATGAGATCTTATCCGAGGATGGGCAGACATTTTCCAGGCTGTGCGCTCGGATAAGTTTTTTTGGATTAATTTGAACCGCTTTGCAGAACTAATAGCCAATGTGCCGGGTCTGGATAAGGTACTCATGAACAGGTTCATCGCAATCCCTTACAAAATGACAAACAAAACCTCGTGACAGTCGAAGAATTGAACCCGTGTTAATGAACTCTATTACTGAAATCGAGCTATTTTTTCCCCAGGGGGAGAAGTATCGAAGCATGAATCATTTATGGACTGAATCCCCAGCTTCCGCTGGAGCCGAAAAGTTAAATTTACAGAAATGCTGTATCATGAGTTTTATAAGGTAAAGCGATGACAGAATAAATGTCTAAAAAGCCTGCTTTTATGGCAGGCTTCTTAGAATACTACAAAAAAGAAGATAACTGAAGTGGACGAGCTTATCAGTGTTGTTGAGAACAAGATAACACAAGTCCAGCTTTTAGATTACATAAAGCAATTGGAATGGCAGGTTGATGAATTAGAAAGCTAGTTAGGGAAACTCCTTTGATACATAAATGAATTTCTCATACCGGGCTAACACGTGACTCTTCTGCTCTGGGTAGTGCTCATGCAAATAATCGATGAAGTAGCCCGGCTTTTCACTGTTGCCTTTGAAGAGATCGTAATGCAAAGGAACAACGGTGTCCATATCCGCAGCAACGGCAAGCTCGACTGCCTCCCTATAGTTCATATTTCCTTGCAATCTTAAAGATCTGAAGGCGTCTCTCCCATTAATCGGCAGCATGCCAATATCGATGGCTTCTTCCTTCAATGAATCGACCAGCCCTGGATAGATGATCGTATCTCCGGCATGATATAGCGTGACCCCATTCAGCTTCATGATATATCCGACATACCGATGGCCAAGTTCAGCATCGTATTCAAGTTCCTCGTGAGCTGCGGGAACTGCTTTAATATGAATATTAGATCCTTCCCACCACTCCCCGGTTCGAGCTAGTAGCAATTGTTCTTGAGAAATGCCCCGATTCAGCATTTCAGCGTGGCAATAACCAGGTGCCATAAAGAGGGTCCCCGCATTATTGCGCCCCATCACGGACACTGTAGCAAGATCCAAATGGTCGAGATGATCGTGAGTAATCAAACAATATGTCGCATTAGTGATATGTTCCGGTTGGATTGGCGCCGAAAACGCCCTTTTTGGGTTCTCGGATAAATAAGGATCAATATAGACGGTCGTGTCACCACCCTTTACAACGACGCTCTCCTGTCCCAAAAACCAAATGGCAAGCATGCCGTACGGGACTCTCGTATTGTTCATTTCATGGATTAAATCAGCTCCGAAACGTTGTCGAGCCACTGGTGTCTTCCCCCTTTCGGATTTCCAGATATGCGTTGTTCACTACGTTTATTGGCTCACCTATTAGGAATGCTCTTACATTATCCACGGCGGTATCCATCAATCGGCCTCGTGCGTCCTTGGTTGCCCAAGCAATATGTGGCGTAACAATGCAGTTTGGAGCTGAAAGCAGCGGGTTGCTTGGCAGTGGCGGTTCTACGGACAGTACATCCAGACCGGCGCCGGCTAGACGTCCCTCACACAAAGCATCAGCAAGATCTTGTTCACGGATGAGAGGACCGCGAGATGTATTGATCAAGAAAGCCGAAGGCTTCATCATTCGAATGCGTTCTGCGTTTATCAATTCCGTCGTCTCAGGGGTAAGCGGGCAGTGCAGGCTTATTACATCCGATAGCCGGAGAAGGTCGTTAAGTGAAACCCATTCGACCCCTGCCACAGGTGCAGGTTGGGTACGTCCGCTGCCGACGGCAATGACTTTCATCCCAAAGGCAGCTGCTATTTGTGCGGTTTGACTCCCGATTCTGCCGAGGCCTATTAATCCGAGCGTACGTCCTTGTAGTTCAACTTGTGAGGAGCGAGTGAAGCAAAAGTCCGATGATCGAACCCATTCTCCATCCCGTACAGCGTTCCCATGCATTTGAACCCGATGGCATAATTCCAAGAGCAGGGCAAAAACGAATTGGGCGACAGAATGAGTGCCATAGGTGGGAACGTTAGTTACGGGAATACCGCGACTTGCAGCAGCTTGAACATCCACAACATTATAACCTGTTGCCAGTACACCGATGTAGCGGAGATGCGGAAGCTCGGTCAACGTTTCTTTGAGTAGGGGAGTTTTATTAGTTAGAAGCAAGTTCGCCTCTGCGGCTCTCTGCATGAGCTGTTCAGGCAGCGTTCTTTCATATACGGTAAGATTGCCTAAGGCTTCGAGCCGTCCCCAATCTAAATCTCCCGGATTCAAAGTAAATCCGTCCAATACTACGATATTCATGCAGGAACAGCTCCTTGATAGTTGATTTGTCGTAGCGAATACATTAATTATGCGTCCGTAACAAAGAACGCCCTTATATGTATTAACTAGTATAAGGGCGTCTGTTTGTATTCAGACTATCGTGTTTATGGGGTTATTTATGTTCCTTTGAACTTTCAGGCAGAAGGAAATCGAAGTCACAGCCTTTATCTGCCTGTAGCACATGCTCCTGGTAAAGCCTAGTGTAGCCTCGTCCTGTAATTTCTGGAGGTGTCCATTCACTGCGACGTCTCGCCAGCTCTTCTTCAGTCACCAGCAACTGCAGAGAGCGGCGTTCTACATCCAGTTCAATTTCGTCCCCCGTTCTTACAAGAGCGATCACTCCACCGACCGCAGCTTCCGGTGTAACATGCAGCACGACGGTGCCGAAGGCGGTACCGCTCATACGTGCATCGGAAATGCGCACCATATCACGCACGCCCTGCTTCAGCAGCTTATCCGGGATAGGCAGCATACCCACCTCCGGCATACCCGGAGCACCGATGGGTCCAGCGTACTGGAGTACGAGAATATCGTTTTCCCTTACATCCAGCTCAGGGTCGTTTACACGTGCTTCCAAGTCTTCGACCGAGGTGAAGACGATGGCTTTACCGCAATGCGAAAGCAGAGATTTGGAAGCGGCCTTCGTCTTAATGACGGCACCATTCGGAGCCAGATTGCCGTGCAAAATAGCGATACCGCCTTCAGGGTGAAGCGGCTTATCGTAAGGATGGACAATATCGCGATACGTTTCGGAGATCGTGATATCCTTCAACCACTCGCCAATAGGTTGACCGGTGATAGTCATTTCATTTAGATGCAGGAGAGGGGAGAGTTCCTTAAGAACAGCGGGAGCTCCCCCTGCCCGGAACAGATCTTCCATTTGATATTTTCCCGCAGGTCTTAAATTGGCGAGGAATGGAGTTGTTCGGCTTAATTCATCAAATAAGCTGAGCGGTAGCTCGATTCCCATGCGCCCAGCTATGGCGATGAGATGGATGACAGCGTTGGAGGAACCGCCAACAGCCATAAGAAGCCTGATTGCGTTCTCAAAGCTGCCCTGAGTGAGTATTCTTGACGGCTTAAGTTCCAGTCTTACTGCCTCAACAATCTGCTTGCCTGTCTCCTGTGCAGCGGCTAACCTTTGGTTATGTGTTGCAGGTATTGCAGCCGCACCTGGAAGCATCAGACCTAAAGCTTCGGAGCAGACAGCCATTGTACTTGCGCTGCCCATAACCATGCAATGTCCAGCTGTTGGGGCTAACGCTGTATTGATTTTAACAAGCTCTTCCTCACTAACTTTGCCGCCGCGGTATTCCTGCCAAAAATATCGGCAATCGGAGCAAGCGCCCAAGGTACGCCCTTCGTATTCACCGTTGGCCATGGGGCCACCTGTAAACATGATGGCCGGGATGTCTGCGCTTACAGCACCCATCAACTGGGCAGGGGTTACTTTATCACAGCCGCCTAAGAGAACCACTCCATCAATCGGCTGCGCACGAATCATCTCTTCCGTATCCATAGCGGCAAGGTTGCGGTAAAGCATGGTTGTAGGGCTCGTATTGATTTCACCCAGTGAAATGGTGGGGAACTCCAAGGGCACACCGCCCGCCATAATCACACCCCGTTTAATCGCTTCGATCAAAGGGCCAAGATGGGAGTGACAACGATTAATTTCGCTATATGTGTTACAAATACCAATAACAGGTTTATCGAAATCTTTTTCGCTATATCCTAGATGACGATTAAAGGCTCTGCGCAAAAATTGGCTGAATCCCCGGTCCCCATAGGATGTGTAGGACTTGCTCATGGTTGGTAACCTCCATTCAAATGTCAATTTCATAATCTTGTATGAACAGGTTAAGGGAGCCGGGTGATGCAAAATTGCTCATCGTGGCCGAGCAGCTCGGCTTTTGTCATTTTGCCGGAGGCCACATCGAGAATCTCCTGATATATTTCTTCTCCCATTTGCTTCAGTGTTTTTTCGCCTGTCAGTACACTGCCTGCATTGATATCGATATTTTCTCTCATGGTTTGGTACGTTTTGGGATTACCGGTAATCTTGATGACGGGTACGCCCGGAAACCCGGTAGGCGTGCCCCTTCCGGAAGGGAACAGAATCATTTGGGCGCCGGCTGCGACTTGTCCGGTGGAAACCTCGCCATCGTGCCCGGGTGAATCCAGCAACAGCAAACCTTTTGAGTCAGGCGTTTTTCCATACTGCACAGTTCCGCTAAACTGCGCATTGCCGGATTTCTTCATACTTCCAAGTGACTTTTCGACCACACTTGATAAACCGCCGTCATAGTTTCCTTTAGAAATGAGATGAGTTCGGTTGACGTTGCTTGAATTTTGCGTTTGCCGCCGCAGCTTTTCCTCAGTCCGTGCTACAATGTCACGGATTTCTGCAGCGATATTCTCGTTGACCGCACGTCGTGCCAATATTTCCTCCGTGCCGATCAACTCCGTGATCTCGCTTAGAATGGATGAGCCTCCTTGGGCTACAAGCATATCCGAGGCTATGCCGAGGGCGGGGTTGGCGATGAGGCCCGAGGTCATATCGGATCCCCCGCAGTTAAGTCCGATCATCAGGTGACTGACAGGTGCTTCTTCACGAGTTTGGCGTGAGGCGATTTGCTGCATTTCACGCGCATATTTTGTCCCCTGCTGGATGGCGGCTAGCGAATCCCCTTCTTTTTGAATAACAACAGTGGATAGCATTTTCTGAGTAGACGCAATGCCATCCGCCAGCTCATAAGGAGAGAACCGTTCACATCCGAGTCCTACCACGACAACGCCGGCGAAGTTAGGATTGCGGCCGATTTGGATCAAAGTCCTGGCTGTTACTTCCAGATCTTCTCCCACCTGGCTGCAGCCTACAGGATGCCGGAAATAAATAGATCCCGGCACCTGATAAGCAATTCGCTCAGCGACCTTGGCAGAACAGAATACAGAGGGTATGACCGCAATCAGATTACGCACGCCGACCGAGCCATCCTTACGATAGTACCCCAAAAAGGAGTCGGACATTTATTTCAAACCCCTTTCGCAGTACATATTATGGTTATGAATCCAGCATCCTTTATGGATGGCTGTGCACATTTTGCCGATTTCCTCTCCGTATTTCATAACAGGCTCATTGGCTTCGAAATCTTTAAGTGCGATTTTGTGTCCGAATTCAATCGCTTCTTCAGCTGTCAGTTCATCCAATCGGTCTGGAAACCTGATGACGCAGCGGTCGCCCTTTTGAAGCGGGACCAAGGCCACGGCGACATTATCAAGCGGATCCAGAACAAGTGCGGTTTTATCGTAACCTCTCACTGTGGAATCATTATTATTCATCATGACGTTCTCCTTCAAGAACGGGTTATTTTTGAAACGATACATCCTGAAGCATCAAAAGTTAAGCTGCTGGTTCCAATTAATTCGAAAGGTACTTTTTGTCGCTTCATCGTCTCCAGAACGGAAGCGGATACAAACATTTTCTCCAGATGCAGCGTGTTTGGGATTTGCACCAGGCTCACTTTTGTGGGCTCACGTTCAGGTCCCAAACTGCGCAGGGCAGCTTCTATGGCTTCTTTCTCATTGTCAAAAGTCATCGGCAGCATCGCTCGCTGCAGAAAGGTGCTTGTGATAGTGCTAGTGTACGTAGCGGTCGTATTGATTTTCTGTGTTAGCGCTTTCGTGGTGAAATCGGCCAGGCCGATACCTTGGGCATTGCCACCGGAACTATCTGCAAGATCAAGCACGACCAGTCGTTTGACCTTGGGTGCAGCAGGCTCCGGCATACCGGCAATTCTCCACCGGCCGATGATATTCGGATCCATGCCGGAACCGCTGAATGTTTTTCCCATCTGCTCAACAACCAGCAGATCGATATCGTCAATAGGAAGCCGGAGCATCATCGCCTTAGAACGGAGCAGCAGTCTGGCTTCCTTACTGTGCCATTCGTTCGGTTCAACACCTACGATATCGGCGGTCTCGTCATATCCGTTTTCAAGTATGGCTATGCCTAATGCAATATGTGCATGCTCCAGCGCATACTTGGAAACCTCCTCGATGTTTATAGCCATATCTTGAACCCCCGCACCGTGGATAAAAGAGGCGCCGGTGATTTTACCGAGACCGATTGCGATCATTTTGCTCAGCCCGCTTTCTATGCTTCCACGGAAGGCTGTGTGAGCCTTAATCCGGTTGACCACGATGATCCCGTCGGCAGAACAGGCATGCTGATCCATATAAACCGGAAACGGCGATGGTCCAGGCGTATACCCGAGCAGCTTCACGTCCATAGAAGAGAGAATGGGAGCTCCCACGGATTGTTCGGTAATGCCCAGATGGCGCAGCACATCGACTTGGCCTTCCGCGGTAGCTCCTCCGTGGCTGCCCATCGCCGGAACGACAAAAGGGTGAAGCGAAAGATTGCGAAGTGCGGATGCAATAGCTCGCACTATTATCGGAAAGTCGGTGATGCCCCGGCTTCCCGCTGTAATCGCTACGGTGGCGTTTTCCGGCAAACTGCGGATGCCAAGCGAATTTGTCACGATTCGCCGGACTGTATCCTCAATCTCGCTTAGCCGCTCAGAAGGAAATGATAACCGAACCTCAAATAAATCCACAGCTTACACCCCGCTTGTCGAGGGGGGTCTGACGATCGCTTTTATAATATGCGGATCTCGAGTTTCCATTTGTAGCAATGGGATTTCGAAATCTTTGAGCTCGTATTCGTGGGTAATGATTTCACGAACGGGGATTTTTTGCTGCTCGACCATTTGGATGGCCTGTTTCCATACGTTTGGACTTGAAACTGAGCCGTAAATCTCCAAATCTTTGCGGACGATAATATTGGCGTCAATCTCGGCTCTTCGCTCAAAAATGCCGACCAGACAAACTCTTGCTCCCGGTGCGGTAACTTCAAACAAGCTTTCAAAGGCGGATGCACTGCCAGACGCTTCGATGATCACATTAAAAAGCTCGCCGCCAGTCACTTCCAGCGCTTTGGCCGTATAATTGTCGGCGGATAGGTTGATCGTATGGTCGGCACCAAGCCTTTTGCCGACGTCCAGACGGTTTTGCCGCAAATCGACCAAGGTTACGGAGGATGCGCCGAAAGCTTTTGCCATAGCGGTAGTAAGCAGTCCGATCGGTCCGGCGCCAACGACAAGCACATGATCGGCCGGCGTCACTCTTACCTTCTCAATACTGCGGTAAGCTACAGCTGTCGGCTCAATCAAACAAGCTTCCTCGAAAGACAAATTCGGTGAGAATGGATGAAGCGCGTAGCTTGGCACGACGATGTATTCCGCAGCAGCACCGTTACGGCCAAAGACACCGTTTTCAACGCGCTTCGGACATATATTGTAATTGCCTTTGCGGCAGTTTACGCATTTGCCGCAAGGAATGGTCACCTCGCCGACTACCCGCTGGCCGATGGTAAATTCGCTGACGTTCTCCCCGACAGCTTCAACTTCTCCCGACCACTCATGGCCCGGTATAATGGGAAAGGTCACACGATGATTTTGTAAGCCTTGGTATAAATGAAGGTCCGTTCCGCAAACGCCGATACAGCGGACGCGCACCAACACCTCATATGGGCTGCATGCCGGCTTTTCGGTGGGGCGTACATGCATGACCCGTTCTTTATCGACCATGACGGCCAGCATTTCATTAGTTGACATGTTTCATTCATCCTTTCACCCCCGAAAGCCTACAGAGATCTGTACAAGCTTCTACAGCTTTTGCTCGTAGGAATAAAACCAATAGTGGATGACTTCACAGGCTGCGCCAATGGAGGCGGCAAGCTCGCCGAAACGGCTCGGAACAATGTCTATTCGGGTTGAAGCATAGAAGTAGCATCGTTCCGACAATGTACGGTGAATTGGATTAAGTATCCATTTATCAGCTTTGGCCATGTCGCCCCGGATTATAATGACTTCCGGATTAAATGTATTGACGACGTTGGCGAGTCCGATTCCCAGAAATTCGCCTGTTTCCGTCAAGGCTGTAATCGCTCCATTATCGCCAGCATTGGCAAGCGCAATAATTTCATCCACCTTAGGCGGAGTTTCGATATTTTTGTTTTTCATAAAATTGCGTATAAGCGCTTGAGGCGAGGAGTACATTTCCCAGCAGCCCCGGTTGCCGCAGTTACAGCGCGGGCCTTCCATATTGATGGTCATATGTCCCATCTCTCCAGCAAACCCATCTTGTCCCCGAAATACTTTCCCGTCTATAAAAATGCCAACGCCAATACCTCGATTGGTGACGCTGAGTAAAATTTGATGATTTCTTCCTTTGCCGGCCCCGAAGGTCGATTCCCCGATCACTGAAGTATTGCAATCGTTATCGACAAAAGTTTGAATCCCCGTGTAGCTTTCCACCAGATGCTTTAACGGCAGGTTTTGCAAGCCTGCGTTAGGCGCAATTACGAGTGTGCCTGTCTCGTGATTGACGATGCCGACGACCCCGATGCCAATACCGATGATGCCGAGAGCGGACTGCGGAACGGCACTGCGAGCTTCATCGATCGCTTTGAACAATTGATCAACGATTTCTTTTTCGTTGTCAGAGATGAGATACGATTTCTTCCATTGCACGCCGGCATTCAGGTTGACTACGATTACCGTCATGAAGCCGACATTCAACTCGATACCAATCACATAGCCGGCATCCCCGTTAAAATTTAGAAGGGTAGGCCTGCGGCCGCGTTTCGATTTGACTTCGCCGATTTCGACTACATACCTTTTGGCAATAAGCTCTTCGACCATGGAAGAAACAGTTGCTTTATTGAGTTTCGATATTTTGGATATTTCGATTCTGGAAATCGGTCCTTTTTCACGGATAAGATTCATGACAAGCATGATATTAATTTGCTTGATGAGGTCCGCATCTCCGGTCATTTCGCGTTTTATCATGGGATCCCCCTATAGATATATTAGTTGAATTAAGTTTATCGTATAAACTATAGGGCAACAAGTTATTGTTTCTAGTTTAACTAATAAACAAATACAAAACAAATCTGATGAACAAACAAACTGATGGGCAATCAGCTGGTTCAACGTAATTATAACCCAATAAATCAGCGTTGAAAAGTGTTTGTGTATAAAAAATAAAATTTATAAATTATTAAATAGCTATATTGACTTGGGAAAATATGTTTGATAATCTGTGTTCGTGGGATTTATTTAATTTAACTCTTAAACTAAATAAACTCAAATCTGATTTTCGTTTTAAAGGGCGTATCATAAAGGTAAGCGCTTCCTAAATTAGGCGGCTGCTTGTCGAAGACAGGAGCGAAAGGACAATGAGAGAAAATACAGTTAAACGGCGGCTGCGCGAAGGGAAACCGAGCGTAGGATCGTGGCTGTCCATTCCGAGCCCGTATACATCGGAGGTGATGGCCCAAGCCGGATACGATTGGCTGGTCATTGACATGGAGCATAATCCTATTTCCATTGAAACGGCGGGACTAATGGTATCTTCAATGTTTAATACGAGTACTGTACCGCTTGTACGGGTGCCTTGGAACACAGGGGAAAATATTAAAAGGGTGCTCGATATGGGCGCATGGGGCATCGTTGTTCCGATGGTCAATACAAAGGAGGATGCAGAGCTCGCTGTACGCGAAGCCAAGTATCATCCGCTCGGCAGCCGCAGTGTCGGCGGACGAAGGCATGCGGTTGGGTTCGAAACCGATACCTCAACTTATTTTGAGAAAGGCAACGAACAGATCGCAGTGATTGTTCAAATTGAACATATCCAGGCTGTGCGCAATATTGATGACATACTGAGTGTGCCTGGAATCGATGCTTGTTTTATTGGACCCAATGATTTGATGTCTTCCATGGGACTGAAGCCGGGGCTGGAGAGCACCGATCCGGCGGTTGCAGCCGCTATAGAGGAAGTGAAACAGTCCGCTCGTCGCAATGGTGTACCCACCGGTATTCATGTTGCTAGCCCAGAGGCGGCCAACAAGCGCATTGCCGAAGGCTTTCAATTTATCGCGATTGCGAGCGAAATTGCCGGAATGCTCAGCAAAGCTTTGGCCGATATATCCCAATTGGATGCTTCGGCGCTCGAAAGTAAGAGCGCTATAAAGGAAGTGCGGTACTAACGAATGCGAAAGGAGTCCTTTTCATGACTAACAAAGTGCTTGTCACTCCAGATATGTTTCATCAGGACGCCGTGACTTTGTTAAAGGAGTCGGGGTTTGAAGTAGTCTTTACAAAGCCGACCCGCCACGTGACTGAAGATGAGGTCCGCGAAAACATTATTGACGCTGCGGCCTATGTGGTCGGATCCAACCCGTTAACAGCAAAAACGATAAGCGAGGGGAAAGAGCTGAAACTCATCGCCCGCTTCGGGGTCGGTTATGATGCGATCGACTGGCGGTATGCGATGCAAAATGGAATTACGGTTACGGTTACGGCTGGAGCTAATGAACAATCTGTCGCGGATATGGCGCTGGCACTCATGCTCAGCGTATCGAGGCAAATTCCTTATTTTGACCGGTCCATCCGGGAAGGCCAATGGACGCCGCAAATATTGACTCATGAGATGTGGTCGAAAACCGTTGGTATCATGGGGACCGGGAGAATTGGCAAAGCCGTAGCCAAGCGTGTAGCCGGATTCGATGCAACCATTTTGGCCTATGACGCCTACCCGGATTATTCTTGGGCGGAGCGGGCAGAGGTTACTTATGTAAGCAAGGAGCGGTTACTTGCGGAGTCGGATTATATATCGCTTCATCTGCCATTGAATAAGGAAACGGATCGGATCGTCGACGCCTCGTTTTTGGAGCAAATGAAACCGACTGCCTTCCTGATTAACACGGCTAGAGGGCAATTGGTCGACGAATCTGCACTCTATGAGGCGTTAGCGCGTAAATCCATCGGCGGGGCAGGCTTGGACGTTTACAACAAAGAGCCGTTGTCCAAGGGTTCCCCGTTGTACTCGCTGGATAATTGTGTACTTACCCACCATGTTTCATCACATACGATTGAAGCAATGCGCCGTATGAGCCTGCTGTGTTCCGAAGAAATTATCCGGATGGGCAAGGGCCAGCCTCCGCAGCATTCGATTCCGGAGAAGCTGTAATTATTTTATTTCTTTAATTCTTTTATTCTTAGAAAGGACTGATTAAGATGAGAGGACTGCTTTATATCAATGGAAAATGGGAGGAGCCAAGTCGGGGAGTTTATTTTCCTTCCTACAATCCCGCAACAGGCGAACAAGTCGGGGAGGCTGCGGACGGTTCTCGTGAAGATGTACAGCGCGCGGTCGAAGCGGCATCCAAAGCGTTTCCGGCATGGTCACAAATGACGGCGTTGGAACGGGCTGACCTGATGATGGACTGCTACCACCGTATTGACGCGGAGTTCGAGGAGCTGGCGGAAATTTTAACAGTGGAGCAGGGCAAGCCGCTGCAGGAAGCAAGAAACGAGCTTGTTTACGCCAACAGCTTTTTCCGCTGGTTTGCCGAGGAGGCGCGCCGCATTTATGGAGATACGGTACCTGCAAACAGCAAGGATAAAAGATTGCTTGTCATCAGGCAGCCGGTCGGAGTTGTCGCGGCGATCTCTACCTGGAATTTCCCGCAGGCTATGGTGACGCGGAAAATTGCACCGGCGCTGGCGGCAGGCTGCACGATCGTCGTTAAGCCAGCCAAGCATACTCCGCTGAATGCCGTTGCTTTATTCAAAATATTCGAGAAGGTCGGATTTCCTCCAGGTGTACTGAACCTGATTACGACATCTACGTCCAGCGAGGTGGGGGATGAATTTTTAACGAATCCGGCTATCCGTAAAATCACGTTTACCGGCTCCACGGAAGTAGGCAAATATTTGATCAAGCGCTCAGCGGATCAGGTGAAAAAAGTATCCATGGAGCTGGGTGGCCATGCACCGTTTATCGTATTCGCCGACGCGGATCTGGAAGACGCGGTTAATGGAGTGATCGGCAGCAAATTCCGCAATGCCGGACAAACCTGCATTTGCGCCAACAGAGTGTTTGTTGAGCGTTCCATCAAGGAACCGTTTGAAGCTCTTTTAGTTGAAAAGGTGAACCAGTTGAAATTGGGTGACGGACTGGACCCGGGTACAACGATCGGTCCTCTGATTGATGGAGGAGCGGTTGAAAAATCCAAGGAACATGTGGACGATGCGGTGTCTCAGGGGGCTAAAGTGTTGACCGGCGGCAAGAGAGCAGAGCGGCAGGGACAATTTTTCGAGCCTACTATACTTAGCGACGTTAACGAAAATATGTTAATCTGCAAAGAGGAAACCTTCGGTCCTGTTGCCCCCCTTATGGTTTTCGATTCGGAGGAGGAAGTAATAGCGCGTGCGAACAACGTTCCTTACGGCTTGGCATCGTATTTCTATACGAAGGATTTAAGTCGTGCATTCCGCGTGGCTGAGAAGCTGCAGTACGGCATCGTTGGTTTGAACGATCCGTTCCCGTCCGTAGCGCAGGCTCCGTTCGGCGGTGTGAAAGAGTCCGGAATCGGGCGCGAAGGGGGTAAAGAAGGGATTGACGATTTCCTCGAAACGAAATATATTTCAATGAAAATTTATAGCGAATGAGGGGAAAGCAGTGACGCTCAGGCAGGAAGTTCGAATAGGTATGATCGGTTATAACTTTATGGGAAAAGCCCACAGCAACGCATACAGGCAGCTTCCGTTTTTTTTCGAAAAGTCTGCAGTGCCTGTGTTGAAGGCCATAGCGGGACGCAACGAGGAAGAGGTTCAGAAAGCGTCCCGGAAAATGGGCTGGGCTTCGTATGAAACCGATTGGCGCAAGCTCATTGAACGGGATGATATCGATGTCGTCGATATTGCAACGCCCAACCATACCCACGTAGAAATGGCGATCGCCGCTTTGGAAGCAGGCAAGCATGTCATTTGTGAAAAACCGCTTGCCATTACTTTGGAAGAAGCCAAACGAATGAAGGCGGCCGCCGATCGCTCCGGCAAAGTGAACATGCTGATGCATAATTATCGCTTTGCTCCTGCCGTGCAGTTTGCCAAACAGTTGATCTGTGAAGGGAAATTGGGGGAAATCCGTCATATCCGCGCCGTTTATTTGAACCAAAGCATGATAGATCCGAACCGGCCGTTTAGATGGCGGCTCAGCAAAGAAATTGCCGGTTATGGTGCACTTGGCGATATCGGCAGTCATATTATCGATTTGGCGTCGTTTCTTGTAGGGGATTTTAAGAAAGTTTCGGGGATGATGGAAACCTTCGTCAAAAGCCGTCCTGATGCAGGTCCGGATGGACAGCCAAATTACGACAAGATGATCGAAGTCGACGTAGATGATACATCCGCCTTTTTAGCCAAATTTGAAAACGGTGCCGTAGGCGTATTTGAAGCAACACGTTATGCGGGCGGCAATAAAAACGGAAATCGTTTTGAAATCAATGGGGAAAAGGGTTCGATCCGCTGGGATTTTGAGCATATGAACGAATTGCAGGTTTATTTTACAGATGAGGACGAATTGCTAAGAGGATTTCGAACGATCAATTGCACTGAAATGAAGCATCCTTACGCAGGCAACTATTGGCCCCCGGGTCATATTCTCGGCTACGAGCACACGTTTATCAGCTTGATTTACGAATTGATCAACGGAGTTGCAAACGGGTTAAATCCGCAGCCTAATTTTGCGGACGGCGTGTATAACCAAGCGGTTATGGAAGCGGTTTCCAAATCCTCCGAGCTTGGCCGATGGGTCAACATATCCGATTTGCTTGGCCCGCAATAATGTTCGAAATTTATTTCAGTAAGAAAGGAATGACCCGGGTTTGAACAACAAGATAAAAGTGACGGTCTGGAATGAGTTTGTACACGAACGGACGATGGAAGAGGTCAAGAATTTATACCCGCAAGGAATTCACACGGTTATAGCGAGTTATTTGAACAAGGCTGGAATGGAAGCGGTTACGGCTACGCTTGACCAACCCGAGCACGGCTTGACGGAGCAAACATTAGACAACACCGACGTTTTGATCTGGTGGGGACATATGCACCATCATGAAGTGGATGATGAGATCGTGGAAAAAGTACGCAGGAAGGTGCTCGCCGGTATGGGACTCATCGTCCTTCATTCCGGTCACAATTCCAAAATCTTTAAAAAACTGCTAGGCTCGGACTGCAGACTGAAATGGCGCGAATCCGGTGATATGGAACGGCTGTGGGTCGTGAAGCCCGGACATCCAATCGCCGAGGGCATTGGGGATTATATTGAATTGGAGCACGAAGAAATGTACGGCGAAATTTTCGATATTCCCGATCCGGACGAATTGGTTTTTGTCAGCTGGTTTTCAAGCGGTGAAGTATTCCGCAGTGGATGTACGTTTACCAGGGGGAAAGGTAAAATCTTTTATTTCAGACCCGGTCATGAAACTTACCCTACATTCTACAATGAAAAAGTTTTAAGAGTGATTCAAAACGGGGTAAAGTGGGCTAAGCCGCTTGAAATATCTCCTATCGTATTTGGACATGCAGGAGCTGTGGGGCAGGGCACATATAACTTATAAAATATGGAGGGATAGTTTTGAAAACGTTTAAAAAAGCATCGTTAAAGGCTTTGGTCGTATCTCAAATGCTTGCTCTTGTTTTAGCTGGCTGCAGCTCATCCGCACCGGCAAACTCAACTAAGCCGGATACGGCACCAAAAGCAGATGAGTCTAAAAAGCAGGTGAAATTAACATGGCTCGTCCGCAGCGAACCTTCTGTAGAGCCTTGGTACAGCGCTATGGTCAAAGGATTCGAGGCTAAAAATCCAAACATTAAAATCGAGCTTCAAGTCATCCCCCAGGCAGAAGTGGATCAACGGTTAACAACTATGATTGCCGGCAAGAACGTGCCTGACGTATGGTCTCCCAACTGGGCCAACTCGGGATACCCTACTTATAAAAACATGGATGCCCTGCTTGACTTAACTTCGTATATTAAGAAGGACCGGGAGCTGTACAAAGGGATTCCGGACGAAGTTTTAAACATTTACAGTAAAGACGGCAAATATTACGGATTCCCAATGTCTAATACATCGACTTTCTTATTTTATAATAAAGATTTATTCGACGCGGCGGGACTACCGTATCCGAGCTTGGATTGGAACGATAAATCGTGGAACTGGAATGCGATGGTGGAAACAGCTAAAAAGCTGACCAAAGATATAGGCGATCCAAGCAAGCAGGTATTCGGCGTATGGAACGCCCAGCCAGCTAATAAATCGGCGTGGTTGTTCGGCGGCGACTTCTTTAAGAAAGAAGCGTATGATACCGGAAACATGGGGGATCCACAGGTTTCCAAAAATCCTAAAAATATCGAAGCCATCCAAGCCAACTTGGATTTGATCAGCAAGCACAAGGTGTCACCTAATCCGGCGCAGCTTAGCGCAGCCTCTCAGCTTGGAGATCCGTTTATGACGGGTCGCGTTGCTATGGTTATTCAAGGAGGATGGGGCTTCAGAACCTATAGGGACGCCAAGTTCAAGTGGGCGGCCGCGGCCGTACCGTTCGCTCCGGACGGAAGCAAGCAAATTCCGCTTTATGTGGACCCGTGGTCAATCAGCAAAACCTCGAAAAATCCAAACGAAGCTTGGGAATTTATTAAATTCTTAACCGACCCGACTAATGGCGCTAAGGAATATGTCAAAGCAGCCATGTCTTATCCGGCAAACCTGGATTTGGCGCAGGATTGGTACCAAGCGACAACATCCGTATCGGCCATGAGCATGCAGGACATTAAGAAGGTGTACGAAGGATCGATTCCGTTCGGCCGCCCGTCCGACAATCACAAAATCAGCAAATTTTCCACGATTTTAACGACAAGCAATCAAACGTTCGACGCCATCTACAATGGTAAAGTGTCTGTTGAAGAGGGGCTGAAAACGATCGATCAAAACTTAAGTAGTCTAAAATAACCGGTGAGCGGCAAAAAGGCGGTAAGAGCTGCGATTAAATGCTTTTTGCCGCCTCCCTGCAGCTTTTCTCATTAGGAAGAGGTGATCTTACATTGATAACAGAGACAGAGCGGGTATCCGAGCACAAGGTTATTTCAGTAACCGGAAAAGCAAGAAGCGAGCGGAGCAGGGAAGAGCGGGCCTTTTGGCTGTTCCTGTCCCCGTGGGTTATAGGGTTCATTTTTTTTGTAGGCGGTCCGATGGTTGCATCCCTGTTCATCAGCTTTACTTCATATAATGTCATCGAATCCGCACAATGGATCGGACTTGAAAATTATACCAACTTGTTTAAAGACAATTTGTTTTTTCAATCGTTGAAGGTCACTGCTTATTATGTACTGCTGGCAGTACCATTCACCATTGTTGTCAGCCTGCTGCTAGCGGTGCTGTTAAATTTTAAAGTAAAAGGGCAGTCTCTTTTCCGGACGATCTTTTATGCGCCGACTATCGTTTCAGGAGTTTCCATTGCGTTTCTTTGGTCGTGGCTGTTAAATCCGGACTTTGGCGTCGTGAACTCAATTATTTTCCAATTGTTCGGTGTCAAGGGGCCGGGGTGGTTTACAAGTACGGACTGGGTTGTCCCATCTTTTGTTTTGATGCGTTTTACGGCTCTCGGCAGTACGGTCGTTATTTTTTTGGCAAGCTTGCAGACTTTGCCGGATGAGCTGTACGAGGCTGCATCAATAGATGGAGCGGGGAGGTTGACCCGGTTTTTCAAAATCACGGTACCCCTTATATCGCCGGTTATTCTATTCAACAGCATAGTTACGCTGATTCATTCTTTTCAAGTTTTTACCGAGGCGTACGTGATCACCAAAGGCGGTCCGGAGTGGGGTTCCTTCTTCTACATTTTATATTTGTTTGATACTGCGTTTGCACAATTCCGGATGGGTTATGCATCAGCCCAGGCTTGGATTTTATTCATCATTATCTTTTTCTTTACGATGCTGTCCTTATGGATTTCCCGTAAAGTAGTTCATTACGAGAACGATAACAAGCATTAGGAGGTGAATCGGTTTTGAACAACGGCATCGGCAAATCATGGAACAAAAGAATATATCGAGTAGGCGAGCTGAGCCCGCTGGAGAAGGCGATTGCCTACGTATTTTTGATCGGATTTTTATGCTTGTTTGCTTTTCCGTTAGTTTGGATGGTTTCAACGTCCCTGAAGACGCTGGGAGATATTCATCAAATTCCGCAAACGTGGATTCCTTGGCAGCCTCAATGGGGGAACTTTGCGCAAGTATTCCGTGACGCTCCCTTTGATAAGTTCATATGGAATACTTGCTGGTACACTTTGGTTACTGTCTTTACTACCGTTTTTGTCTCTTCCTTAGTGGCGTTTGCTTTCGCTCGTTTACGGGCCAGAGGTAAAACCGGATTATTTGCGGTCGTGCTTAGTACAATGATGATTCCCCATGAGGTTGTGATGATTCCGCAATATTTGATTTTCAACAAACTAGGATTACTTGATTCTTATTTGCCGCTCATTATTCCGACTATTGCAGGCAGTGCGTTTCTGATTTTTTTGCTTAGGCAGTTTTATATGGGCATTTCGCGAGAGCTTGACGAAGCTGTAAAAATCGACGGTGGCGGCTATTTTATTTTGTATTTCCGGATTATTCTCCCTTTGTCTCTACCTGCTATGATTACAGCGGCCATATTGGAATTCATGTACCGTTGGAAAGATTTGATGGGCCCGCTGATCTATTTGAACACACGTGATAATTATCCGCTGTCGCTTGGGTTAGCGAATTTTACGGCTGCATACGGACAGACGCCGTGGCATTTGCTCATGGCTGCGTCATTGATAGCGGTGTTACCGCCATTGGTGCTTTTCTTCTTCATGCAAAAATATTTCATCCGGGGCATCGTCATTTCCGGATCCAAAGGTTAACTCAAAACGAATTAATGAAGGGGGAATACATGTATGCGAAGCAAATTTGCTGTACAGCTATATACGTTAAGAAATGAAATCGAGCAGGATTTTCCAGGAGTATTGAAACAACTTAAGCAAATGGGATGGGCCGGTGTACAAATGCGGGTTCCTTCCCAATATAGGGCAGAAGAAGCGGCGCAGATTGCGAAGGAAATCGGGATCGTGACAGCAGGCATGCATTTTCCGATCGAACGGTTTGAGCATGATTTAGAAAATGTAGTTAAGGAAGCCGGACTTTTTCAAACCAAGGATGTTATTTGTCCGTATCTTACCGAAGACTGGAGAAACGAAGACGGATACCGGAAAGTGAAACGGATTTTGACGGATGCTGCGAATAAGCTGTCTCCTCTCGGTTTGCGGGTCAGCTATCATAACCACGATTTTGAATTTGCAACTAATCTGGATGGTCGTAGTGCATTGGAATATATGTTGGATCCGACGGATGGTAATCCGATCTTGGCTGAAATTGATGTATATTGGGTGAAAAAAGCCGGTAAGGATCCACTCGCATTCATTCAGCCTTACACCGGACGCATACCGATCATTCATTTGAAGGATATGACGAATGACGAAAGAAAAACGTTTGCCCCCATAGGCACAGGCACCATTGCCTTTGAACCGATTCTTGATTGGTGCATGAAATCAGAAGTAGAGTGGCTAGTCGTAGAGCAGGATGTTTGTGTTGGCGACCCGATGGACAGCGTTAGAACCAGTCTGCACAATCTGAACAAGATGGCAGAACGATACGAAGCTGGCGCCGTCTAAGTGAAAGGAAGATGATCCCATGTATGCTGGAATTCATCACGTTTCTATCGCAGTCACCGATTTGGAAAAAGCGAAGCGTTTTTATGGCGGAATGCTTGGTTTGAAGGAGACGGTCAGACCCCCTTTCCCATCGAAAGGGGCTTGGTATGATGTGGGGCCGACACAGCTTCATCTCATTGTCAATCAAGCGAGAACATTAAGAGGAACAACCGTAATTGATGACAAGGATGGTCATTTCGCCCTCCGTGTGCATCGAATGCAGGATGTTTTGGATAGGCTCCATGAGGCTTCGATTCCATATGTAGATAGGCCGGATAATCTTACGGAGTGGCATCAGGTTTACGTCACGGACCCAGACGGTAATGTCATTGAGTTTAACGGCTCTAGAGCCTGACTGTGAAATGGATGAGCAAGTTTTAAGAAAAAACGTTTATATAAAATAGATGGGCGGTGTCTGTTCAATGAGAAAAATGAAAGTCGGCTTGATCGGTTGCGGTGTAATAAGTGAAACTTATTTGAAGGTTTGCACGGAATCATTAGATATTCTAGAAATTGCCGCTTGTGCGGATCTTGTTCCTGAGCTTGCGAAACAGCGCGCGGAGCAGTTCCAAATTCCTAAGGTGTATACGGTAGAGGAAATGCTCTCCGATCCTGAGATTGAAATTATTTTAAATTTGACCGTACCGAAAGCCCATGCAGAGCTGAACCTGAGGGCTCTTGAAGCGGGAAAACATGTGTACACGGAAAAACCTTTCGCCTTAACTCAGGAGGATGCAGAAAAAGTGCTCGCCGTTGCGGAGTCAAAAGGGCTTCGTGTCGGTTGTGCGCCGGATACGTTTTTGGGAGGAGGCATCCAGTCTTGCATTAAGCTGATTGATGACGGGTGGATCGGCACTCCATTCGGCGGCAGCGGGCTGATCTTAACGGGCAACGCCTCGGACCGAACACACCGCTCGCCTGAAAATTTTCTCTCCTTAGGAGGAGACCCGCTGTTCGACGTAGGCGTTTATTATATCACGGCATTTGTCGCCATGCTGGGTCCTGTCCGCAAAGTAAGCGGCTCTGCCAGCCAACTCAGAACGGAATTAAAGCTGCTGAATCCCAAGTCCCCGCGATATGGTGATACCGTTCCCGTTGCAGCGCCTATGAACACATCGGCGGTACTCAATTTTGAATGCGGTGCGATCGCTACGTTGACTGGGGCTAAGGAAGGGTTCGGTTATACGCCGCGCATGGAGATTTACGGGACGGACGGCATCTTGTATGTGCCTGACCCTAATGGCTTCGGGGGTCCTATTCAAGTGAAGCAACGCAGTGGGGAAGTCTTAACATTTCCATTATCCCACGGCATCACGGAGCAGAGCCGGGGCATCGGCTTAGCCGATATGGCCTATGCCATACAATCCGGCAGAGCTCATCGGGCGAGCGGCAGCTTGGCGACCCATGTACTCAACGTCATGTTTGGCATTTTCGAATCTTCCGATACGGAGCAGCATGTACCAATCAAGAACAAGTGCGATCGTCCGGTTCCGTTACCGCTTGGTTTAAGATTCAACCAGCTTGATGAATAATACACCTGGGGCCCCTTTATCAGGCAATCAAAGAAACAGCTGATCGGATTATATCGCAGCAGCAAACCAAAATGTGAAAAGCGGTTGGGCAGGAATAACACCTTGCTCAGCCGCTTTTTTAGTACAAGCCTCATTGTCAATCCAGCTAAGTATACCGAAATGACCAAATAATGGATTAAATTACAACTGTTAGGCTGGTTGAGACGTGATCGCAATTCGACAATGTATTATGAAGTCATCTGCAGCGCTGACTAAGATGCTGCACACAGAGTAGATCCTATTTAGTTTAAATGGCTTTTACGGTACTGAATTGGAGTTAAGCCCGTTATCTTTTTAAAGATACGGCAAAAGTAGGGGGAATTAGGTATTCCGACTAACGAGCCGATATGCTCTACAGATTTCGATTCTGTTTTCAACAACCAACAAGCTTGTCTTATTCTTCGTGCGATCACATATTCGGTGATGCTGCCCCCTGTTTCGGATTGGAATAGATGTGAGACATAATGCTTGGAAAGATGGAGCTCCTTGGCTAAGTCGTCCAGAGCAAAAGGTTCTTTATAATGCTCCTCGACCCAATTCATAATTTTTTCAGTGTGGCTCTCAGGACGTGACACCCCACCAAAACCACCATTATGCAATGATTTTAGATAATCTAAAATATTGAGAATCAAAATAGAAGCAGCTTCGAGGTCTTCATCCTCGTCCCACCCTGAAACCATATCATGAAAACGTTCAAGAATACCTGAGATGTAAGTCGTGTTGCGATCCATACGGAATACCTGATTGGATAGTTGTTCTTTCCAAACCTGCTCGAAAAAACGGGACAGCACAGGAAAATTTTTAAGAAAAGGTGCAAAGGTGGAAGGTTCAAAGGTCAAAGTTGTGCGCTCATAAGGGCAATGATTATTGGTATCAAATTGAACACGGTGCAGCTGGAATGGTTGTAAAATCACTACACATCCTGCTTCCAGGTTATAAATCTTGCGGTTGAGGGTCAGAGTTCCTTTGCCTCGATGGACAATTAGTACCTCGATCCCTTTGTGGTAATGATAAAAGATAGGGACATTTTCTGTGGATACAATTCTATAACGAAGATTTAATGCTCTTTTATTCAAAATATGAAGTGCATTAATGCTTTTTTCAATATTGGTCGAGTGTTCCAACGATTGTCTCCTTCAAGCAAACTTTAATTCAATTATAACTATTAAGTGATATTTTGTAACAGAAGAATATAACTTTTTATTTTAAAAATAAGCTAACATTACATTATTGAAACGAACCGATTGTACGTGATTGTGGTGGGAAGTTGCTTTACTTGTTGGTTTATATAACGCTCTCGAACGAATTGGTTGCCCTATATATTAATTGCACCTGCCGTTCTACTCATTATTAGTTTCTTGTTTTGCCCGATGGCGAATGTGTTTTATTACAGCTTTCAGAATTTCGCGGAATGTCCAAGGATTTCTCCTTCAGATATCCCTCACTATTCCCGATCGTCACGCAATAGCTTTTCTATTAACCAAGGTTTAATTAAAGGTAACACCGTTGCCGGTTGCATGGCTTTCGTATGATCCATGTCGTTTCCCTTTAGGATTTCAACATCCCAATCGAGCTCGTTTAGTCGATTCTCATTTCTCTCCAGTAAACCGACGATATCGACCGTCACACTCCCAAAGTTTTTGCCATAGACGATGCTATCCTTCTCTCCCGCAAAGGCAAGCTTCGGAAGCTGCAGTCTGTCTTGTATGCTTCGGTCATCAAAACCCATTAAATTTTGATACAGGGTCATAAATTGCTTTGCAACCCGGGGATCAATCTTCACGGTGATATTGTTCCAATCAATTTCTTCAGGGTTTTCGGATGGCTGATGGGGAGTAACGGTGTTTTGTTCGTTCTGCAGCGCCTGCTCGTAGGCTTTTTTCGTCACCGTCATCATTTCCAAGTAGGGTCCATTATATGGCGGGTATCCACCCATAATTAAGCTCTCCAGTCGATCGGTTCGGATGGCCAGTTGCAATCCTACCAAAGCCAGCCAGGAATAGCCATAGTAGCTGAAAGATCGAATTTGCATCTCATCAGCGATCCGCAACAAATCCTGCACGATCTGTTCCGGCGTCAGGTGATCCGGGTTCGGATAAGCCAATAAATGTCCTTCATAATCGAAATAGAGAACCTGAAAAGTATCCGCAAGTCCTTCGACAAAATGTTCACCTAGTTCCGGATCTACCCCCCACATATTCAAATTTTCGGCTTCTTCGCCATAGACCGTTTTTTTAGCATTTGGCAGCATGATTGTCTTGCAATCGGGATTTCCAGCCAATCGAACCTCAATTTCTGAACCATTCATCAGCTTCACCATTTTTATCAACCTGATCACTCCTAAATTGGTTTTATATAATGATCATATAACATTCATGCAAGATTTCGGCTTGGTCTATCTTTTGGCTTAATATGACGTACAATATGTGTATAAATCTTGTTGTAGCAGTTGAAGGTTTCACTTTAAATATTGGAGTGATCATATTGGAAGTTACCTATACGCCAAAACGTATTGCCAAGATACTAAATGTCAGTACGACCACCCTAAGAAGGTATGAAGAACAAGGCTTGATACCGGAAGTGCCTAGAACAGTCAGCAACCGTAGATGCTATACTTCTACTCATCTTCAAGCTTTTGTTACCATTCGAGCCTTGTTGAAAGGACATGATATTCCTGTCATCTATGAGGCAATGAGAAAAATAAAGCGTGGGCATACAGTAGAATCCCTTTGGCTAATTAATGCTCAACAACATAAAATTCAAATGGAAAAACAGCGAGTTGAAGAAGTTTTGACAATGATCAAACAAACCGACTTCTCTGGATTCAGAGATGTGAAGGTAAGTGATGCAATGACGATCGGTGAAGTTTCTGCAATTGCCGGGGTCAACCCCTCAGCTATTAGACATTGGGAAAAAGAGGGGCTGATACGTTCGAGGAGAAATGAAGAAAATGGGTACAGAGTATTTACATCGCTTGAATTAAGAAAAATTATCGTGATCAGCAGCTTAAGAAAAACAGTCTACTTCATAGAGAGCATGAAGCAGTTGCTTGATGACTTAGAAACACAAACGATGGCTTCGATAGAAAGATCCTTTCAACTAGCTCTGAAAAAACTGAATGATCAGTTAACACTACAATATAAAGGAATCGCCGAATTGATGAGCTATATACAAAAAATAAACATGTGCGGGGATACAAGCATAATACCAATACATCATAATGCGGGGGTCAACTGATCTGGCTGACACACTGCGATACGTGCAAGTACGCATCATAAAGAATTGCTTGTAAAATCATGCTCCCTGAATTTATAATAAAATAATCTGTTCTAATGAGGTGAAGTGGATGTCAATCCGTAACGTTCGAGGTATTTAGTTTTCGGGCTGGAAAAAACGCGTACCAGCCATCAAGGGGGTTCTATACCCTTTTGACACATGAAAATTAAAACTTTGGATGGTGTCGGCTATCATCATTTACGTTAAAGCCAAAGGATACCAGGAGTTGTCTGAATAAGCGGGCTGATGAGCTATCATCTTGCCTCCTATTCAGTAAATTCTAAAATCCTTTGGCTTTTATTATCTCATTGAGAGGATTGAAAAAAATGAACGAATTAGAGTATAAGAATTTTTACGATAGAGTTGGAAAAACAAATGGTTGGGATTTTAGTAAAGTTAGATGTATATCTGAAGGAGTAAATTGGAATTTCTACAATGAAGTTTCCCAAAGATGCAAGAAATCAGACCTATTGCTTGATATCGGCACTGGTGGAGGGGAAGCTCTGCTATCTATTGCTGAGTTTGCTTTATTACTAGTCGGAATTGACAATTCAGCAGGAATGATTGAGGCCGCAAATGCTAATCTGAAGTTATCTCGAAAATCAAATGTACGTATTTCGCAAATGGATGCTGACAAAATAGATTTTCCTAAGAACTTTTTTAACGTGGTATCTTGTCGGCACTCGCCCTTCTGTTCAAAAGAAGTAGCCAATGTATTGATGAATGGTGGCATATTTCTTACGCAGCAAGTAAGTGAAGATGATAAACTCAATATTAAGCAGGCTTTTGGGAGAGGGCAGTCGTTCAGTAACCAAGACGGGACACTAAAAAATAGATATATATCAGAATTAAATGAAGCAGGATTTGCTGATATCCAGTCTTTTGAATTTGATGCAAGGGAGTATTACAAAACATACGAGGATCTAGTGTTCCTGTTAAAACATACACCAATCATCTCGAACTTTGGAAAAGTTGAGAATGACTTTACTGTGCTAAAAAAATTCATTGAGGAAAATCAAACAAGTAAGGGAATAATGACCAATTCCAAACGTTTTATGATTATTGCAAAAAAATAAGGGGAAAGAATAAAGGGCATCTCACTAACGAAAAACAATAATTTAACAACAAAGGGGCTGCCACTTGGCAGCCCCTTCGCTCCGTCCAATTGTGTCCAGACTACTCATTGATCTTGCACAGCTTTTCTTACGGAATCATCAGACTATATTTACCAAATATTTCTATTTTTCATTGGGCGAAAATTGTCCGGGATAATTTTTCATTTCAATGATTTATACATAAAATGTCTAATTTTATTATCCTTTTTAATACCGGTCCGGTAAATCTTCATTCCGATCTTACTTAAATTGTTGACGCTTGCTGCATTATCCGGATGAGCTGTGGATAATAAATGCGTATACCCAAATTCCTTCGCACATAATTCACGCTGCAACGAAAGATGATACTGAAACGATCTTCCGCGGTAATCCGGGTGTACGATGCACGAATCAAGCATTGCAACTTCATGGTACTCCTCATGCGAAATATCATAATGTTGGGCAATATTATCGTGGTCACTACCAGGAAAGGATAGCACAGCATAAGCGGTCAGCCTATCCTCATTAAATATGCCAAATATTCTGCCTCTTGCCTCAAAATGTCGAGATAGAAAGTCCTCATCGTCTTTGAAAAACCAGTCTTTATGTTCAAGTCTCCAGTAAACAAAATCAAGAAGATCAAGAACTTTTGGCAAATCTGAAGGCTGCAGTATGACCAAAAACAATCGCTCCCTATCTTTAAGATTCATATATATCTTATCATGTGAGCGGCTTGTCTTGTTTGAAGTTACGGTTAAGAAAGTCCGTTTGCAAATGTTCAGAAGGCGCATAGAAGGATGTGCCTGCAAATACAATAGTCGCGGGGAATCGGGTAAAAGTCTTAAAACATATAACCGAGAAATGTATCAATTATCATTATTAATATCCATAAAAAGGAAAATGGAAATTGATGTCGAATTTTCACCTGAACACAAAATTAATGAAGTGGTAATAATAGCTCAACCTCAAAATCAGTACTTGACCCTCGCCCGACCAGTAGTCCTCACAAATAACTGCAAACATGCAGTTATTTTCCTAGAGGAATTGCTTTAGAGAGAAAAAACCTGCAAAAGTACATCCATTTCCATGGAAAATGCTCCGGTTCAGCTAAGATTGAAAAAATAAATGCACTTTTGCATGAATTCTATGAGACTTCGGATTTACCGGCCAAAGGATGTATAAATGCAGGTTTTTGGGAGCAGGCAATGGCTTCGAATCGAAATAAATTCGAATAAAGTCTTGTGCACTGTCATTACCGTTCTTATGTTTTTGTCTAGTGCTAGGCTGGACACGGAGACGAAATCGAATGACTTCGTCAAGCGCTGTTTTTCGGTTTTGAGTTGTAATAATGGCATGGATTCGGTATTTTCAAAAAAGGTGGACTTAAAACGGAAATTGACGGGATTGAAGAAGGACTAAAATACATACAGCATTATATTAACTGTGGCACGATTTGGGTTCATGGTCCGAGCGTGTCGGTGCCGACTACGGAAGAAGAGCCACGCAAGCCTTTCGGGCAATACTGAATTCTCAAAGCGCAAATTGAAAGCTGCCTGCTCGATATGTCGAGAAGATCAGGCTTCCGGCTACCATTTTGCATCCCGGGCATATTGTTGGAACCGGTTGGGCGCCCCTGAATCCGGCCGGTCTCATTTCAATCCGGAGGTTTTCGCACGAAAAGGGGAGGAAGTCGTAATTCCGAATTTGGGTATGGAAACCATACACCAAGTCCATGCGGAGGATGTGGCGCAAGCGTTTATTAAAGCCTCTGCAAAAAAGAAATAGGTGACATTTGGCAGGAGTTTTTACATCGATAACAACTGATGAGGGTAAAGGCCTGCTTTTTCAACAATCAAGTATCGGGTCGCTTGCCACCCTAAAGGATATGGTGTAACTTATATATAAATGTATATATTTGATAAGAAAAGCGACGGAGGAAGGTATGAACAAGGATTTTACCCCAACCTATTACTCTATTAAACAGGATATCAGAGATAAAATAGCCGGAGGTATATACAGTCCAGGCGAGCTGTTGCCAAGCAGAAATGTCATGTGTGAGCTGTATGATTGCAGCTGGGGAACCTTGAATAGGGCTATTACGGAGCTTATACTCGAAGGTTTATTGACGGCGAGAAAAGGCAAAGGGACATATGTGTCCAATCAAGAGCCCCCCCGGGAGAGCAATCCCCACCAGGCAGCGGATACATTGAATGTTTGGCTGTGCAACAAGCACCGCAGTGTATATGCCACCTTGTCGGAAATGATGGACGGCATGCGGGATGAAGCACATAGACGAGGTGTTTCTATAAGATTCCTGGATCTGGCAGATCTGCAATCGATCCCCCCTGGACTAGATGAATATATCATTGTTACCCCATCCAATGACCAATGGAATGTATTGGTTGATGCTCGGAATAAAGGAGAGAGATTCGTTGTATTGAACTCTAGCTGGGAACAAGCTCCTTTTCCCTGTGTGGATTCGGATATATATGGCGCAGTATTTGAGGCTGTTGGCTATCTGCTGAAGCAGGGCCATCAGCGGATCGGTTTACTTGGCATCCGGGACGGATTTACCAACTATGAGCGGAGGGTTGATTCGTTCCGGGACGCCTTTAAACAATATGGTGTTCCCTTGGAGAATCAGTGGATTGTTGGACGTCCGGAGGACAGGACAGAGGCTAAAGTCTTATATTCAAATTGGTTGGATCGTAATCCGGAGGTGACTGCGCTATTTGCTGCGGATTATACGACAACCTTAATATTGTTAGAACTTCTGCAGGAAAAGGGGATAACGATTCCAGCGGAGTTGTCCTTGTTTATCGTAGGCACCCCACAGCATGCTTTTGTGCAGAACGGATCAATAAGTGCCATAGTACAGCCCTTTCACGAAATGGGGCGATTGGCGGTAAGCCGACTCCTGGAGAGGCAGCTTGATTCGGGAACGGAATTGCTTCCATGTGAATTGAAAATAGGCGACTCTGTTGTCGCTATCTAATATTGGTCTTCTAATTTAAAGCCGTATTCCGAATGAGCATGATCGGAATACGGCTTTTTGTTGACAATAAATGGGTTGATGCTTTACTATTATACATATATATAAAGGTTACAAAGGATAGGAGGGACAGAATGCACAGACACGCTTTTTGTTTAACAATCCGATCTGGTATGGAGAATGAATATGATCGAAGGCACCGGGAGGTTTGGCCGGAGCTTTTGGTGCTGTTAAAGGATTGCGGTATCCGAAATTATTCGATTTTTCGTCAAGGTCAAAGCTTGTTTGGTTATATGGAAAGCGTCAATAACATCGATGAAGCTTTAATCCGACTAGACGCTCACCCCATTCAGCGAAAATGGTACGATTATATGTCTGCGATTCTCATTCGGGATGGGGATAAGAGCATGACATTGCTGGATGAAGTATTTCATTTAGATTAACAAAAGGAGCGAAAGTATGACAAAATTGAACCATAACGCTAAGCCAATCAATATTCTTTTTGTCATGGCTGATCAGCTTCGGTACGATAGTCTGGGACACACGGGCCATCCGATGGTAAAGACACCCAACATTGATAAGCTTGCTGCTGAAGGCATCCGGTTCGAGAAAACGTATGTGCAGTCCGCTGTTTGCGCGCCATCCCGGGCTTCCATCTATACGGGACGTTATGTCCATGCCCATCGTGTCAGGTTCAATGAGGTGCCGTTCGGAGCCGGTGAACAAACGATTGCCGATTATTTCAACGCGGCCGGTTATCGTTCAGCTCTGATTGGACGCACGCATTTTACTCCTATTACGGAAACCTACGGATTCGAATATTATGCCTATTATGACGGTTTACCCGCGAAGGACGGATATTCGTCTTACCCGCAATATTTGCGGCAATGCGGATACAGCGAAGAAGACATCCGATTTCGTTACTGGCCCAGAGAGCTTATACCTCAGCCCGGACATGAAGCTTATCCAGAGGATTTTGCAGAGGCCGATTATCCGTGCCGAATTCGCGAGGAGCATTCTGATACCGCTTACATGACGAGTGAAGCAATTCGGTTTATGAAGGAAACGACGGAACGTCCATGGATGCTGCATCTGTCCTATTGGAAGCCTCATCTGCCGTTTAGCGTATCCGAGCCTTATTTTAGTATGTACGACCCGAAGGAAGTACCGATGCCTAAGCTGAAGGAGAGAGAACTGGAGCATAAGCCACCGATACAAGAGCTGTTTCGCAATGAGCGCAGGGGAAATTTTCTCGAAGATGAAGACCGGCTCCGACGTGTACGCGCTGCGTATTACGGAATGATTACACAGCTGGACGATCATCTGGGCCGCTTGTTTGAAGAGATGCGGCGAATGGGGGTATTGGAAAACACCTTGATCGTATTTACTTCGGATCATGGTGAATATTTGGGCGATCATCATATGATAGAGAAAGAGCTGTTCTACGAGCAAGCGGTGCATGTGCCGCTCATCCTCAAGCTGCCGGGCACCATCCCGCAAAATCGAGCCATTTCCGAATTTGCCGAAGCGGTTGATTTACTGCCAACGTTGCTGGAATTAGCGGGTATACCTCTACCTAATGCGGTCCAGGGTACGAGTTTGCTGCCATTAGTAAATGGTACTGCTCGTGATTGGAAGCGTGAAGTATTCGCCGAGTGGGACTTCCAGTATTATCACTGCCGCAAGCAGTTGGGTTTGGCACCTCATCAATGCAAGGCGACGATGATTCGCGATGACAATTGGAAGTATGTGCATTACAGCAATCAGCCTTGTGAGCTGTACGATCTGACGGCCGATCCCGACGAATTTTGTAATTTGGCTGAACAGCCGCAATATAAGGAAAGAATCGAGGCGATGCGCAGTAGAATTCTCAATTGGCGGTTAAGAACGGAAGATCCGGTCCCTGAGGTCGATTTGACCTTTGCCTCTTACCTAAGGGATCCATGGGAGGATAAAGCTTAGATGAACTGTGTTCATATCGGCCTCTAGAATGGCAGGATCGACCACGACAGCCAGGCAGCTGCAAGCTAAAATGGTTGTATCAGTCGCGCGAAATTCGTGAGCGGCTACATGAGAAAGGAGAAGGGATAATGGCAGAATCCCAATCCGGTGCGGTGGTTTCCACCCAACCCAAGACGGCTAAGGCATCACAACGAAGGAGAAAGCTGAATAAGCATTTGATTGCCTATTCCTTCCTCATACCTATATTTGTTTCAATGGGTCTATTTAAGTACTATCCGTTTTATACGGCCATCTTAAAGTCGTTTTACCAATGGAACGGGGCGAATATTAACAAATTTATCGGATTGAATAACTTCGTCCAGCTATTAAGCGACCCGACCTTCTACGTTTCTCTCAAAAATGTAACGATATTAACGATCAGCTTTGTACTCATCCAATTAACACTTCCGTTATACGCAGCAGTCGGAGTATTTCATTCTAATAAAAAACTCCAGAATGGATACCGCGTGCTGTTTCTCGTTCCCATGGTCGTTCCTTATATTATCATCTTTTTACTGTGGAGATGGATATATATGAGTAACGGCATGTTAAATGTGCTGCTTAAAAGCATCGGCTTAGAATCCTGGACCCATGCATGGCTTGGAGAAAGCGCGACAGCCTTGGGATCGATATTATTCGTCAACTTCCCTTGGATTGGCGGCATTTATTTCCTCATTTATTTGGCGGGCTTAATTACAATCTCCCCGGAGCTGTTCGAGGTCGGCAGAATGGACGGCATGAATGCTTGGCAGCGTTTTCTGCACATTGAACTGCCTCTCATCAGAAATCAAATTCGGCTGGTTGTTATTCTCGCATTCATTCATCAATATCAAAGCTTCGAAAATATTTTGGTGCTTACGAACGGGGGTCCCGGCTTTACGACACTGACACCGGCTCTTTATTTGTATAAGAAAGGCTTTGAATACAATGAATTAGGTTATGCCTCTGCTATTGGCGTATTGATCTTTGCTATTCTGGTGCTGTTCACATTAGCCGCAAACAAACTCATTAAACCGACGGAGAAACTGGACTAGGAGGAGAAGGATGAGTAAATTTACTTATGGGTCTGCTGTCAATCAATTTTTTTTACTGCTGCTGGTGCTGCTGACGTTGTTTCCTTTTTATATGCTGCTGATCAGCTCCTTGAAGTTTCAGGATCAGATTCTTCTCCATTTCTGGACACCGGTTTTTCCGATTCATTTGGAGAATTATGCAGGCGCTTTCAAACAAATCTGGCCTTTTATCTTAAACTCCATTTTGATAACGGCGGGAATTATTGCATGCGTGTTAATTAATTCTACCTTTGCCGGTTACTCGTTCGCACGCTTCAGCTTTTTTGGTAAAGGAATTTTATATTCCCTTGTTATCATTCTGATGATGGTGCCCGGATTTCTGCTGCTGATTCCACAGTTTATTTTGTTCAAGCAATTGGGATTGCTCAACACGCATTGGGCGCAAATTTTCGGTCCGATGGCAGGTGCTTCTGCTTTGGCGACAATGCTGATGCGCACTTTCTTCGAGGGACTGTCCTCAAGTCTCTTTGAAGCGGCGGAGGTAGAAGGAGCAGGGGAGCTGAGGATTTTCGGGCAAATTGTACTGCCGTTGTCGCAGCCCGTTATTGCAACTGTGGCCATTATTAATGCATTGACCGGCTGGAACAATTACATTTGGCCGTTGGTTGTCACCTCCGGGGATAAAGTCCGCCCAATCATACTCGCGTTAAGCAATATCAAGGGACCGCTGGAGCAAGCACAAGGCTTGCAGTTTGCCGGTTACGTCATCGCCTCTTTGCCGCTGCTGATCCTGTTTATGTTTGCCACAAAGTCCTTTATCAGCGGAATCACCGCAGGTGCGGTAAAGGGCTGATTCCTTGCTTCATCCGTTCAGCAGATTTGATAAGACAAGGAAAGGCGCTTTTCACAAACTCAGTTGTAAGGTTCGAAGTATTTTTGCTTTGGATGATGAATAGAGAGGGTGTAGATAAAAATGAAAAGAGCAAAGAGTTCGCTATCTCGTCTAACGATAGGAGCGGTTTTGGCGGTTACTGTCGCGGGCTGCAGCAGTACGCCTTCGGGTGAAACAGGTTCCGGCAATCAACCGGGCTCCAGCGCTAAGACGGAGCTGAATGTTATGGTCATGACGGAAGCAACCGGAGATCAAGCGGAGCAAACTATTTGGGAAGACACTGTCAAAATGTATGCGGAGAAAAACCCTAATGTGAAGATCAACCTGCAACTGCAAAGTTTTGGAGGCGTGGAGCAGCATAGGACTTGGGTTACTACCCAGTTGATCGGGGGCAATGCACCGGACATCTTCACAACCCGCTATATATGGGATCAGGAGGATCTGAAAAAAGGGCTGCTCGTAGACCTGACCCCGTATTACAGCAAAAAGAATGCTAATCTTGGTGATAAAACATGGGAGGAAGTTTTCCCGAAATCCGTACTGCAGCGGCTTCAAGGCGAAAATAAAACGTATGCCAGCGTGCCTACGAACATCGACTCGGTTCGTGTTCTTTACAATAAGGACCTGTTTGCTAAAGCCGGTGTCACGAACGTCCCCAAAACGTGGAACGAGTTTCTGGATGCACAGGAGAAGCTTAAAAAGTCAGGTGTGACGCCTTTTGGTTTTCCAAATACGAAACCGGGGGATTATAACTACAGCTGGACAACTCGTATTTTGACGGAAGAACTGATCGCCGGGCAGTATGAAAAGATGGATGTGAACAAAAGCGGCTTTATCGAGTTGAATGAATATACGCGCGCCGTGGATCAAGGCATTGTAGATATTACCCAGTCCCCTTACAAGGACGTATTCCCGATCATCAAAAACTGGAGCCAGTATTGGCCCAAAGGCTATAACGGAATTGACTTTAATACATCATCCGATATGTTCCTGCGCGGTGAAGTGGCGATGATTATGAGAACTTCAGGGCAGAGCAAGGTCATTTATGAATCCAGCGCACGGAAGTTCGAAATAGCGGCGTTCCCTCTGCCCTATTTGACAAAAGAAAACCACCCTGATGCTGTAGGAAAGCTGATGGAAATTGGTGGAGTTCCCGCGGGCAATATGGCGATCCCCAAAACAATCAAGCCGGAGAAGCTTGATGCTGCCGTTGATTTTATGGCATTTATAACCTCGTCCAAAGTTCAAGGTATGCATGCCGAGAAGCTTTATAGAACTCCTGCGATAGCGAACGCAGACCTTCCCGAGAAATTGAAGGGCTTCGCCTTTGTAGGCGATCCGATGAAGCTGAATATTTACGGTGGAGAGGTCGACAAAAATGTGACGGAAAACAATCAAAAGATGGGCCAGCTTTATTTGGAAGGCTCTCTGCAGGCTGACAAGTATTTAAGCGATCTGAAGAAGATTATGTTGGACTTCGTAAAGCAAAAGAAGGATGAAAACAATTGGAATGCCGAAAATAATTACGGAATCAAATAAGGGGTGGAACCATGTACAATGATTTTGCCGGTAAAGCAGCTGTCGTAATAGGAGGTACCTCTGGAATAGGCTTAGGTGCTGCAAGGAGATTGGCACAAGGCGGCGCGAAGGTCGTTATCTCCGGTGTCAATGAATCTGATGGGGTCAAAGCTGTGGATGAAATGCGGAATATGGGGATTGATGCTTTTTTCAAAAAAGCCGATATACGATATTCAGCGGAAGTTGAGTCCGTGATTCAATTTGCCGTTGAAACTTGCGGGCGGTTGGATATTCTCGTTAACAGTGCAGGTATCCAGCGGTATGGTGATACTGTGCAGACCTCTGAGGAGGTATGGGATGAAGTGATAGATATCAATCTGAAAGGCATGTTTCTTGCATGTAAATATGCTATTCCTGAAATGCGCAAAGCGGGTAAGGGCGCCATCGTGAATATTTCCTCCGTCCAAGCTTTGGCCTCGCAGAAATCGGTCGTCGCTTACTCAGCAAGCAAGGGAGGCATTAATGCTATGACTCGCGCAATGGCTCATGATCATGCTCATGAGCAAATCCGTGTGAACGCGGTCTGTCCTGCCTCCATCGACACGCCTATGCTGCGCATGTCTGCGGATATGTATAAGGGGGAGCAGAGCAGTGAGTCCATTCTTGCTGCTTGGGGGAACATGCATCCAGTTGGACGTATCGGCACCATAGAAGAAGTAGGAGAGCTGATCGCGTTTTTGTGCAGTGAACGAGCAAGCTTTATTACTGGGGCTGAATATAAAATTGACGGTGGTATGCTTGCCGCTTTAGGTGTGAAGTTACCTGAATAATGGAAGTAGATGAGGGTAAACAGCCTGCCGCATGGAACGGCAGCTTGACTCAGATAACGGGTAGCATTCTAGTGGAGAGTGATATGTAGTAATAACAATATCTAACTAGACGTAAAAGGAGACATAGCCACCTTTTTACGTCTAGTTAAAAACCCAAACTTTTAAGACCATATTCTCATATTATGAGGTGTGCTTAATGCATTGATCAACCTTTTTTCGATCGACCTTCCCATAGAAGGTCGTTTTTTTATTGCGAAGAAAGATACTACAACAATCATGTTGTATATACTGTTTTTAAATGCTGCAGATTCCAAACTATTTTATCACCATTGGCATTTATAAGCTCTATGAAATCACTATCCGCTTTCTGGAGCAAGCCTATTTTTTTTGTGTTATCTCCAAGATCAAAAACAACCAGTTTTCCCTCGAGCTTTTTACACTGTTCTTCAAAGGTTCTAGATAAAGTAATATTGACGGGACTCAATGGAAGCGACTGGTTATCAAGCGAATAGGGTGTGTGATTAGAGCGATAAGGAATTAACCATTTTAAGTGGTTCATAGATATAAACATGGCTTTATAGACAGGTGAATAGAAGACGAAATAATCATTCATAATACTCGTTAAATAACCATGGATCGTTTTGTTTCCAGTTACATAAATTTCTAAAAAATGTCCTTTTGCAGCATTTAATATTTTCCTGTAGGAGAGGCTATCCGCTTGATAATCGATTGGCGTATCCTCCGATTTATTATCAGGTTCCGTACTGGATTCCGAATTCAATTTTACATTCTGAACGTTGACTAGGGGGATATAATAGAACTGTTGCTCATGGACTATGACCATAATATCCAACCCTAAATCGATTAATGTACCTTTACAAATATTATTTCCTGAAATATCCACAATCACTTGTTGACCCACAAATTGTTGAATCACACGCATACAAATAACCTCCAATAAATGATCTTATCTGTCGAATTAAAATATCCAGGATACCCAAAATGCTAAAATGACTAACGTGAAAATAACTGTGATTGGGATGACCGTAGCCGTAACCTTCAAGTATTGGGCCCAGCTTAGATTTACTTTTCCTTTTTTGATAATATGCATCCACATTAAGGTCGCAAGTGTTCCAATTGGTAAAAGAAGAGAGCCGATGTCACTGCCGATTACACTTGCCAGATAAGAAATTTTTAAGGTAAGAGGATCAAGATCCATGCTCGTCAAGGTTAACGTTCCTACCATCAATGCAGGATGATTGTTAAACAAATTGGATAAGATGGAAAGCAGAATTCCCATCATTACACTTGCATGAAGTAAACTGCCGGAAATGAGCGGCTTCATAAGGTGAACAAGCATCTGGGTTAATCCTATATTATGCAAACCATAAATAATCACATACATACTGAAGGCAAAGATGAGTATATACCAAGGCGTTTTTCTGATCATGTCGGCAGGTGTAATTTTCAAATGATACCAACGCCATCCAAGCAGGAATGCAGAACCGATAACGGCCATCAATGGAACAGGAAAATGAATGAAAGAGGCAACAAATAGACTTATACGAACGCTGAATACAAAAATTAAAATATTCCGCATGAATTTAGTTTGATTCTCTTTTGAAATCGGAGACGAAACTTCTTTCAGCGGATGTGTTTGATTTAAGAATTCGACATGAATTGTTGGTAGTTTGCGAGGCAATACACGATAAAAACTAATAAATAATAGGAATGTAAGGAGTACAAGACCCAGTGAAGCAGGAACAAACATCATCGCCGTGTGCATATAGAGGTCCATATGAACAATTTTTAATGCAATCAAATTTACAATATTACTTACGCCGATAGGTGCGCTAGAAGCTGTTGCAATTAAAGCTCCGGAAAGCAGATAAGGAATTTTTTGATGGTTTTTAAGGCCTAATTTATGAAGCAGCATGAGTAAGATTGGTGTTGTAATTAATATACTGCCGTCGTTGTTAACGAAAAGGGTCATCAGAAAACAAAACAAGTTTGTGTACCAGAAAAGGCGTATCCCTGATCCTCTTGCCCGTTCCAGAAGCTTCTCAGCAGACCAGGCAAAGAATCCAAAGCTTTCCAAAACGATGGCCATAACAATCGTTGCCATAATGGTTACGGCTGCTCCGCCTATGGTTTCAGTTATATTACCCAAATCAGATAAGGTAACACTCCCGCTGAGGAGGACTAGTATGGCACCAACGGTTGCTGGAATAGATTCATTGACATTCGGATGCAAGAAAATAAAAGTAATGGTACATAGGAACGACAGGATGGTGATAGGAATCATGTAATCTTGCAGCATTATAGTTTCAACCTCTTTTCGATAAAGTAAGATCTTTGATATCATCTCTACCAGCTCTCTAGTGAACTGCACGAACTGCTTAGGAGTTAAGGTTCCATGGTTGTTTTTCCTCCCCTTATAGATGTCTTATAGTGTCATTTGCATAATATGTTCAACTAACATAGGGGGGACTAGCCGATTATCCAATTCTATAATTTTCCACTAATAGCCTGGTATAAAGACCTATCCTTTCTTCTGGTCTACCATTCAAAGAAAAAAGGCGAGTCTCCTAATTCTGGAGAACTCGCCTCAAATACTATCGTCACATACACATCCGCACTGCAGTTGTTCCTTAATTACTAGTATAAACCCACCAATTGCGTTAATTGGCGGGTTGTTGCGGGATGACTTATTAATGGCTTATCGTGTAGTGCAACTGAACGACTCCACTGCCAAGGGACTTGAAATCCAATAACTCCACATCCTTGTATTGGTAGTGTTTTGTATTTAGCAACAGGTTGAGCCCTTTACCCTCGAGCACAGGTGCAACATTGAATATCAACTCGTCGACAACTCCTTGACCTATAAATGCATTGTGCAGATCAGCACCGCCCGCAATAAGGGCTGTTTGATGTCCTTTTTCGTGCAGGTAATTCAGAGCTTCTTGTGGTGATTCTACAATCTTTATGCCGGGGATATTTTTGACACTCTTAGAAACCACGACGATGTCAATATCGGCAAAAGTACCTCCACCGCCGCTTCCCCGCATGCCCTCGAACGTTCGACGCCCGACGATGAAGTTACCGACTGTTTTTGCATGCTCCATAAAATTATCTAATGCTTCTTTTTTTGGCGGATTTTCGGCACTGGATTGTGCATAGTTACCATTAGCAGTCAATGTTGCCCAAAGAATTGTTTTCATATATATCCCTCCCAAATTTATATGTGGTTAAAATAGCTTACAAGGGTAGGTACCTTACAGAGAAAGCTGTGTATTCCGCTCATCTTATCAATTGCTGCGATGTTCTTTCAATGACTTTTCGGATAGAGGCTGCAACTCGATCAGGCCGATCCTCTTGCACGTAGTGTGAAGCATCATCAAGAGCTTCAGTTTCGTTCTTTTTAAGGTATCGCTGCCATTTTTCCATCTCTGAAGGCGGAAAGCCGGCGCTATCTTTCGTGCCCCACAGAATGTGCGCGGGTAAATCAGATAACACGGGTAGTTTCGATTCAATTTCCGCAAGCCACTTTCGTGCCTTCCGAATCTGCCTTGGGAAAATCCAAGTCGGTTTCCTTGATATTGGAGTTGGGAAAGGGTCTGTATAGGCTTTTCTCAACTTTTCCGTGATTTTCTCCGTTTGGAAAATCCCGTGGGGGACAATGTTTTTGGCGAAGAAGTTCCGTCGTGTCTGAAGCCAGTATCCAAGGGGCCATCCCCCCATGACCATAGAAAAAATCTTCATTGCTGGAAGAGTCGCTGGCCAGGCCCAGGTATTCATCACGACGATGCCGCGCAGGTTTTCCCGGTGCCGAACCGCGTAATTTAATCCGATTGGTCCTCCCCAATCCTGGACGACTAGAACAAAATTTTTGAGATCCATGCGACGGATAAATTCCATGACTGCATCTGAATGTTCTTGTGGTGTAAATCCATACTGCGATGGCTCCTTTGACATGCCCATTCCAGGATAATCCAATGCGATAAGACGATATTCGTTTTGAAGCTCCTTAATGACATTTCGATAGAGGTATGACCATGTGGGATTCCCATGAAGGAGCAGAATCGTCGGTCCTTGTCCTTCGTCAATGTAATGAATGTGTCCGTCACGATAGGGCATCCAGTGGTCCTTGAATGGATATTCCATCGAATCTACTTCAAATTGTCTTTTCATTTCTGTCTCCCCTCCTTTCTTTGCTTCAATTATTTTCCTTCCTTATTCACAATAGTAGCGAACTGTGATACATTTGAAAAGTAGTTACATTAAAGTGCAGTAGTTTCAAAAAATGAACTATGGAGGGGTCATCGATGATCAGTCCAGGATGTCCTGGGGCTATTGAACCGATCTTGACGATTTTAGACGGCAAGTGGAATCTGCTTCTATTGCGTGAATTGTTTAACGGCACCAAGCGTTTCGGGGAATTGCGGCGTTCGCTGCAGCCGATCAGCCCGAAAACTTTGACAGACCGGCTGCGCATGTTGGAGGAACAAGAAATCGTGACACGTACTCTATACCCTGGGGTGCCTTTGCATGTCGAATACGAGCTTACCGAACGCGGGCAGCGTCTGCAGCCTATTTTTGCTGCCATGTGGATGTGGGTTCAGGAGAATGGCGAATGCCCCCGGAAAGAGATGGACGATAGGGGTCAAGACTCTGAGGTTGTGATGTGATTGTGTTGATATGAGCTGTTAAGTATGCTGGAGGTTTCGGAAAGCTTAAAGCGGCACCATAGAAGAAGTAGGAGAGCTGATCGCGTTTTTGTGCAGTGAACGAGCAAGTTTTATTACTGGAGCTGAAAATAAATTGACGGTGGTATGCTTGCCGCTTTAGGTGTGAAGTTACCTGAATAATGGAAGGATTAAAACGCTTGGATGGATATTAACCTATTGAATAAACAAAACAATGACCGAATATGCCATAGCGGCAAATTCGGTCATTACGTTTTTTAACGAATTGCTGTTGGAGCCAGCCAAACGAAAGCCGGAATATTCCTCAATAGTCCTGATGCAAGGGTCACTATCAACATTACAGACATAATCACATTACTTATTCGCGGCATTTGTTTCTTATTTGCTATTGTGTAAGTTATATACATAGGAAGAATTAAAAACAACAAAGGGTTATATCTAAAAGCCTGATAAAAATCCAATGTCAGCAAAGAAAGAACAGCCCTCGTCATTCCACATCCCGGACAATAAAACCCAGTCAACTCGTGAAATACACAAGGAATCTCGATTCCTGTCACCGGTATCCATATTTTTAGGTACAACAACCCTCCAATACCAAGGGAGGAACCCCAGACAAGTTTAGGGTTCCTCTTTGGATTAAGCCCAAACTTATGCCAGTTTATTGACATCAGATTGAACCAAAGCATACGTTACGATTCCCAAGCCGAAGAATGTAAGTACAAGGTAAAGAACCGAATTATCAGATACCATTTGGCCGCGTTGTCGCTGTGCTTCACCGACTTGCTTACCCACCTGATAGGACCAGACATAGCCCCAAATACCGCAAGTGACCAATGTCAGCAGAAAATGCTTAACCCCTGTAAACGTGGAGTCACCACTCAGTTTACCGACATCATTGGTCATAACAATAAACCAGTAAATACCGTAGATACCGAATGTAATTAATGAAAGAACAATTGCCAACCCAACACTTCTCTGATAAACCATTACACACCATCCAGGTCATATTTATTTCAGGCAATAATTCTTGCCGCGAAATCGAATTCACTTTTAACGTGTCATATGCCCAGTGAACCTACTCGATCAGGTAAATTTCGGCAAAAAATGACAAAAAACAACTATTTGATTATATGAAATTATACATATAAATACAAGATAAAATGGTAATTTTCTAGATTGAGTGACAAGCATAGGGAAGAACGATTCGTTGAAGAGATTCGATCGCGGAGGAAAGAAGAGCCTCGGAAGCTGGGCGAGGACTCATGTCCGTTTTGATGAAAGGGAGCTCTACACTACTTGTAATAACACGGCTTGACGCTGATGTATGACTGTCACTATCTTTGTAATGACAACAAGGGAGCCCGGATTATTGAAGAATGATAGGCTAAGAAAAAACGTTGATTTATAAAATAAGGGAGGCAGCCCTAGACAAAAACATAAGAACGGTAATGACAGCGAGCACGGCTTTATTCGAATTTATTCGACTCGAAGCTAGTGCCTGCTCCCAAAAACCTGCATTTGTACAGCCTTTGGGCCGGTATATCCGAATTTTTTTGAATTCATGTAAATGTGCATCTTTTTTTTCATTTTTAGCTGAACCGGAGCGTTTTCCATGAAAATGGATGTACTTTTGCAGGTTTGTTCTCTCTACAGCAATTTCGGTAGAAAATAACTGCATGTTTGCAGGATTTTGTGAGAAATGGTGGTGATCGAAGGAGGGTCAAGCACTAATTTTGAGGTTGAGCCATATTTCATTAACTTTAGAGGTGATTCAGTGTGGTTGTATTAATAGACAAAGTTACGCAAGGTGGGCTGGCCGCTCTCGGCAAGTTATTTGAACTTGCAGCGTATGATTTATCTGAATTTAAGGGACAAATGTTAATGAGAACGGAGTATATTTAAAAACCAATAAGTGTAAGAACTGGTTTGAGGATCCGATACAGCCTTTTCTTTATACGAGTAGATGGTGAGGCAACAAGTATTCACTTATGGAGGGTCATACCAGCGTAACTGTCACCAGGTGCAAACGTATGGATATAATTTTTATAAAAACCTCCCCACCAGAGAGGTTTTTATAAAGTGGCAGTACCAGCGTTGGTATGTTTACAGTCTAATCATTTAATGAATGGATTGGTTATGGACAAGGACAATACCCGTTGTTCATTTGATCACAAAAACCAAATCACATCGCATCGATTTGGATGAAGTTGAAGAGGGGGCTAATAAGCCCCGTCCTGCCGCATATGTGAGCGGCTTAGCCCCTTCCGGCGGTTCGAATCCCTCCCCGAACCAAAGAAATGTACTTGTACCGGTTGATTTCTTACTTCAGCATTACTAAGCAGTGCAACTATCACGATTCTTTAGCAGCACTGAGTACTGCTTCTGGAATACTGTCGGTTTGGTTAGATGTAGTCTCTCCGATTGGTCGTATGTGCCGAAGCCACATAACGACAAGGACGATGATAGCGAACATGATAGCGCCGCTGGCTGCCGCTACGGCGTGCATCCCGCCGGTGAAGGCTTCACGTGCGTCGGTGAGCAGTGCCTTGCCGACTTGTTCGGAGAGGCCTTTCGCTATAGCCGTGGCACCGGCTAAGCTGTCGCGGGAAGCTTGTACTGCGGATGCCGGCAAGTCGGCGGGAATAGAGTTCGCCACCTGATTGCGGTAAACGACGGTGCCGATGCTGCCGAAGACTGCGATGCCCAGCGCGAAGGCGAATTCGCCGCTGGTTTGCAGCATGGAGGCCGCCGATCCCGCCTTCTCCGGCGGGGCTGAGCCGATGACAAGGTCGCTGGACAAGCTCGGGAGCGGAGCTGCACCTATACTGAAGCAGATGTACCCGAGCACCAGAAATGTGAGACCTGTCTCAACCCCCACCTGGGTCAGCAGAAAACAGCCCGCGGTCGATACCAATAGACCGGTTCCGATAAGAAGGGCCGGTCGGATCCGGCGTGCGATAAGCGGCGAGAGAAGCATACCGGCCATCGAGGCAATTACTCCGGGGAGCATATACAACCCTGCCTGAAGCGGCGACAGTCCTTGCACGAATTGAAGGTACTGCGCGATGAAGAGCATGGTCGCACCTGTCAGTGTAATACCGAACATGCCCCCCAGTGCAGCACTGAATCCGGGACTCGCGAACAGGCGCAGGTCCAGCAGGGGACTCGTCAGCCTGCGCTGCCGCGATACGAACACCGTGCCTAGGACGATCCCCGCAAGTATTAACAGCGCAGGCATCATCTGCAGACCGTACTTGGCGATTTCCTTGAGGCCGTATATGACCGGCAGGATGGCGCCCAGCGACAACGCGACACTGGCCAAATCAAGCCGGCCGGATTCGGGATGCCGGTATTCGGGCAGCAACAGGGGTCCGGTTATAAGTAAAAGCAACATGACTGGCACGCCCAGAAGGAACACCGAACCCCACCAGAAGTGACCCAACATGATACCTCCAACCACCGGCCCAAGGGCCATGCCGCCCATGGAGCACGTTAACCATATGCCGATGGCGAGGGAGCGCTGCTTATGGGAACGAAACATGTTGCTTATTAAGGCTAGAGTAGAAGGCGATACAGTCGCCCCGGCAATGCCGAGTAGTGCGCGGGCCGCAATGAGCATTTCAGCGCTTCGGGAGAATGCTGCCATTATCGAGGCTATTACGAATAAGGACCCGCCGATCAACAGCAGCTTGCGGCGGCCGATCCGATCTCCCAGCGTCCCCATGGTGATCAAGAACCCGGCGAGCATGAAGCCGTAGATGTCGATGATCCACAACTGCTGGGCGCTGTCGGCCCCGAGGTCGGCGCCAATGTGCGGCAGTGCGAGAATCATTACGGAGAGATCGATTGAGACAAGAAGGGCGGGCAGGGCAAGAATCGCGAGCCCTACCCATTCACGCATGCCGGCTTGCATCTCAGTCCCGTTCATTGCGTTCGTCATTCGGTCTTCAAAAAATCGTCCAGCTTGTCCAACATATATTTCGTCCCGTGCTCGCGCTGTTCCGGCGCATCATGACCATCAAGGAAGGTGCCTTGTTCAGTGTAAATAAGCTGTGTACCGCTGTCCGCCGGCCTGATTTCCACAGTCGTCACGGAGACTGATATCCGTGTTTCTCCCAGGTCCATGATGTAGGTATAAACGATGCGATTGTTCTGCACGATCTCTTGGTAGCAGGCGTCGAAAGTGTAGATCGACCCTCCCGGCGGGCCTCCGCGGCTAATCTCCCGTCCACCGATTTGGAAATCGAACTCGTTGGCTTTAGGGAACCATTGGGCTTTGGTCGACGCGTCTGACCAAGCGGTAAATACTCGTTCGGGTGATGCGTTATAATTACGCTCGATAACAAAGGTAGAGTGTTTTACGGATCGTTCGTTCATAGTTTATCTAGTCCTCCTTAGGTCGGCTCATCCGGATGCTCTTCAAGATAATCGCCAAGCCGGTCGAGGTGTAAATCCCGGATCGCTTTCCGCTCGGCGAAATATTTCTCATGATTCATCCTTATGGCGTTCAATATTTTGGTATAATCTAGAATTGTCAAAGGTTCTTTACTCTACATAAGGCTTGTTAAACGCTCTAATTCCTGTAAAAGCTTCTGTAGGACGCTTATATTTTCTTTTAGCCGATCTGGTCGTACTGTCGCAATGTAAGAACCGTTAATCCTGCTAATTTTGCACATTCCCCAACCTTCCACTCTAGTTTCATGATCATCCCCTTTTTTTGCGCGCGAGGTTTTTACCGGTATTCACATCATAATTCATTACGTTACGTAAGTTTCAAGGGTAAAATGAAATTTTTTGAATATTGGCATGAATAAGAGGTATAGTCCTTCAGGGAGCTGGGGCGAATCGACTATCGGCACTTTAGCGACTGGTCTACAGCGATTATCAGGCTTAGTAACGCTATACGTTTAGTATTTTCTGGTATTATGAAGAGCTCTTACTGTAGCAATAACCAGGCGGGTTGTAGGTTTCGTTGTCCGTTACTAGAGTTAATATTTTGTTAATAGTTCATTTAGAAGGATTCAATAAGCTTCGTTTATAATAAAAGGTAAGGAGACGTCCCCCAAAAAGAAATAAAGGAGATAGGAAATGAAACTTACTAAAAAATCAATAACCGTACTTTCATTCACAATAGGCGCATGTTTATTTGTATCCACCGCTTTTGCCGATACGCTGCTTGGCTCAGGTTACGACCGGCTGAAGGGCTCTGCAAAAAATACCGCCGCAAAGATGGAGAAAGGATTGAACAACTACACAGTCGAAGCGCTGTTTACATTTAAGGATAACGGTAAAACCGTACTCCAAGCGACCACTATCAACAAAATCGATACGGAAAAGCAGGCATCTGAAAATTCGACGGTGAATCAGGGGCCAGATGGAAAAACGACATCCAACTACTCGTATACGGACAAAAAGCTTTCGGTTTGGAAAAATGGAACGGATAATAAATATTACGTAACGGAATTTTCCAATGATGCGAATAGAGCAGAGCGAAACCGATTCACAAGTCCGTTTAATGACAAGGGAGCGCCAGAGATTGAAAAGCTGTTTGATGCTTTGGTCGGCAATCTGAAGGATTATGTGCAGATAGAGGAAAGAGCGGATGGCGCAAAAGTATACTCGGGAAGCTTGTCCGAGGCACAGGTGCCTGCCGTAGTTAATGCTGTATCCTCCTTCGGCTTTAAACGGATGATTAGCGATCATGGCCGCATGGAAAAGGATGCGAGTCTGCCGGAAATCGAGAGCGATATTTTCGTTAAAAAGGTTTTGGGGACGGCCGTTGAAAACAAAGCCGGCATTGTGGAAAATGTCACGGGTGATGTGACTTTGTCCGGGAAAGACAAAAACGGAGTTCAACACGATTTGACTCTGAATGCAGTTTTCAAGCTTTCCGACATCGGAGCTACGAAAATTACCATTCCAGACCTGACAGGCACTAACGTCGAGAAGGTAAGTCAATCCGGAGGCTTAAGCAGCAAATATGTAGGGAAATATAGAAATAACATTATCATTGAGAAAAACGGGAAATTCGTGAAAATAGGCGAGAGAACACTGGAAATTACAAATGTTGCAAACGATAAAGTAACAGGCAAGTATAGCGAAACGGTTAATCCTGGTTTCGAGTCCGATTATCCAGACAAGTATAATTTTAATTTCGAATACAATCCTAACGATACGAAACCGATGTCAACCTTCACTTATTCGAATGCCAAAGGAGAGCAGGAAAACGGACGAATTAATCCTAGCGGCTCCGCAAAAATTTATCTTGACCTTCATCTGGAGATCATGGGTAAGGACTCTTACAGAAGCAACTCCGGACCTTATTACGATGGAGAGTTTAACCGTATATTTGAGTAATAAGCAGGTCGAAGGAAGCCGCCAGTGCGGCTTCCTGATATTAGGATACTCTTACGGCTGCCGGAAGAAAGAGATAGATGGAAATCCTCCCGTTAATCCAGCCTGAATATCGTTTGAAAGCAATCTAACTGGAAAAACTCCTGCTAATAGAGGTGATAGGGCTGAAATCAGCCAAAATCCATAGAATTAGCAGGAGTAATTCCAGTTATAGGGCTTGGAGTGCTATTTTGGGAGAAAATAACATCACATTTTCCTGATAAATGCGCGGGGTTCGCTGGGCTGCCATGTCATGCTGTAAACGAACCCCGAATTCTGCCATTAGCACGCGTGGGAAAGTGATCTCATCTCTGCTGTTGGCTGAGAATACCCAAGAAGGGCTATTTCAAAAGGGTAACCCGCATCAAAGTTTCGGCCCCACTCGGTGGGGTTATTTTAGGGAGATGTTGTCATTGGCAAATAAAGCGATTGAAATAAACGGCTTAACCAAAGTGTATAAAAATGGCCGGGGAATCAATGATTTGAATTTAGAGGTTGACCAAGGCGATATATTCGGCCTTTTGGGGCCCAATGGCGCAGGGAAGACGACAGCCATGAAAATGATGGCGGGACTCATGAAACCGGATAGTGGCGATGTGAAGATTTTTGGCGCCAGCATTTTAGACAACTATGTCAATGCGATGAAGCATGTCGGCTGTATTATCGAGACGGCGGAGTCGTATCCTTATTTGACGGCCAATGAAAACCTGAAGCTATTTGCCCGATTTTATCCGCAGGTTGACCAGCAAAGAATCGACGAATGTCTTGAAATTACCGGTATGCTAAAATATAAAAATGAAAAATCTAAAAAGTTTTCGCTTGGGATGAAGCAAAGGCTGGGTGTAGCGGCTGCGATTCTATCCAATCCGAAGGTTCTGATTTTGGACGAGCCTTTGAACGGACTGGATGTAGAAGGAATGCTGGATATGCGAAAGCTGATTAAACAGCTTGCCGAGGAAGAAGGCACAACCTTTTTGATTTCCAGCCATCTGATTCATGATGTAGAGCTTACCTGCACAAGAATTGGTGTCGTGTACGGAGGAAAGCTTGTCAATGTAGATTATACTCAAAGCATTCTATCCAATTATTCTTCGCTTGAAAATTATTTTGTTAGTGAGGTGGACAGGAATGGTAGGGTTTAATGCTGCATTTATAAATGAAGCCGTGAAGCTGTTGAAAAAGAAAAAAATTATAGTGGCCGCTATTTTGTCCATCCTTGCGGTATTAATCGGACAAATTGCCGTTACAGCGATTAAGCATGGCCTTGGATTAAGAGTGGTAGGCAGTACGGAGTTTCCAATAGTGGTTCTCTCGATTTTTACTTATACGATTTTACCGCTGTTTGCAACCTTTGTTGCCATTGACATGTTTAACGGTGAATTTTCGTCGAATACGATGAAAATAACGCTCTTAAGACCCGTATCCCGATTAGGTGTTTTCAGCGCCAAGGTTTTGAATATAGCATTGTTTATATTGGCAAACCTGATGTTCGTCATGGTTCTTTCCTTGCTGGCCGGGTTCCTGTTTAATCCTGCGTCCGCTAGCTGGATGGGGATCATAAGGGTGTTTTTATCCTATACCTCTACGTTTTTTCCTGTATTTGTTTTTGCGCTTTTAGTTGTGCTGCTGTCCAATATATTTCAGGGAGGACTGGCCGTATTTTTTCTCTCGATTATTGTATTTATCAGCTTCAACTTTCTGGGCATTGTGTTTTCTTCTTATTCCAGCTTTTTTATTACGTCGATGTTTGACTGGTATACGCTGTGGATCTCGGAATCGATTAATGTGTTTAAAATATTCCGTCAGGTCTTAATCATGTCGGGCTGTGGTATAATGTTATTTACCGCTGGTTACTACCTTTTTGACAGCAAGGATATCTAGAAAGGAACCTACATGCATTTAACCAAACGCTTTTTCACGATGAATGCACTGGCTGTGCTGTTTTCCATTGGTTTGACAGTTTTGGCTGTCATTATTTTTGTTGCCGCTTATACGAAAATTTTTGGTCATAAGGCGGATATCAACGAATTGAAAAATGTCTTCGAGCTTAGAACGGGGATCAGTGAGATCAAGAGGAATGCACAGACCTTGGAGTTCGCGCAGCTTTTGGATAAAAAAAATCAGCAAGAGCTGTCTGATCGCGTTAAGGCTTTGGGTGCGAATGCCATCCTGTTATTCAATAGAGAGGTTTTATTTTCTACTAGAAAGTTTGATCTGATTGATATAGAAAAAAGCCTGGTATTATCCGGTGATATGCCTAATCAGGATACGCTGGAGCTTGATGGAAAAACCTTTTTCTTTGCCCGTGTTGACTACAAGCTTCCATCTGGCGATCTTGGAGTTTTGCTGCTGCTTGCGCCAATAAAGCTGAAAACGAGCTTTTATACGCTGCTTGGCATTTTTACGGTCAGCGTGTTTATCCTGTTTTTTTTACTGATGAACTTTTGGGTTTCTTATACCTTCTCGAAGGGTATCATTTCTCCGGTTTCCAGGTTAAAGGACGCGGCGGTTAAAATCAGTGAAGGTGATCTAAGCTGCGAAATTGCAGAGGAGGGTGAAGGGGAGGTCCGGGAGCTGGGCAGAACGCTGGAGCTCATGAGGATCAAACTGAAGGAATCTATTTATCTGCAGCAAAAATATGATGAAAACAGGAAGTTTTTGGTATCCAGCATTTCGCATGATCTAAAGACGCCTGTGACTTCCATTATTGGTTATATCCAAGGTATTATCGACGGGGTTGCGAAGACTCCTGAGAAAATGGAAGAATATTTGGAAACCGCTCGCTCTAAGGGAATTCTGGTAAATGCCATGATTGATGATCTTCTTTTATATTCCAAACTGGATTTGAACCAGCTCCCTTATCACTTTGAGAAAAGCGATCTGGTCAATTATTTACAGGACTGTGTTGGGGATCATAAATATGAATATGAAAAGGCCAAGCTATCCTTAGAATTTATAAACGAATTAAATGAGCCTGTTCTTGTGTTAATCGATCGTGAAAGGTTAAGGAGAGTCATTCAAAATATTTTGGACAATGCGGTTATGTATATAGACAAGCCTGATGGAAGGGTTGCTATTATACTCAGAGAGACCCGGACATCTGCCATTATAGAAATCAAAGACAATGGAAAAGGAATTCCCGAGGCGAACCTCCCCCATATTTTTGAACGTTTCTATCGGGTGGACCCTTCAAGAAAAAATGCAGATGGCAGCGGACTTGGGCTCGCTATTGCCAAGCAAATTGTGGAAGGGCATGAGGGGAAAATATGGGCTAGAAGCGTTGTAGGGGAAGGGACCCGGATAATGATATCTCTGAAAAAGCTTTAGCCGTTTGGAGGTTATGATGAAAAGGATACTTATTGTTGAGGACGACCAAAGTATTGCAAATCTGCAGAAGGATTACCTGGAGCTGAGCAACTATTCGGTTAAAATTGTGAATAGCGGATCAGAAGGCTTGAAAACTCTTGAGCAAGAAGAGATTGAGCTTGTTATCTTGGACATTATGCTGCCGGATATGGACGGATTTGAAGTACTGAAAGTGATCCGCGAGAAGGACGACATCCCTGTTCTTCTGGTATCCGCCAGGGCAGAGGAAATATATAAAATTAATGGCTTGGGGCTCGGTGCGGATGATTACATCACAAAGCCATTCAGCTCAGGGGAGCTGGTAGCCCGGGTCAATGCACATCTGAAGAAATTTCAGCGCATGAAAGAACGGTTCGGACAAGGAGAGGGCAGCAAGATCCAGGTTAGGGGTCTTGAGATTCATAAGGATTCCAGAAGAGCTTTTGTGAATGGAAATGAAGTTATGCTGGCGCAAAAAGAATTCGACCTGCTTGTCTTTCTTTTGCAGCATGCTAACCGGGTAATCGGCAAGGAAGAGCTATTTGAGCGGATCTGGGGAATGGATGCGCTGAGCGACGCTTCTACAGTAACCGTACATATCGCCAGAATCAGGGAAAAGATCGAGGAAAACCCGTCCAAGCCTCAGTATATCGGTACAGTTTGGGGATCAGGGTACAGGTTTATGGTTTGAATGCAACCAGGCTGGAAGGGGAAGGATCTAACTGAAATTAATAGTTATTCGATTCGAAGCCATTGCCTCTTCCTAAAAACCTGCTTTTATACATCCTTTTGACTTGCATATCGGCTGTCTTCTTGAATTCATGCGAATGTGCAGTTATTTTTTCATTCTTAGCTGGAACGAAGAGTTTTTCATGAAAATTGATGTATTTTTGCAGGTATGTTCTCTCAACAGCAATTTTGTTTGAAAATAACTGCATGTTTACAGGAATTTTTGAAAATTGATGTTCGGAGAGGGATCAAGCACTGATTTTGTGTTCTAATTGTTACAGATGGAAACTCATTACAGACATTAGAATGGAACGTTCAAGATTTGATTGGCAATAATGTGTATTATCAATTAAAAAATCACGTTCATGTACGAGCGGCGGATAAAAAAACACGAGGGACGAATAAAATGTGTTTACCCGTCCATGCAGAACCATTACTGCCCTATCGGTTAACTCCACTATGTGAACCGCCTATGCTCTCGAATACCCGAATGGCGGCATTGGCCACATCGATGTCTTGAGCGCTTGTACCTCCGCTGACACCTATACCTCCAACGATCATGCCCTCTCTGACGAGCGGGATTCCTCCTCCTAAAATAACGATTTTTCCATTATTTGTCATATTTATTCCGAACGATGGTCCACCTGGGAGAGCTGCTTGAGCCAAATTTGCTGTAGGCATTTTCATGGCGACACTTGTCCATGCTTTGTTCTGAGCAATGTCGATCCCAGCTATACGGGCATTATCCATGCGGAGAAAAGCGACAAGGTTACCCCCGTCATCGACAATAGCGATATTTTCGGAAAGACCCAGTTCTCTTGACTTCCGTTCGGCAGCAACGAGTAACGCCTTGGCAACTTCCGATGTAATTTTATGCAAAACGTATCCACTCCTTAATCTGAGTTTTTTATATTGTATGGTCATCTACCCAGATTAGTGAATGGAGGGTTCAGTACATAAGAAGCTTGTTCAGTCTAATCCACACTTCTTATGCACCTGTATGAAGTTGTTAACTAAGAATAGCTTTAAGTGCCGCCGCGAACTTCGCTATGCCTGGACCGATCTCATCTGCTTTGGCTCTAGCAAACGTAAATCGTACATAACCGGAATCCGAACCATAAACACTTCCAGGTACGAAGATAACTCCCCTTCGGATTGCTTCTTCCAGCAGCTTGTTGTCATTTACATCAGGAATTATTTTGCACCACAGATGCAAGCCTCCTTGTGGAACCGTGAATCTGACCAGTTCAGCCAGTTCGCTTTGAAGAGCCTCGATTAGCAAATCGCGTTTATAGAGCAGATGCATACGCAGTCGGTCCAAATGAGGCTGGAAATATGGGGAGCTTATAAACTGCGCTGCGACTTTTTGCGGAACGACGCTTAGCCCGAAATCCATCTGCTGTCTGGCATCAGCCAGTCGATCGACTACGGAATGGGGAGCGACCATCCATCCAACCCGTAACCCGGACGCTGCGATTTTGGAGAAAGAGCCAATGTAAAGCACCGAGCCGATCGGATCAATAGCTTTAAGTGGCTGCGGAGCTGAACCATCATAGGCAGTGAGGCTAAAAGGATCGTCCTCTACAATGGGAAGCCCCAATTCGCTTGCAACATCAAGCAGTTCGATACGACGTTTAGCATCAAGCAAAGCGCCTGTCGGATTCTGGAAATTCGGATTTAGAAACACCATCTTGATACGGTGCTTTTTATACAGCGAACGAATTTCCTCGGGACGAACTCCCTTATGATCGACAGGAAGACGGAACAACCGAAGCCCGGCCGATTGAAACATGGGCAAAGAATAACAATAAGATGGATCCTCAATAGCAACTGCATCACCAGGAGAGAGTAAACATTGTGTAATTAAATATAAAGATTGCTGGGAACCGGAGGTGATGAGAATCGACGATTCGGTCGTTTGAATATCCCGATATTGACTTAGATACGATACTAGCTGCTGTCTTAGCATTAAATACCCTTGCGGATTGTCGTAGCCCAAATAAGAAGTGTAATTATTTTCGCTCATGAGAATATTGATCTCTTCGATTGGAGCTAGGTCCGGCGCGAGTTCGCCGCTGGCAAAATCAATCAATGATTTATCTTGTTGAAGGGCTTCGCGGATACGTCGCAAAAAGGGCAAGTTAGGCAGGAAGCTCCCGCCTTCTGCATAACGATGCCAGTTCGGAGTATGCTTCGGCGTAGCGCCCCATTTAAATTTGCTTACCCGCGTTCCGCTGCCTGATCGACTTTCTATGATTCCAAGCGCACGCAGCTCTCCAAAGGCAAGAATGATCGTGCTGCGGTTCACTTCCAATTGTTCGGCCAGCTTTCGTTCGGATGGAAGCAAGCTGCCCGGTGGAAATTCACCGTATGAAATTCTTCGTTCGATATCATCTGCAATTTGTTGATACAGAGGTTGATCGCTTAGACGATCAGGTTTCCACATGATTTTCACCTCTACCGACTTAGGTTCTATAATAAATAACTACTGTGGGTTTCATCATAACATTTGATCTGCAGTCAGGTTCATTTCTTTTCACCCAAATAATGACGAACTTGTATCAAAAGTATCGTCATAGCTTGTAGAGCTCAAACATCCAAGATCGGATGGTCCTGGATTGTGTCTGTGTGGTTGGCTTCTTTAATGGTTAATTGATTTATCTCAGAAGCCCTTTCTTTTGTCTGTACTGGCTCGGTGTTATCCCTTTAATTCGATGAAATGTACGTGAAAACGTGGGATAAGAGGAAAATCCTGACTCAAAAGCGACTTGAGAGATAGGCAGATCGGAAGAAATCAGCAGGCTGCAAGCATGCCGAATTCGAAGCTCATGAAGGAAATCAACAAAATAAATACCGAATGCCTCACCGAATTGAGTGCTCAGCTGTGCGGGGTGAATATGAAACTGCTCGGATAAAGTGTTTAAGGATAGAGGCTCCAGGTAGTGATCGTATACATACTGTACGACAGGCCATATACCTTTCGTGGAAGCAGGATGCTGCGTCCTGGCCGGTGTCTTATCCTGCTTCGCCATGTTGCGGATAAACTGCGACAATGCTTCCAGCAGCAGCGCTCTTAGCATGATAGGTCTCCAGGCGAGCGAGGATTCGTACTCCTGATAGAGTCTATCCCACAGCTGCACTCCATCCTCATAAGCTTTTCCTTGCAGTTGAATATAAGCCGGCTGAGTCTCATCCCGGCCCAGCAATAGCTCGTGTAAGCCCCAGGCCGATTCCGGTCCTGCTGTGACAAGCTTCATATCGAAATTGCAAATATACATAAGTAGCGGCTCGTCCTCAGCTGCATGATACTTGTGAATTTGATAAGGCAGCAGGAGAACGATGGTTCCAGGGAGCATGTCATGAGCGGTACCGTTAATCCATTCGGTTCCTTTCCCTTTCAACACAAAAGATAGCTCGATAAAATCGTGGCGATGGGAGGGGACGGAGGTGTATCTCTTTTTCTTCATATGAAAAGGAAAGTCGGTGTCGATATTCGGGTACTCAAAAAGATATTGAGGGTACATGACGCTCACCTTCGTATTCTAATTATTTGTTTCTTTATTATACGGGGTTATTTTCTGTAAAGAAATGATAGGTATTATAAAAAAATGATAAGTGAGTATCCATTTCGCGAGCTACAATACAATCATTACGAACTATATTATACGCTTATAGCGCAAGGGAGAGATCGAACTTTATGAACAAGAGGATGGATAACCGCAAAACGTTTGGCGGCATCTTTACAGCTCTGCTGACCCCAATGCACGAGAATGGTGATATTGACTATACTTCTTTGGCACGACTGGTTGATCACCAGATTGAACAAGGTATTCATGGATTTTATGTAGGCGGAAGTACAGGTGAAGGGTTTATATTGACAAATGAGGAGCGCCAGCAGGTTTTGGAAGCAGTCGTCAAGGCAGCAGCCGGGCGAGTTATCATCATCGCACATGTAGGCAATATCAGTACGAGGGAGTCCATTAAGCTGGCTAAGCATGCTGAGCTTCAGGGAGTTGACGCGATTTCAGCGGTTGTGCCATTTTATTATAAGGTAACGATGAAAGAAATTCGTGAGCATTATGAAGCCATTATGGCAGCGGTTTCACTTCCCATGATCGTCTATCATTATCCTGGCGCGACAGGAGTGAGCCTGTCTCTGGAGTTTTATGAGCAGATGAGCCGCAATCCACAGTGTATCGGGGTCAAATTCACTTCGCTTAATCTATTTGAAATGCAGCAAATTCGCATGAGATGCAGGGAAGATTTCCTTATCTATAACGGACATGATGAAGTATATACGGCTGGGGCATTCGTAGGGGCAGATGGCGCCATTGGCAGTACGTTTAATATGATGCCTGGTTTGTTCACCGCGATGTACGAGCTTATCCATTCAGAGGAACAGCCATCCAAGGAATCTTTGCAGATGCTGCAAGCAGAGGCCAATAAGGTGATTGCGCATATGATTCAATTTGATGTTATTGCTTATGAGAAACATATTCTCTATCTTCAGGGCGTTTTGTCAACACCTACAGTTCGGCAGCCGTTGAAGCAATTCACTGAGGAAGAATGCGAGAGAATTGAAGCTTACTTTGCACAGAGTGAAGTGCTGGGTCGATTCAGTTATACGGCCAACAGCCAAGGCTAATGAATTTGTTCTAACGAAGCAGAGCAACCCGGTTTATGGTAGACTGGGTTCTCTGTTTTTTTGTAAGGCTAGTGAACCTGTTAGTAAGGAAGTTAATTTTGTATTGTTAAATACTAATTTATGCATGTTAAAATGGCCCGCTGCTTTCAGTATAATCAGGATAACAAATCAACTAAGCGTGATTGTTGAGCCATGACAAAGGGGTGGGACTATGAAGAAGTTATTAAAAACAGGAGTAGCAGCTTTATTAATTACAGGAGTAGCAGCAGGCTGTGCGTCCAATTCGGGGCAGAAGCCGCAAGACAGCAGTCAAGCTGCTGGGGCTGGCAGCGCCAAGCCGATTACATTAACGATGTGGGCGGGTACGGGATTTAAGGATATCGAGGGCTATGACAGCAAAAATTACGGGGATTGGGAGAAGCAGAAGGCAGCAGAATTTCAAAAGCTTCATCCGAATGTAACCGTTAAAGTAGAATCCGTGCCTTTCTCGGATATCGAGCAGAAAGTGAACGTAGCAGTCGCAGGCAATAATCCTCCGGACATTTTATACGATAACATCCCGATTCGAATTAGCAAGCATGCCCGCAATAGCGTCCTGGAGGAACTTGATGATGTGGTAAAGGACGATAAAGCGGATTGGAAGGAAGCATTTCTCAACATGGGAACGATCAATGGAAAGCTGTATGCGCTTCCGTTAGGCAGCGTGCCTCAGGTAGTTTTCCTGAACAAAACCATATTCGAGAAAAAAGGGGTTGCGATGCCGAAGAATCGCTCCTGGACCTGGAATGAAATGAAAGATGCCTTGAAGAAAGTCGCAGATAAAAATACATATGGTATCGCTTATTTTGCCAAAAACGAGCAAGCGGATCAGCTGATGGTTAACAACCTGCTTGCTGCCGGGGCTAAATGGGCCAATCAAGATTTTACTCAATACACAGTGAACGGTCCTGAAGGTGTTGAAGCGCTCAACTTTATGCTTAGCCTTCAGGAGGAAGGATTGGTCGCTCCAGGAACAGTGACGATGGACGTTACAGCGAACTTCGAGCTGTTCAAGCAGGGCAAGCTGGCCATCTTGAATCACACCTCGCCGGTTTATGGGGATTTGGAGGCAGGGAAGAAGAACGGTGCGGTGGAGCCTTCTGTTGAGGCGTATGGAATCATTCCTGTCATGAAAGAAGGGGTGAAGCCGCAAATCACAGTAACTGGCGAGAATGGATATGCGATTTTCAAACAGACCGATACGGAGAAGAAAAAAGCGGCAGTTGAGTTCGTGAAATTTTTGACGCAGCCTGACAATATTAAAGCGATCAACAAGGCGACTTATGGGATATCAGCACGTAAATCGGGGACGTATGAGATTAATAATAAAGACGCCTCCGAGGTGTTCGAGCTGTTAAACAAGCTGGAAATCGTCGACTTGGGAAAAAATAAAGCTTACTTCTCTTCCTTAAGAAAAGCGTTTTATCCAGAAATGCAAGCGGCGTTCCTGAAAGCAAAAAGTCCGAAGCAAGCGCTTGACGATTTCGTAAAAAATGCGAACGAGCTGGCTGCCAAGAAGTGAGATAAATCAGTGAGATTAACTTCGTCCTGGACTGTCTCACAGCACTGGGACGAAGGTGTATGGATTGCTAACGAGATGATGAGAAATTGCTGAGGTGCATGCAGATGAAGCTTCGCCAATCGATGTGGAGTTATTTTTTTATCGGACCCAATTTGTTGTTTTTAACCGTGTTTCTCGTGTTTCCGCTGCTGTATACATTTTATTTGAGTCTATTTAAAGCTGATATTTATACATCCGCTTTTGTAGGATTCGATAATTACCGAAGCTTGTTCGGGGAAGATCTGTTTCGCAAATCATTCGTCAACACGTTTTATTTTGTTTTAATCATTGTCCCTTGTGTTGTCATTATGTCGCTGGTTATCGCAGCATTCATGCAGGGATTCCATAAAATATCCAAAAGCTTTTTTCGGCTCGTATTTTATTTGCCGGTCGTCAGTACGCCAGTCGTCCTTTCCTTGGTTTGGGGCTGGATGTATAATCCGAGCTTCGGAATCATCAAGTACTTCTCTGAGCTGCTCGGCTTTGGGAGCGTTGATGTATTCTCTGGTCAACTGAGCGCGATCATGGCATTATCCGGCGTTGTCGTTACCTGGATGGTCGGTCAACCGATTATCTTGTATTTGTCCGGGATGGACGGTGTGTCCAAAGAATTATACGAAGCTGCTGAGATCGATGGAGCAAGTCCGATTCGAACATTTTTCAGCATTACTCTACCCTTAATCTCCCACACAACGATATTAATCGTGATCACCTCGACCATTAGCGTGTTTCAAATTTTTGTGGTCATCCATTTATTAACCGGAGGCGGTCCTTTTCATGGAACCGAATCACTTGTGTATACCATTTACCAAACTGCGTTCGTTTCTCTCGAATTTGGTAAAGCTTCAGCTCAAAGTGTTATCCTGTTCGTTATTATTTTAATCATCTCGCTGCTACAGTTCCGGTTCATGAAATCCAAAACAGATTAAACGAACAGCTCAGATTCGATTCGTTAGAGGAGAATGGAAACGGATGAAATCACATGTTGTCTTTAGGTACGTGTTTCTTTTACTAGTAGCCATCGCTTTTATATTTCCGTTGTATTGGATGCTCACAGGCTCATTCAAATCGCAAGTATCCATCTGGGCCATTCCTCCGGAATGGTTTCCATCCAAGTTCAGGCTTTTCAATTATGAGCATATTTTTTCCACAACTCCAGCGCCGCTCTGGATGTTTAACAGTGTGTTTACAAGCTTGGTCACTGTAATTTTCATCGTTATTTTTTCGGCGATGGCGGGATATGCATATGCGAAGAAAAAGTTTCCTGGCAATACCATGCTGTTCTTTGTTGTTATAGCTACTATGATGATGCCGACTCAAGTTACTCTCGTTCCCTTATACATACTTTGCAGAGAGCTAGGATTAATTGACAGCTATCTGGGTGTCATCCTCCCGGCAATCGCTTTCCCGTTCGGGGTGTTCATTGTACGGCAGTTCGCCAAATCGATACCCGATGAAATAGTGGAATCAGCGAGGATCGATGGAGCGGGGGAAATTCGATTGTTTGTTAGGATCATTTTGCCGCTATTGTTGCCTGCGCTTGGTGCGTTGTCCATTTTTGCTTTTATGCATACCTGGAACGACTATTTATGGCAGCTTATTATATTGCAATCAAAGGAGAAGCTGACGCTTCCATTAGGTATCTCGACCATCACCTATTCTGAAAATAACGTCAACTATGGTTATGCGATGGCTGGAGCCTCCCTGGCGGCTGTGCCTATGATCGTCTTTTTCCTGCTGCTGCAGCGAAGCTTTATTAAAGGAATTACATTAGGATCGGTAAAGGGATAGGCACAGGGAACCCCGTATTGCACGGGTTTTCTTGCATTTCACATTATTATTGAGAATCAAAAGGGACTTTTTGAACAACCTCTATATGGGTTTATCGCATGTCGGGTTATAATGGTTGTGAGGTGATTACGTGAAAATCATTGTCATCGAAGACGAAGTCGACATCTTATTGGGCATTCAAGAGGTCATAGAGCAAAGCGGGCTGTCATTCGAGCAAGTATTTGCAGAGCACTCCGGAGAGGAAGCGCTTACAATTATTGAGCGATATCGCCCTGAAATTATTTTAACGGATATATTGCTGCCGGAGATGAGCGGTTTGGATATGTTGGAGTCTGTGAAAGCGATGGGTTACCAACCTAAAGTCATCGTAATCAGCAGCTACAGCAATTTTACATACGCTCAGCGAAGCATTCAATTAGGAGCCGTCGATTATATTCTTAAGCCTACCCATAAAGAGGAATTGATCGATAAAATTCGCTCGGTCTATGACATGGTTCAGCGCGAACGAACGAGTCAGGATCAAATCAGAAATCAAATGGCCTATGCCCGTCTGGGGACGGAGGCGCTGAGGGAAAAGTTCGTTCAAGGGTTATGTATGCACAAAACGGCACTCCAGGAGCATATTCATCACCGTCTACAAGTATGGGACCTGCAATGGCTGGAAACGCAGTCTTATGTCGTGATCTCGTTAAGTATTAACAAAGACGAATTTCGTGGCAAAGAAGATAAGGATATCAATCTGGACCTGTTTGCCATCGGAAATATTGCTGAGGATATTATGAAGAACTATCAGCCATCTGTCATGATCCGCAGTATTTACAATGATTGGGTCATCCTTACGGCATGGGAAGAGGAGTGGAGCATTGCTCAAGATATTTATGAAAGAGCGCTGACCTATCAGAAAATAAGGCCCGCTATCGGCATCAGTGAGCGGAAATATTCCTTTCAAGCCATATCCGAAGCCTACGAGCAGGCTCGCAAGGCACTCAAGATCGCTCTATTGAATAACAGCAAACGAATTGTAAGCTATGTGGAAATTGCCGATCGGATAGATGAGCAGGATGACGTACGGATCGGTCAGCGGGTGGCTGAGGCGGTATTGAATGGGGATGAGTCAGCTGTCAAGCAGGGGCTGGATAAAGTAATTGAGCGCTTTATACTGGACAGGGATGTGAGTAAAACAGGCGATTTGTCGATCAAATGCTTCGAATGGATACTGGAGGTTCACTCTATCCTTGCTGAAAAGGTGGATATGGAAATCAGCCATTTTCCTATGGAACTTTGGGAAAAGGCCGAACGCTGCCCGACTATGGACGATCTGACGGATTTGCTGCTCGGGCATCTCTGCGAATTAATGAAGCTTGCCGTCGATCCGCAGCAGCCTCCCCATCCCCATTACTTGATCGATAAAGTTAAACGCATCATTGAGATGAAATATGGGGAAGAGGTTACCCTGCAGACTGTAGCTGATGAGCTTAGCATTCATCCGGTTTGGTTAAGCCGGCTTTTCAAGAAAGAGACGGGGCAGAACTTTTTGGATTATTTGACCGAAATTCGTATTGAACAGGCCAAGCAGCTGCTGCGCAGCACGAATTTAAAAATTTATGAAATCGCCGAGAAAATCGGATATCAGGAAATTCAATACTTCGGAAAGCTGTTCAAGAAAAGAACGAATATGACTCCAAAGGAGTTCAGATACGGCAAATGAAAGCATTCAAAATCAGCAACCTAACTTTGTTCGTCAAAATGTTCATCCTCTTGTTCATGTCAGTCTCAGTAACGGTTACGATTCTCGGAATGTGGTATTTTAACAAATCAAGCGAGCAAATTAAACATGTCACCTCCGCCTTGCTTATGGAAAATTTGCAACAAAATCGTCTGCGTATCGAGCAGTTATTCATCCAGACCGAGCTTCATTCGGATTCCATTATTGCTTCGGGGAAGCTTGAGATGCTTGATAATCGGCTTGAGGATCGGTTATTTCTAAGCAGATCCATTACGCTGATGAATGAGCTAAGGGGAAGCTACGAGATGACGATATATCCTGCGGACGAGTCGAGATATTCGGCTTATACGCTGCTTATCCAATCAGGCATGAATTCGGACAGCTCGAATTGGCTTCATAAGGCCATACAGCTCAAGGGCAAGGGACTTTGGTATTTCGAGAGCAATCGATTCATTTATACAAGAATGATCCGGTCGATGTCCGATCTGCGGCCTTTGGCGATTATTCAGCTGAGCTTTCCGGCGACGCTATTCAATCAGCAGCTCCTTTCTCCGGCTGAATATCCAAACTTCCGGCATTATATCGTTGAGAATGAGAGTGAAGCCGTATTGTTCGCGAGTCATGATAATATGAAATCCCAGAAAAAGGATGTTTTCATGTCCGATATTCCACTCGATAATTTGCCATGGAAGATAGTCGCAAGTATTCCTGAAAAAGATCTGATTGGTCCGGTGGAAATTATTAAGCGCTTCTCGGTACTGCTGATTCTGGCAAGCATCGGCTTGATTTCTATCCTGCTTGTATTGATTACGAACAGCTTTATTTCTCCGATTAAATATATGGTAGGCCATATGAAAAAGGTTCAATTCGGGCAGCTTGTACCGAGTGAAAAATACGGGGAACGGGGCGATGAGATCGGTCAGTTGGCTAGAGGATACAATTCTTTGATTTTTGGTATGCAGGAGCTGCTCGCCACGACGAAGCAAATGGCATCCGAGAAGTCGCAAACAGAAATGCAAATGCTGATCCATCAGATCAATCCGCATTTTCTTTATAACACGCTCGATGCCATCAAATGGAGAGCCGATCACGTAAAGGAAGCGACCATTACCGAAATGGTCACCTCGTTAAGCAATTTAATACGTTACAGCATCAATAACGGTGAAGAATTTACAACTGTCGAGCGTGAGATTGAGCATGTCAAAAGCTATCTGAGCATCGAATCGCTTCGCAATCACGATACATTTCAGGTCATTACGAATGTGCAGCCGCGCGCTTTGAATATGCCGATTCTCAAATTAATTATTCAGCCGCTTGTTGAGAATTCGGTCAGGCACGGCTTGAGCAAGCTTCCGTCCGGACAAGGCAAGATCCTCATTCGTGTGTACATCGAAGGTGAGGAGCTGGTATGCACGGTCGAGGATAACGGTCCCGGCATCTCGGACAAGGCGCAGGCCCAAATAAGCCGTCAAAGTCTGCCCCCTGAACAGATTGGGGGTGTCGGCTTGTTTAATGTCAACCGCAGGCTGCATATCCGCTTTGGCGCGAATTATAACGTGTCGCTGACCAGCAGAGCAAGCGGGGGATGCAAAGCGACGATCCGCCATCCGCTAATGTAAAAGCTGAGGAGGGAAACGATGAGCAAGCTTAGGGTCATTATTCATTTGCCAAGGGGCTGTCCCAAAAGTCATTTTGAGACAACCCCTCCACCATTTTATCCTGAATATATGGTAGCAAAAGAGCCCTCAATTCCACTTTAATAGTTGAAGGTTTTTTTGCATATTCTTGTGCATTCTTAGTGATGAATAAGATGAGGTCGCTTTCCAGCGCGTACTCATCGCGGGTATCGAGTTCGTGGTTCGTGGTTCGGTTATGGCATTGCATGGCAGTCTGGCGCATTCCGTGCAATTATCAGGAAAATGTCACGTTAGTTACTCCGAAAATAGCGTTCCAAGTCTTATAGCTGGAATTCCTCCTGCTAATTCTACGCATTTTGGCTGATATCCACCATTTCACCTCTATTAGAGTTAGTTTTTCCAGTTAGATTGATTTAAGGTGATATCTACGCTGGATTAGCGTGAGGATTTCCATCTATTTCCTTTTATTTCCACAGCGGCCCCGACAAATCCTGGTCTCCTCTAGATTGAAAGCAGCCTTTGAACATCGCTTCTCGCCCCATCACTTAAGTAACATCCAAAAAGCGGCCGGACTCATTTTTCGATTTTCGAACCCCCACTCTGATGGGAATTTCCCTACAAAAAAGACGCTTCCATTTCCGCTTACATGGTGGTTTTGGAGGCGTTTTTGTACATACTTTGGGACTGATTCATTCACTGATACCCTTTTGGGACAACCTCTTGTTTGTTTTTTTATCAGGAGAAGATAGCCCGATTAGGATCAGAATTCCTCCATCAAGCATTCGACAGCATGATAAGTTAAGTGCAGCGGACTTCCTGTTTTCCTCGAAACTGGAAAAAATAACCGGACTTTGGATTGGGGTAAATAGTACTGTATGGAATGCAAAGAGACTGCAATGATCCTAATAAAAGAGTGAAAGGCTTGCGACTAATGGTAAATAGTAGGTATACCTTTTTAAGGAAATATAGATCGATTCACCTAATAAAGACTCATTTTTGTGTGAAAAGACACAAAACTTATCAAAAATTCGTATTATATAAGAGTATATACTTAAAAATCATTTGTTCAGTATGTATCATTCTATCGTGGTTCAAAATGGTTTTTTGGGTAACTAACATAGAAGTCTTTACATAAGCGTTGCAACTATTTTTCAGGAGGAGGAAATGTAAAGAATTAATCAGATCACCTATTGTTCTTTCTGGTTGTAGGACTGTATACAAAGAAAATGCCTCAGCAAACGGGACAATAAGGGATGGTGGCGCTATTGAAGGCAGTTGTGGCCAAAGAGGACCGGATGATTTATTTATATCGGTATTGTTCGCTTGCACTTACCTCTCTGGTTTTTTTATTAGGGGGCAAAGATCCGCCATTCATGTTTAAGCTGGGTATTGTTATGGCATTGGTTATTTTTGCAAAAGGGATTACTTATGCTTACCAATGCAGCAGCAAGTTCTCAAGGAAATTCAAGTATATAATCGGTCTGGAAATGGCGGGGATGGTTGTCCAAACTATTTTTACAGGGGGAATTGACAGCCCGTTCTTATGGTGTGTCATGAATCCTGCATTAATCGTTGCCAGCTCTTTATCTGCTGTTTACTGCTGGTTAATGCTGCTGGGGTACATTTTGCTGGTAACGTCTTTCTCTTACTTCATGGCTGACAGTCATAATGAATCAATCGGTGTCTTTGTATTGAACAACAGCGACTTTTACCTGATGCTCTTGTACATGGCCTTTTTCATCCAAGTGTTAGCCGATGTTAAGAACAAGCTGGAGAGGGCGAATAAACGTACCAAGGAAACATTATGGCATATCAAGTCACTGTATCAAATCGTGGAAGCAGCGGCCCATAGCGAATCAGGCAACCTGCGAAAAATATTTACCGAGTTTGCGCTAAGACTTACTGAGCAGAAAACGTCTTTTTTCTGGGATGTTAGTGCCAATGAGGAGGGTGAGAGATTAATTGTCCATGGAATCAGGCACAGTGAAGTCGAGGCCACATTATGCTTGGAAATGGAATCGAGATTGAAGGAGTTTCGAAGCCAGGAAAGCCCCTCATTAATAAACCTGTATATTTACGGTGAATTTCTAATCATGCCAGTCAAATCAACGATTAGATTCTGGGGAGTGCTGGGCATCAAGATTGAGACTTCTTCTCAGGATGAAGGAAGACGCTGGTTCGTGCAGCAGCTTTACTTTTTATCCGAGCTGTTTGCCATTATTCTTGAAAGGCATCAGCTTGAGCGTATTGAGAATCAATTAATCATAATTGAGGAGCAGAATCGGATCGCTGCTGAAATGCATGACAGCGTATCACAGCATATGTTCGGTATTGTGTATGCCCTGCATTCTTTAATTCGACAATGGCCGAATATCCCGGAGAAGCAATTGAAGGATCAGCTTCAGCTCATACTGGAATCATCCAATATCGCTTCACAGGAACTTCGCTCGTCCATTTATAGTCTCAGCTCAAGAAAAAATGGCAGCTCCTTTTGGATCAGCACGGTCACATCCCATCTGGATAGCTTGTCCAAGCTGCATGCGGTAGACATCCATGTGAAGGTAACAGGGGATGACCACCGTCTGCCTGTCAATCATCAGAAGGCCTTATTCCGAATTATTTCCGAAGCGGCCGGCAATGCAATTCGCCACGGATGCAGCAGCTCCATTGAAATAGAGTTGAATCTTGAGACAGGCGAGGCTAAGTTGGCTGTGCTCGATAACGGAGCTGGCTTTGATGTGAATGCGCGACTATCCGATCCTAATCACACCGGCCTTGGTGTCAGTAACATGAAGTTTCTTGTAGAGTCGCTGGGCGGGACTATTGAAATCTGCAGCAGCGAAGGAGCGGGCACTCAAATTATGGCCGTTATGCCTATCGATTATAAAGAAAAAAGAAATTGAAGGTTAGATTTCCCAATAAATGAAAGAAGGTGCTTGAGTATGAAGGTTGTTATTGTAGATGATCATCCGTTAGTTAGAAGAGGATTGTCGGCCGTACTGACACTTGAACACGACATTGAAATTATGGGAGAATCGGAAATGGTCGAGGAAGCGATAGAGCTCATTGAGGAAACGAAGCCTGATTTGGCTATTGTGGATATTAAGCTTGGCGACCGATCAGGTTTTGAAGTTGTTGAGCAGCTGAAGAATTCCGCCTGCCGGTGCATGATCCTGACTTCATCGATGAAAGAAATGGACGTTAGAAGAGCTGAAGCTGCAGGTGCGGAGGGGTATGTGTTGAAAGAGGCGCTTCCTGAAGAATTGTTATTGGCTATCAAGCTTATTTTTAAAGGGAAGAAATACTATGATCCAGGTTTGATGGAGATTTTGTTCAAAAGGGATGACGACGATGACTTGAGCAAGCTGACTCCCAAAGAACGGGAAGTTCTCATTGGCCTCGGAGAAGGGTTATCCAATCAAGGCATAGCGGATAAGCTGATAGTTACTGAGTTTACGATTAAAAAGCATGTGAGCCAAATTCTAAGTAAGTTGAACCTGAACGACCGGACCCAGGCGGCCTTGTTCGCGCATTCCAAAGGACTGGTCAACTTCACAATGGATAATCCAGGTTTTAAGCATCCAAATCTCCAGTAAAGCTGCAACAATAGATTACCTCCTGCGGGCTTAGGCCTGATGGGAGGTTTTTTCGTTTTTTTTGTTTCAAGAAAAGGTACCTTTTAGACACGAATGTATCTTCATCGAAAGGGCTTCGATCCGAAGTTTTTCTTAACATATAAGCGTACTATGTCAAATCAATTACCCTGACTTTTGGGTAACCCGAACACACCTAACTCAATAAAATTTTAAAAAGATAGCGACTGACGGAGAAGCGATGGATGGAACCGGACTTTCTCGAACTTGAAAGGAAATAGCTCCCGTTTTTCAATCCTGCGATGCAATCTGGCTGAGTGCAGAATATACGCTAACTTACAATTCGCATTTACAGGACGAGGTGGATAAGGCTAATGCACGAGGTCCAAGAGCCTCCAGAAAGTATCCGATCTACCCGCGTCCATGAATGCCGCCTGACCGATAGGTTAGGAGCAGCAAAGAAAGGATTGCTTTCATTGTAAAGGAGATGGGGATACTCTTACGGCTATCGAAAGAAACACGTTAGATGGAAATTCTCCCGTTAATCCAGCCTAGGTATCGCTTGAAAGCAAGCTAACTGGAAAAACTCCTGCTAATCTAGGTGATAGGGATGAGATCAGCCAAAATCCTTAGAATTAGCATGAGAAATTCCAGTTATAGTGCTTGGAACGCTATGTTTGGGAGAAAATAACGTGACTTTTTCCTGATAATTGCACGGGGTTCTGTATGCTGCGATGCTATGCTGTAAGCGAACTCCAAACCCGGCGATTAGCACGCGTTGGAAAGCGACCTCATCTCTGCTAATCGCTGGGAATACCCAAGAAGGGCTGTCTCAAAAGGATAAAACCTAGTGAGTGAATGCGATTGTGTTTTTTGGGAATGCAATAAGAGGTGTTCTGGTACCAAAGTATACTCTTCAGTTAGTTAATGGAGGGGGAGTACTATGCTGGAAATAGACTGCAAAAATCATAACATTGGGTAATATCCTAAATCAGAGAGTCGTTATAAGATTTAGGTACAAGGAGAATGATTGGCATAGGTGGAGCAATTTGAAAAAAATTATTAGCTATGACTTGGGAGGACGACATGGAGAAAACGATACTGGATTACTTCATCATAGTTCGAAAAAAACTATGGCTGATTGCGCTGTTTATTCTGCTCTCTTGTGTAATGACTTACTACGTCAGTAAGACGTTCGTCCAGCCAGTGTATCTCGCAACTAACCAGCTGTTGGTCAGCAGTATCCTGAAGGAATCTGAATCGATCAACCTCAACGATGTAAACATGAACCTGAACTTGATCGAAAGCTACAAGGAGATCATCAAGTCCAACACAATTACTGAAACGGTGGTTGCCAACCATCCCGAGTTCAAGCTGACAAGAGAGCAATTGGACAAGAAATTGAAAGTGAGCTCCGTCGATAAAACGAACCTCATCAAAATTGAGGTGGAAGACAGTAATTATGGCAAGGCTGTTCTGATAGCCAATGAAATTGCGCAAACCTTCATGAGCGAAATACCAAGCTTAATGAATGTGAACAATGTCAGAATTTTATCTCCCGCCAATCCGGGTAAACTGCCTGCTCCGGAAAATGCCAGTATTGCGATGAATCTCGCTGTCAGTTTTATTCTTTCTGCGATGGCGGCTCTCGGTGTGGTGTTCTTCCTGGAAAATATAAATGACACCCTTCGTTCTGAAAAAGAAGCCGAGCATTATGTAGGTTTGCCGGTACTTGCAACGATTGGAACGATTAAGAAAACGAACATACGAAAACGATCGAAAAATATGAACGAAGAGGTGAGTGATCAAACTTATGTCACAGTTAAGTAATGTACTTGTCATCGAGACCGATCCAAACTCTGCTGTTGCTGAATCCTACCGATCCCTACGTACCTCTATAAGACATAAGCGGCTAGGGAAGCCGGGCAAAGGAATTGCCCTCATGATTGCCTCTCCTAAGGCTCAGGAAGGCAAGACGACTACAGTATCGAATCTGGCCGTCACCTTTTCCCAGGATGGTCAGAAGGTTATCGTCATCGACTGCAATTTGCGCCAGCCTACTCTACATGCCGTATACGGTATGCCGAATGATGACGGACTTGCCCATGACGGACTGACCCAGTATCTGAAATCGGATTCTACCTCTCAGGGTATTACATCCAAGGCCGTTCTTCCCAATCTGCATTTGATAACAGCAGGCGGCCAACCTCCGAACCCTTCGGAGCTGCTCGGTTCTCCGAGGATGGCGGAGCTGCTGGATCAGTTAAAGCAGCAGTACGATGTGGTTCTTCTAGACTCGCCTTCCATATTGGATTTCACGGATGCAGGGCTGCTGGCAGAATACAGTGACGGCATCATCCTTGTTGCCAAGTATGGCAGAACTAAACGCGAGTGGGCTAAGCAAGCGAAGGAACGGCTAGAACAATCAGGAGCCAGGCTGCTAGGTATGATTATAAATAAATAGAAGTGAGCTTCCACAAATTGATAGGAGGATAAGAGAGATGAAAAAAGTGAAGAAAGCGATTATTCCTGCCGCAGGTTTAGGAACTCGATTCTTGCCTGCAACTAAGGCAATGCCCAAAGAAATGCTTCCGATCATCAACAAGCCAACTATCCAGTACATCGTGGAAGAAGCAGTCGAAGCCGGGATCGAAGATATTATTATCGTAACAGGTAAAGGGAAGCGGGCAATTGAAGATCATTTCGACAACGCGTTTGAATTGGAAAACAAGCTGCTCGAAACCGGCAAGCTGGAAATGCTAAGGGAAATACAGCGTTCCGCCAAAGTAGAAATCCATTATATCCGGCAGAAGGAGCCTAAGGGGTTGGGACATGCCGTCTGGTGCGCCAGGAGATTCATAGGCAATGAGCCGTTTGGTGTATTGTTGGGCGATGATATTGTCGCAAGCAAGGTTCCATGCTTGAAACAGCTTATTGAACAATACGAATGTTCTGGAAATTCGGTTATCGGCGTTCAAAAGGTGCCGTCCAATATGACGCATCGATACGGTATTATTGACCCCGGTGTACAACAGAATCGGTTGTATCATGTCAATGATTTTGTGGAAAAGCCTGAACCTGGAACAGCTCCTTCTAATTTGGCGATTATGGGACGTTATGTGTTCTCTCCCAAAATATTTGAGTTTTTGGAGCTTCAAGAGAAAGGGGCGGGCGGAGAAATTCAGTTGACAGACGCTATTCAGAAGCTGAATCAAATCGAGCAGGTGCTCGCTTATCAATTTGACGGTATTCGCTATGATGTAGGTGAACGCCTTGGTTACATTCTCACCACATTAAGCTTTGCGCTTCAGAGCAAGGATCTGCGCCATCCGGTGCTGGATGCTATGGCTTCTATGCTTATCTCGGAAAAGTATTCGTCTATCCTGGATCCTAAAGGAGGTATGGATAATGAGTTTGCGAGAACTGCGGGAGGACTATGAGTATGATTATGCGGTGCCGCATAAGAAATACTATGGCAATGTAGCCCACAAGGAGAAGAGCTACGATGCTTATCTGTTTATGAAGCGTGTGCTTGATATAAGCTTGTCCTTATTCGGAATTATGTTTCTGCTCCCCTTATTTGTCCTTGTAGCAGCATGGATCAAATTAGAGGATCCGAAGGGGAAGGTTTTCTTCAGGCAAAACCGGGTAGGTAAGGACGAGGTACAGTTTCCGATGTATAAATTCAGGTCCATGGTATCCAATGCTGAACAATTGAAGGAGCAATTGAAGGCTCAGAATGAAGTCAGCGGTGCTATGTTTAAGATGAGGAACGACCCGAGAGTCACACGGGCAGGCAAGTTTTTGCGCAAAACGAGCATCGATGAGCTTCCTCAATTATGGAATGTGCTAAAGGGCGACATGAGCTTGGTAGGACCGCGCCCCGCTCTTCCGAGTGAAGTGAAGGAATATTCAAATTATGATAAAAAAAGGCTTGCTGTAACGCCGGGCTGCACGGGACTTTGGCAAATAAGTGGAAGAAGTACCGTAAGCTTCAAGCAAATGGTCGAGCTCGATTTAAACTATATCCAAAACCGCAGCATTAGCTTCGATATGAAAATTATCATTAAAACTGGATTTGTATTATTTGGCTCTAAGAATGCCTTTTAATCTGTAGAAGACAGGGGAGCGACTCAATGATGCCTAATATACAAAAGCCTTATATCTCCATCGTTATATGCACATATAATCGGGCTGATTTGCTGCTGGCAACCTTGGACTCGCTGCAGGGCTTGTCGAGTATCGACAAGGCCGAGGTGATTATCGTGGACAATAATTCCAATGACCATACACGCAGCGTTGCGGAGGCTTATATCCGACGCAACACGAGCGTGAAGGCGCGCTATCTTTTCGAGCCAAGTCAAGGGCTGTCCACAGCGCGTAATAAGGGAATTCAGGCGGCTGAAGGAACCATTATCGCCTTTCTGGATGATGACGCCATCCCCTGCCCGGAATGGATCAGCACGATTGCAGCTGCTTTCGACAGCAGGCAGGATGTATATGCGATGGGCGGCATTATCCGCCCTAATTTTGAAAGTGGCCGCCCTGACTGGTTAATTAAATCGTTTGAGCTCCCGTATACGATTGTGGATATGGGCAGCACAGTAATGGAGTACCCGGCGAGGCTCCATCCTTGTGGAGCCAATATGGCGATCCGACGCTCTTTTTTTGAAAACCATTCATTCCCAACGAATCTTGGCAGAAAAGGAAGCTCGCTGCTGTCAGGCGAGGAGCAATGGATATTCGACAAGATGAGAAAGGAAGGCAAATCGATCCTTTATCATCCGGAAATGGCTGTCGTTCATTTTATCCCAGCCAGCCGATTGACCTGGGAATGGATTCAACAGCGGTACTATTACCAGGGAATTTCAAACGCATGTATAGGTAATGGTATTAGAGGCAAGGTCAGTCTTCTCGGAATGCTTGCAGGCAAGTTGCTCTACGTTATCATAGCATCCCTGTTTGCCCGTAGTGAAGGCAGCAGGCTGCTGGTCAAATGCAGGCTGGAAAGCATTCTGGGCTCGCTCGATATGCTAAGGAGACGCGGAAATATGCCGCTGGCCAGGTGAGGGGCCTATGACGGACCTGCATGCACATCTGAAAAAGCCGGTATATTTCTCTACCGCCTATGTATTCACCGCCTGGATTACCGGGATCGCAGCGGTTTACCAGCCGGTCTTGAGTGTAATCGGAGTAGCTGTTCTGCTCCTGCTGGCCGTTACGGTTCATAATCCGGCAAGAATCAGCTATCCGGTGCTGCTGTCCACGGCAATTTCGGTTAACTATATCATCGATGCCGATGTGTTTGGCATTGAAATCATTTCCTTATATAAGCTTGGGATCTTGGTGCTGCTTATCCCTTGCATGCTTAAAAATGGTATACGCCTGACGCTTGTCTACCCGATTTTGGCGCTTGCGGCGATGCTGTTTCTAACCTTTTTCTTTTCGGATTGGCACCCGAGACTGAATGCATCCTTATCGCTGAAAGCTTTTATCGGACTTGCTCTACCGTTCGTTTTTCTGTTGATCAAGTGGAAAGAAGAGATGGCGCAGCGGCATATTCAGATCATCTGTCTGCTTCCTCTGGTTAGTGTTGCAGCAGGGCTTCTTCTCCAGCTCGCTCACCTCTACTCCTTTCTGGATATCGAATTCACAGGGGCTGTCCGCGTACAGGGAGCGAATATCGCACCGCACTTGGCGATGCTGGCATTTCTCGGGATTACGATTGCTTTGATCGAGACCAAACGTAATCCGGATAAGGCGAAGTTCTTTTATTTAACATTAGCCGCCAATTTTGCCGTGTTAATCGCAACTGGAACGCGTGGCCCCATATTGGCTATGCTGGCTATGGTAGCGTATTACTTCTTTGATATCGTCAGGCAATATGTCAAAGGCAAGGTTATGCTGATCATTCCCCTCGTTTGTTCCGTAGCCTTGCTTGCGGCAGCGGTTTATGTACAGTGGGACAATATGACGAAACGTTCCTTTGAACGCCAAACCGGTACGGGGATTGACTTATCGGGCAGAACCGAAGCTTGGGCATTCTTCTTGAAAGGAGCGGAAGCTTCTCCAATGACAGGCAGAGGGCTTGGCTCCGTGACAGTTGCGAATGACGGAAGCTTATATAAAGGCTTTGTCGTTCCGCATAACGAATATATCCGCTTTTACTATGATGCGGGTTACATCGGATGCGGCCTGCTTTTTATTTCTCTCTTGATCGTATTTGCTTTGATTTATAGAGTTCTGGAGCCACACATCAAGGTTTATTATGCGGCATTCATATTTGGTTTCTTCTTATATTCCTTTTCGGATAATACTTTGTCTACGGTTCAATTCATTATTCCGTTCTGCTGGTACTTAAATTGCTTGTATCGATTATCCAGGACAATATCAAAAGAAGAAGATGTGATCCCATGAGTAGAGTGAATATGTTCAATGTCAATTTTGACAATTATGATTTTATGGATCTGCTGGGATTCATTGATGAAGTAATTCGTCAAAACAAACATTCCTACATTTTAACCTGCAATGTCGATCATTTGATCAAGCTTAGAAAGGATGCCGAATTTCAAAAGGTTTATTCGAGCGCCGGGGCCATCGTTGCAGACGGAATGCCGATAATATGGGCCTCGAAGATGCTGAAGAAGCCGCTGAAACAAAAAGTTTCGGGCGCTGATCTGTTCGATAAATTGGGAGAAGCATTTGAAGACCGGCAATACCGCTTGTTTTTCCTGGGATCGGCAGCTGGAGTTCCGGAACAAGCGATGAGGAATCTCAAATCTTTATTTCCGGGCATGAATATAGTCGGCTGTTATTCGCCTTCGTATGGCTTCGAGAATAAAGAGGAGGAGAACCGGCATATTGTGCAGATGCTGATTGATGCCAAACCGGATATTGTGTTTGTTGGCGTCGGCGCACCTAAGCAGGAGAAATGGATATACCAGCACTACCTGAATTACCGGGTACCGGTTTCCATTGGCGTTGGAGCTACCTTCGACTTCATTTCCGGGTCTGTCAAGAGAGCTCCGCATATTATGCAAAGGTTTGGCTTTGAATGGTTTTGGAGGCTTGTACAGGAGCCGAGAAGATTGTGGAAACGGTATTTGCTCGATGATTCCATGTTTATTGTTATGGTATGGAAGGAGTTCAGAAAGCAATTCAAGCTGAAACGGAGGAGAGTGTAATGAACTATGGATATTTCGGCTGGAATACCCGGAGGATGACCCTCACCCATTGGGTTCCGACCCTTATCGTGATGGCTGTCATATTCGTCCTTTCCTCTCAATCCTACGAGCAGCAGTCGATCAAGACGCAGTTAACGCTTGCTGTGCATCGAACTATTTTGAACGATTATTTATCCTCCATCCAGATTCATTATGGCTCGCTAACGATTGACGGCTATAAAGATGGGCCGGGTGGAGTGCTTGAGTTTATACTGCGCAAGCTTGCCCATGTCATCGAATATTTCCTGCTGAGCATCACCTTGCTGAGGGGGATCCGGTGCACGACAAAGCTTCGTCTTTCCAATGCGATTATGATTACGGTCCTGATATCGGTCAGCTTTGCTATAACAGATGAACTACACCAGCTGTACTCTATCGACCGCGGGTCAAGGCCGCAGGATATTGTTATCGATTCGTTAGGTGTGCTGATTGGAATCCTGGCATATGGCTTGGTTGCAATAAGGAAGAAGCGAAGGCTTGTCAATACGTACAGGACGGAGGGCTTATGAGAACGATAAGAGGGCTTTACTCATATCCCTTCACGAATCATGCGGCAGTCGCAGGCTTATGGGTATGCGCTGCATTGCTTGTTTCTATCATTATTGGCTTTTCCAGCGCGAACATGAGCCATAACATCAGTACAGAGATTGCTATCTTGTCGGCGATTTTGTTTCCTGCCTTCGTCATGGCATTGCTGGAGTCACGCAGAATAGTTCCTTATATATTGCTTGTCTGGGCCATATGCCCTGAGATAAGAAGAATTGAGGATTGGCTTGGGGGTTCGTATCATTCCGTCTCGATGCTCAGTTTGGCGCCGCTGCTGACAAGTGCAGTTCTTATTATTCCTGTGCTCGCCAATGTGCATAAGATCGATTCAACGATTCGTAAGGTGCTCCTTTTTCTGTTCATGGCTTTAGTGTACGGTTGTATAATCGGTCTGGCCAAGAATGGGACGGGTACCTTTTATGATCTGGTCAATTATCTAATTCCCATGCTGCTCATTCCTTATTTTGCCGTAGCTCCCTTCGAGAGAAGAGAGCTGGATCGGCTGCTCATCACTTTCTCCAATATAGCCATTTTGGTTGCGGTGTATGGAATTGTCCAATATATGATCGTGCCGCCTTGGGATGCTTTTTGGATGAATCATGTAGAAATGAGCTCGATAGGAAAGCCCTATCCGCTGGAAATACGTGTGTTTTCTACGCTCAATTCACCTGGGCCGGCCGGCATGTTTCTCGGAACTGCCCTTGCACCGATGATTTTGGAGAAAAGATGGCGGGGTCCCTTGGGATGGATAGGCATCCTGCTGGTAGCTGTAGGTTTGCTCATTACACTTGTTCGATCGGCATGGCTCCTGCTATTCATCGATATTGCGGTCTACACGATGCTCTCATCGGGGACGCATAAATGGAAGCTGCTGACTCAAATTGGGGTGGCTGCAACAGCTATGTACTGGATCATCCCGAAGCTGCCGGGTGCACAGGTTCTAATCGCTAGACTGGAAACCATGACAGCCATCCAAGATGACCATTCCTACAACGAGCGATTGGACTTTTTTCATACGGTATTTCCTATGATGCTCAGCCAGCCGCAAGGACTGGGGCTTGGAAGTATAGGAGTAGGCACAAAATTGAACAATGGGGGCGCGCTGGGTGAATTTGGCATATTTGATAATGGGTTCGTCGCCGTCTTTCTTACATTTGGCATTATAGGAGGTTTTTTATTCTTCCGGGCACTGACGCTTCTGGTCAAATTTCTAATTTCACACAGAGAGGGAATTGCCGGATTCTTATCTTATAGAAGTATGGCGGTTGCTTCAATAATTGGCAGCATAGCGAGCTTGATGTTCGAGAATGGCTATACGGGCTTGAGGGGATTTCTGCTGTGGAAAATGGTGGGTATAGGAATTGTGGCGCACAGAGCCATGACACAGGGAGGGAGGAGAAACCCGGATGCAGCAGCCGATCAACTTAAAGCTAGTCCGGATTAGACCGATATTTGGTTTAGTCAAAGCTTTATTATCCAGCAAGAGCAATATGGCTAATACGATCAGAACGATGCTTTTCAGTATTTTAATATTGGGAGTTAATATGCTTACGGGCATATTAACCGCACGCTTTCTGGGACCTTCTGGACGAGGCGAGCAGACGGCGATGGTGTTATGGTCACAGTTTCTCGCCTTCAGCTTTACTTTTGGTATTCCTTCCGCATTAATTTACAACGTCAAAAAGAACATGCAGGATTCTGCCAAGCTTTATACGACTGCATTGTGGATGGGACTGGCTGCGGGGACAGTCGCGATGGCTGCGGGCATCCTGTTTCTGCCCTATTGGCTCAAGTCTTACTCTCCTAATGTGGTGTTGTTCTCACAATGGTCAATGCTCTTTGTTCCCTTAATCGTATTATCGCAAATCAACAATGCGATGATGCAGGTGAGGGGGGAGTACAAGCTGTACAACCGGCTGCGGTTTCTGATTCCATTAAGCACACTGGCATGCCTAGGTATTCTGATCTTGTCGGGAACGATGCATGCTTACACATCAGCAGTCGCCTATTTGGCTCCGGCGGTTCCTTTCTATATATGGACGACCATGCGTTTGGTTCAAGCTTATCAAATCATCTTGAAGGATGCTCTTCAAACCTTCAAGCGGTTAATCACTTACGGAATCGGCTCATATGGTAACGATTTGATGGGCAATCTCTCTTATTATATTGACCAAATTGTAATCGTTGGGTTACTGAACCCCGCACAATTGGGACTTTACGCGGTTGCTGTCAGTCTCTCGCGGGTGGTCAACGTCTTCTCGACTTCGATAATTGCAGTGCTGTTCCCCAAAGCTTCGGGCTTGCCGAAGGATGAAGTGGTCATGCTGACGTTCCGTGTATTTCGAATCAGTACTTGCATTGCCATCATGGTATCGGCAGCCATTATGGTCATTGCGCCTTTTGTCTTGACCTTACTGTACGGAAACGAATTTAAGGAGGCGCTTGGCGTGTTCAGACTCCTTCTGCTGGAGGTTTCCATATCCGGTGGAACGATGGTCCTGGCCCAGGCTTTCATGGCACTTGGTAAACCGAAGGTTGTAACGATTCTTCAGGGTCTTGGATTGCTGCTAGTCATTCCGATGCTGCTGCTGCTCGTACCCAAGCTTGGTCTTACCGGCGCAGGGATTGCGATGCTATCGTCCGTACTTATCCGATTTCTGTTCATACTTATCAATGTACGATACACCTTGAAGATGAAGATTCCAAGGCTGCTCATTACCAGGGAAGATGTGCGTTGGTTATTATCGGCGTTATCTTCATATAAAGCCAACAAATCAGCTGAATCAAGGGAATAAAGGAGGATTAAGGCCGATGATCGATCATTGTGCTTCTGCAGGGAAGTATCTCATATCTGCGGTCATTATTGCGCAGGATGATGAATCAAGGATTGCCGGCGCTATTGCTTCCTGCAAAGCTTTCGCCGATGAGATCGTCGTGGTTGACGGAGGGAGCAAAGACGGTACGGTCCGAGTTTCCGAGCAATTAGGCTGCAAGGTGTATCAGAATCTTTGGCCCGGCTATGCCAAGCAGCGAATTTACGGGAGCGAACGGGCATCGCATGATTGGATATTCGTCATCGATACCGATGAGGTGGTGAGCGAGCTTTTAGCCAAGTCCATACTGGAGAGAAAGAAGGATTTATCGGATGGGAAGAAAGCGTACGCTGTCTTTCGAATCGGAGATTTCCTAGGCCGCTGGATGGGGAAGGGAGAACGGCTGGTTCGTTTATATAATCGAAATAACGTTCAATATAAAGATAGCCTGGTTCATGAAACACCGGATGTATCCAATAATCAGGTTATGAATTTAACAGGGACCTTGTGGCATTATGGTTTCCGTAGCATTAACGACCATGTTGCCAGATTTAATAAATATACCGATTTGGAAGCGGAGGAGGCGGTTATAGCGGGCAAGCCGTTCAGGTGGATTCGATTGCTGTACCGTCCCCCGGCACGTTTTTTGCAAAAATATATCATTCAGGGCTTGTACAGAAAAGGGATACCTGGTCTTGCCGTTGCTGTCTTCTGGGCGATGTACGAGTTTCTGGTTTGCTTGAAGCACTATGAAAGTGTTCTTGTTCACAGCAAGGTAAAACATCGTCATGAAGAAGAGCCGTTAAAGGAGGGAAAGAAATATGCCATCCAATAAGCTGCGAATCCTGTCTACCGGGATGGGCTGGCCGTCTTCCCAGGCTGGTGGGCTGAATACGTACTTTAAGAACATCTGTGAAAACCTTTCTAACCGTAATACTCTGGAAGCTCTCGTATGCAGCGTGGATCAACCGGAGGTTAAGGAGGGGATGCTCGTTACCAGCATCGCTGATCCCGGAATGAAGTTGAGGAAGAGGCGAAACATGTTCCGCAACTATGCGGCCAAGCTGATGGAGGAACAAGAGGTTGATATCGTTTATTCGCATTTTGCTCCCTATGGAGTGGGAGCAGCAGAGGAAGCCAGGAAGCGGAATATTCCGGTAGTCATAGCATTTCATGGTCCCTGGAGCGAGGAAATTCGAGCGGAGGGGGGGAGGATTACGCATCGCATAAAAGCATGGATCGCCAAATCGATGGAGATGAGAGCTTATAGGCATGCGGATGCTTTCATCGTCTTAAGCGAAACGTTCCGCGACGTTTTGCATCAGCAATATGGAATTCCGCTGGAAAGGATTCACATTATTGCAGGTGCGGCTGACATACGGCGGTTTCAACCATCCGCAGACCGTATGGAAGTAAGAAGAAGCCTGTCATTAGCGGAAGATTGCACTGCCGTGTTGACGGTAAGGAGGCTGGTCAACCGAATGGGCTTGCTGCAGCTGCTTGATGCGTGGAAGGAGGTCGTTCAGCAGGCCCCTGACGCCGTACTCTTGATAGGAGGGAGGGGACCGCTAAAGGAACAATTGGAAAGCCGGATTGCGGAGTATGGTCTTGAAGGCCAAGTCAGATTACTCGGCTACGTTTCTGACGACGATCTTCCCCGATATTATCAGGCTGCTGATTTGTTCGTAGTTCCTACCCAGTCATTGGAGGGATTTGGATTGATCACCGTGGAAGCCATGGCCTCAGGACTTCCCGTGTCTGCGACACCTGTTGGGGGAAGCAGGGAAATATTAGAGAAGTTTCGCCCGGATCTGCTGTTCAAGAGTAAGAGCAGCAGTGACATCGCAACAGGGATCATCCATTTACTGAAGCATAAGCAGCAGTGGCCTACCGCTGAACAATGCAGGAGGCACGTTCTGGAAAACTACACTTGGGAGCTTGCAACAAACCAGGTGGAGGCTGTTTTTGAAACCGTGCTTGAGAAGTATCGAAAAATTGGAGTATCCACTGCCGGGATCACATTCCATGGTCACCGAGCACAAGGAAAAGGGAGGCATGATGCGGATGTTAAGAGTGGCGTACATTGATCATACCGCAAGATGGAGCGGTGGAGAGGTTGCCCTTTATAATATTCTGACTCATCTGGGCAGCAATGTGGACCCGCTGGTCATTTTGGCGGAAGAAGGCGTTCTGGCTGACAGACTGAGGGAACAAGGAATCCAGGTTCGTGTCATCACATTGAATGAGAAAGTCAGGAACCGCAACCGCAATGTTGTCAATATGCAGATTGTCTCCGCAGCCTTTCAATTGCTTTCTTACGGGAGAAGGCTTGCCCGGATTTTGAAGGAGGAGCAGGTGGTTTGCGTTCATACAAATTCTTTGAAGTCAGCAATTTACGGTGCCGTTGCCGCGAAAATAGCGAGAATTCCGTTAATTTGGCACATAAGGGACTATATCGGTGAACCCTATTTGAAGCCGGTTGTAGCGAAGGCCATCAGACTAATGTCGCGCATACTGCCTAACGGAATCATTGCTAATTCCAATTCCACCTTGAATGCCTTGAAGCTGCCGAAATCGAAGAAAACATTGGTCGTATATTCTTCCTTCGCCAACGCCATTAACCCTGCATCCAACGTGACGGTACTGAAGCAAAAGTTCACTGTTTTGTTGGTCGGACGTCTTGCGGAATGGAAGGGCCAGCATATTTTGCTGGAAGCGGCCAAGTCGTTCTTGCCGGACCAGCATGTCCAGTTCTGGTTGGCTGGCGATGCACTCTTTGGCGAGGATGTTTATAAGGAGGAGCTGCTTCGGCAAATCGATGTATACGGGCTGACGAATGTAACTTTGCTGGGTCATGTGGATAATATTCAGGAATTGATGCAGCAAGCGGATCTCCTCGTCCATACATCGATTACACCTGAGCCGTTCGGGCAAGTGATCGTTGAAGGAATGGCAGCCGGACTGCCGGTAATTGCCTCGAATGAGGGCGGACCAACCGAAATAGTCGTACATGGCGAAACGGGGCTGCTTATTACACCTGGAGATCCGGCGCTGCTTGCCCGATCAATCCGTACGCTGCTGGCCAATCCCGGGGAGAGACGCAGGATGAGTGAGAATGGCATGAAACGAGTGCAGGAGCACTTTGTCATTGAGCGAACCGTAATACAAATTACAAGCTATTATGAAGGATTGATTTCCAACATTAACTAAACCTTGGGTAGAAAAGGATGGATCAAATGAAAATAGCAATAGCGCATGATTATTTGATTCAAATGGGTGGTGCCGAAAGAGTCGTTGAGGTCTTTCATCATATGTTTCCGCAGGCGCCTATTTTCACCACGGTTTTTAGCAGCAACCGGCTGCTTGACGCACTTAAGGATGCGGATATCCGTGCATCCTGGCTTCAGAAAATGCCTGGGGGGATAAATAACTTCAAGGGAATGCTTCCTCTTTACCCCTTTGCGATTCGGGATTTTGACTTCCGTGAATTTGATATGGTGCTTAGCTCCAGCAGCGCATTCATGAAGAGCATTCAAGTGCCCAAGGAGACATTCCATCTCTGCTATTGCCATACGCCAATGCGATTTGCATGGGATTATGACACTTATATGCAAAGACAGTCCAAATCCAATGTGTTGAAGCAGCTTTTGAAGATTTATATGAGGCAGCTTAAAGCTTGGGATCAAAGGACGTCAAAGAACGTTAATCAATTCGTGGCGAATTCATCCGTTGTGAAAAACAGAATTCAAACTTATTATCATCGAGACTCCGACGTTATTTTTCCTCCAATCAATACATCGCGGTTTCATAGCTCCACGACGATTGGGAACTACTACTTGATTGTTTCCCGGCTCGTATCCTATAAACGGATTGATCTGGCTGTGGAAGCATTCAGCCGCAATGGACTTCCCCTATATATTGTAGGAGAAGGGCCCGATCTTGAACGGCTGCGGCAGCTGGCTAAACCGAATGTAAGCTTTCTCGGGAGGCTGGAGGACAGAGCGGTTACAGAGCTGATGGCGCAATGCAGAGCGTTGATTTTCCCCGGTGAGGAGGATTTCGGCATTACCCCGCTTGAAGCGAACGCTGCCGGAAGACCCGTTATCGCTTATCAGTCCGGAGGCGCACTCGATACGATCAGGCCGAGGCTGAACGGTATTTTCTTCAAACGGCAGGAAATCCATGATCTGAATGCAGCTATCAACGAAGTCGAAATCCACGATTGGGATGTACGGCAGATCGTCAACCATGCTCGAAAGTTCGATGAGAAGGCTTTTATGGAAAATTTCAAAAATTATATTGGCAAAGCTTATGAAAAATTCAGAGAGGGACGGTGACAGAATGGATATCGCTGTAATCGGAACCGGGTATGTCGGTCTAGTTTCGGGCATATGCTTTGCGGAAATGGGCAATCATGTTATTTGTGTCGATCAGGATATAAATAAAATTGCCGCCTTACAGAATCTGGTTTCCCCCATCTATGAGCCAGGAATCGAAACATTCATGGAGCGCAATGTACAAGCCGGACGATTGGAATTCTCATCTGACTTGATCCAGGCAGTGCGGCATTCCGAGCTCATCATTATAGCGGTCGGAACGCCCTCTCTGCCAAGTGGAGAAGCTGATTTGCAGTATATTGAGCAAGCGGCAGCAGAAATAGGCAGAGCTATGAACGGGCGAAAAATCGTTGCCACCAAAAGCACCGTTCCCGTCGGAACGAACGAGAAAATACGCCGTATCATAGCGCAGCATACGGAGGTGCCTTTCGATATTGTTTCCATTCCGGAGTTTCTACGGGAGGGCTCAGCCATTCAAGACACGCTTCATCCCGACCGAATTGTTATAGGGCTGGATAACAGGGAGCTGGAAGCGGCCATGGTCGAGCTGCACAGCAGCTTCACGGACCAGATCTTCGTTACGGATATTCGCAGTGCGGAAATGATTAAATATGCTTCCAACGCATTCCTGGCAACGAAAATATCGTTTATTAATGAAATATCGAATATTTGCGAAAAAGTAGGCGCTGATGTGACGGAGGTCGCTCAAGGGATGGGGAAAGACCCCAGAATCGGCCCCTCATTCTTGAATGCCGGAATCGGTTACGGGGGATCATGTTTTCCTAAAGACACCAAAGCATTAATCCAGATTGCGGGTAATGTTAATTATGAGTTCCAGCTTCTAAAGTCGGTTGTGGAGGTTAATAAGGCGCAAAGATACAAAGTAATTGAGAAGCTGAAGGAGTCGCTTGGGCAGCTGCATAACACGGTGATCGGGATATGGGGGTTATCGTTCAAACCGAACACAGATGATATCCGCGAGGCCCCTTCGCTCGAAATTGTTGAAGCCTTGATCAACATGGGAGCGAAGCTGAAGCTATACGATCCTGTGGCCATGGGCAAGTTCAGGGAGCGCTTCGATCACCCTTCCATTCAATGGTGTGCTAATGCCCTGGATGCATCCATAAATGCTGATGCCGTGTGCTTGCTGACCGATTGGCAGGAATTCAAGGAGATTTCATTGTCACAGTTAATTTATCAGATGGCACAGCCCATTCTTATAGATGGTAGAAATGTATATGCCAAAGAGCAGATCGAAGGAGCGGGGCTGCATTATTATTCGGTGGGAAGACCCGAACCGATCGCGGCATTCCGTTCGCAGGTTAGTGTCTGACAAGGATGAACTATTCATAACCATTGGGAGAGTGATATTCATGAAGCTTGTTCTACTATCTGGAGGCTCAGGCAAGCGGCTGTGGCCGTTGTCCAACGATTCAAGATCCAAGCAATTTTTGAAAATACTCCAAAATCCGAACCAGGAAATGGAATCTATGGTGCAAAGAGTATGGAGGCAGTTAAATAATGCTGGTTTGGGAGGCTCCGCTTATGTGGCTACAAACCGATCTCAGATGGAAATGATAACTAGCCAGCTTGGGAATGAAGTTCCCATTATTGTCGAGCCCGAAAGAAGAGATACTTTCGCAGCTATTGCACTCACGGCTACTTATTTGTACTCGATGTCGAGCGTTCCGCTTAATACCGTTATCACGATCCTGCCAGTTGATCCATATGTGGATGAAGCCTTCTTCGAAGCCATCCAGCAATTGGAACAGGTTCTTCAAGAAACAGATGCGAATCTGGCGCTAATCGGTGTGGTTCCGAGCGCCCCTTCCGAGAAATATGGCTATATCGTTCCCTCTGAGCCTTATGCTGCGGACTCTGATTTACTTCGAGTCAGCCATTTTAGAGAAAAGCCGGATCGTGTTCAAGCCGAAGCTCTAATCAAGCGCAATGCTCTATGGAATTGCGGGGTATTCGGATTCCGTCTCGATTACTTGATTAATGTGCTGGTTGAGAAAGGACTTCCGATCCAGTACGAGGAAATGCTCAAGCAGTATAAACATTTGCCCAAAATCAGCTTCGATTACGAGGTTGTAGAGAAGGAAGATAATGTGGTAGTACTTCCCTATCACGGATTCTGGAAGGACCTGGGTACCTGGAATACGTTGACGGAGGAGATGAGCTGCACAAGAATCGGGACGGGAATTATTACGGAGGATTCCGTCAATACACATCTGATCAACGAGCTGGATATTCCGGTAACCGTAATCGGCATGAACGATGTGGTGGTGGCTGCGAGCCCGGACGGTATACTGGTCACTTCCAAAGCGGAAAGTCCGAGAATCAAGGAAGTGATGAATCATATTCAACAAAGGCCGATGTATGAGGAGCGGAGATGGGGGCGTTACCGTGTCGTGGATTACATTAAGTATAAGGAAGGTAACGAAGTTCTGACCAAACGCATCCTGGTATGTGCAGGTAAAAATATAAGCTACCAGCTTCACTATAAACGAAGTGAAATATGGACGATCATTAGTGGAGTTGCAGATATTGTTATCAATGATAATTTGTACCAGGTAAAGGCGGGGGATGTCGTCCGCATTCCAGAAGGGACCAAGCACAGCATCCTAGCTATAACCGATATGGAGCTTATTGAGGTGCAGACCGGCTCAGAGTTGGTGGAGGAGGATATCGTTCGAATTTGCATGGAATGGAAGGACATACCGCTTCATCAGTTCATATGAAAGCGAGCGGGATTCATAAATGAGCAACCGCCTTTTATTCTCTTTATGGGGATGGAAGGCGATTGTTTATTTGATTAGCAGGTATAAGATAATGAACCAGATCGGGACGGTAATAACAATAGCCCATAAACAGCCTTTAGGCATGGACAGCTTGGAATTTCTATTCATGTTCTGGTGCCTCCTCGAAAAAACATAGGATTTGTCGAAATTATAACATAGTTTGAAAGTAAATGTTTGAAAAAAACTGAATCTAGTGGGGTTATAGGATGTTGCTGCAGCAGAGCAGAAGGGTAGGTGTGATTAGTAAAGTGATTTCTATTCTACTGTTATTTACGTTGGTTGCCCCTCATTTTCCAGCGTTTCCGAATATATCGTCAGCTTCGTCTGCTCCCGTAAACCCGGTTGCATCAACCGAAGCAAAAGCAGTTTTGCAAAATCTGTATGAGATATCGGGGACAAAAATTATAAGCGGCCAGCATGATTATTTAGAAAGCCCGGATGAGCTGAACAATAAGCTAAAGAAACAGACAGGGAAGCACGCAGGAATTCACGGTTATGAGCTCGGCGCCATTATGAATCAATCCTCTTCGGAAGTAGCCTCGCAAAGACAGAAGGTGGTGAATAGCGCGATCGCGTGGCATAAGGCAGGCGGCCTTGTAACGATCACTTATCATGAAAGTATTCCCGGCGAATGCCGGTGCTGGTCGAATGTGCAAAAGGAGATGAGCCAATCGGAGTTCGATAAATATGTGACGCCGGGAACGGCGGAATATAACAAATTGATTGCGGATCTGGATGAGGTGGCCGTGTACCTGACCAAGCTCAAGGATGCTGGAGTTCCCGTATTATGGCGCCCGTATCATGAGATGAACGGCGGATGGTTCTGGTGGGGCAAGAAGAATAATTTCCCCGCTCTCTGGAATATCATGTACGACCGGTATGTAGAGGTTCATAAGCTGAATAATCTTCTGTGGGTATGGAGTCCGAATGCGCCTACGGAATGGGCCGATCCTTATACATTAACTTACCCTAGCCCAGACAAAGTGGATGTTCTTGCGGTCGACATCTATGGCAATGATTACCGGCAGGAATATTACGACAAGATTGTTGAGCTTGCCAATGGCAAACCGGTGGCTATTGGAGAAAACGGTGAAATCCCGGATGCGGCTGTCCTTGAGAATCAGCCCAAATGGGCGTATATGATGGTCTGGGGCAAGATGCTGAACGAAAAAAACACGGCGGAGAAGATCCACTCTTTCTATACAAGCCCAAGATCCATTAAGAGGGGGACGGTTCCTCTTACTCTCCGAATGCCGGGCAAGGCTGCCGGTAAAAATGGCTTGGTAGCTGAATATTATGGTAACAAGGACTTCACAGACCTCAAGGAAGTACGCGAAGATTCTAATATTGACTTCAATTGGCGTCAATCGGCTCCAACGGCCGCTGTCCAGGCAGGCGCATTCTCTGTGAGGTGGACGGGCAGGCTTTGGCCCAGCTACACGGAGACGTATACAATATCCAGCTTGAGCGATGATGGAATAAGGGTTTGGGTGGATGGGCAGCTGGTTATAGACAGCTGGTTCAACCAAAGCTGGGTTGAACGAACCGGGACGATTTCACTTACCGCTGGAAAGCCTGTCGAATTTAAGGTCGAATATTATAATGATACTGCAGGGGCGGCAGCCAAAGTTATGTGGGCAAGCCCTTCTCATACCAAAGAAATCATTCCGGAGAGTGCGTTATTCATTCCTAAATGAAGAATGCCTATAAAAAATGGAATGGAGAGACATCATGAATAGAAAAGTGGTTTTGTTGCTTGTTTTGCCGGTCGGTATGCTGTTGCTCATTTTATCTGTATTGTCCTGCTGCCAATACACGGCAGCGGATCAATTGGCGCCTCCTGAAATAAAGCAAGCTTCGGCGCAGCTGGTACAAGGCAGATGGATATGGCTGATAGGGAAACCGGATGACTCTTTTCTTGAATTCAGGTCGGATAGCAAGAGCCAAAGCTTTAGCATCTCTTCTGATTCTTATAAAAGCATGGATTGGAAAAGCTTGCCCAGTGGGCTTGATAGATCGGTGAATCCATCGTTCAGCATTCATTATACGTTGGAAGCTATTCCAGAACACGGTGTTAACTTGCAGGTTAAGGTGCTTGATGCGTATAAATCAATTCCTCAGATGGCCGTTTTCACTAACCGCATGTTATCAGGAATTGTTCAAATCGCCGGTGTCGGTGGAACGACAAGTGGATACCCCTTCAAGAAAACATACGAGCTTTATATTCCGAAGGAGCAGTTGCAGCTAGGAGACAATATCGTGGAGCTGCGGGCTATAGGCTGTATTTATTGTTCGTCTTCGGAGAATCAGTATTTGTGGTGGAAGTGGGATTATATCGGGTTAAGTGCTTTGTCTGCACCGGCGGAGGAACCGATTCAAGGCAGCTATATCGCATCGGGCACCAGTCTCAACAATATGTCCTTCTATTATGACGAAGGGGCCGTCCGACATCTCCCTTATGTCTTGAAATGGATGGGCATCGCCTATAGCGGCAATGTTATGCGGACCGGCTGCGCTACGGATGTGAAAAATGCCTGTTCGGCTATTGGGCCTTATTACGAAACATTGAGGGATTACAACACACAAGCCGTATCGTTTCATCTGCACACAGGCAATATCAAGCTGCAAATGGATGGGACTCTTCCCAATGATGCCAAAGATAAGTTGTATAATTATGTGAAAAATTATGGCTCGCTCTTTCAATACTATGAGATCGATAACGAACCCGGATTATTTAACCGTTCCAAAGCAGTTAATCTGGCTATCGCCAAATGGTTAAATGAGAATATCCCTATTTTGGCCCCTCATTTGAAGACGGTGGCTCCAGGGTGGGCTTATGCTCCTTCCTATGAGGTGAAATCCTGCAAAAACCAACTGCCTAATGGAAAGCGCCAATGCGGTGATCCTGACGGGTGGGAAAGCGATCCGGCCCAGCGCAAGGAGCTTGAGAATGTGACCGACTTAACCAATGGACATTCATATGGGTCCTCATTTGCAGATAGCCCGGGTGGAAGCTTTGTAGAAAATTTGAAAACATTTGGAGGCGTCGAAGACGGCTTGCCGAAGCGGATGCTGAATACCGAATATGGAACTTCGGATAGCCACATGGATGCCAAACAATTCGGAGCTGTAGACCGGAAATCTGCGGTTTTTGACCGGATCATGCGTGCCCATATCGGTTATGCGGACATGTTCACACATCACGCCGCCTTCTATCCTGACTATTCATTGTTTGAAACAGGCTTTAATTTGAATAATCATAATCCCGCCACAACAAGAATATACGGAAATCCGTCGGAAACAGATACCCGCGCTGGGATAATGAGACGGCTTAATCTGGCCTATGCAACCCATGGCAAGCCGCTCGAATACCGGATAACGAACGCAGAGGATTTATATGACAAGCTGGTTTATTTCCGCGGGGTGGACACTTCTTCGTTGAAACCCTTGCCTGGATCTCAGGGAACCTCTGACAAAATATTGCTGAACATCGTAAATTTTGAGAAAAGTGTGCAAAAGATAGCTGTCCAAGTGACCATGCCCGAGCAGGCGGTCTATGAGGGGGAAAGATTCGGATCGGGAAAGAGCTATGAGGAGGCACGAACTTATATATCGGGATTACAGGCTTCCCCTAATCTTGAGCTGATAGAAACGCTTGGTCCCGGCGAAGCGGTTCAATACATTCTGACACGCTCTGCAGACGTTAAGCCGAAAGCACCGACTTGGGTAAAGGCAGAGCCTCTCCTCCATCATTCGATCGAGCTCAACTGGTTGGAATCGGAGGGGGCCAAGGGTTATGATATTTGGCGCAGTGCCAATTCGGGAGGAAATTATGAGTTAATCGCTGCAAATGTGCAGAAAACTCATTATATTGACAGCAGCACGTTAGCCGGATCGGCATACAAGTATCAAATAAGGCTGCCGGGGACGAGCGAACCTTCTGAAGCTGTAGAGACAGTGGCTACGGATTATGTGCTTCTAGACCGTAAGGATTGGATAGCTTCCAGCAGCTCCGGAGGGAAGCCACAAAACGCGATTGATGATAATATCAATAGTCGATGGGATACAAATGCTGCCCAAACGTATGGGCAATACTATGAAGTTAATATGAAGTCTCTCTTAACGATCAATCGGATCGAGCTTCAGACGGAAGGCTCGCCGAATGATTACCCACGCCAGTATGAGGTTTATGTGTCGAACAATAGCTTGACCTGGACGGGACCTATCGCATCAGGTCTTGGAAGCAAGGTTACCGAAATTAATTTTGCCCCGCAAAAAGCTAAATATGTGAAAATTGTGCAGACCGGCAAAAGCGGCAGTTATTGGTCTATTCATGAGCTGCAGATATACGGTAATGAGCAGTAGATGGAGAGTTCCAGCGCTGCTTTTATCAAAAGTCATTCTGGGGCTGATTGGACAGCGAACGGTAGATGAAGGTTTATCATTGACTCAATAAACTTGGAAGGCTCTCTGGGGGGACTATCCAAGTTTTTTACTTTTCTTAACATTAACACTTGTGATTTATATCACTTACTATTTTGACTAAACGACCTATAATCACTTCTATAAGCAACTAAAGTTATCAACTTATAAAGTGGGGGTATGCTTTATGGAACTAGTAAAAAATACCGAATCGAAAAAGCAATTTAGTGGACTTGGGCTTATTATTCTTCTAGGTGGTTTGCTTACGTTCTTGCCGTTTATTTATTTTATGATTAGCTGGGCGCTTGGCGAAGTGCCTAATGTTGCCGGAGGGGTTACGAAGTAAAGAAAGCTGGACAGGATAATTGAACTTGATGTACTTGAGCTCTAAAGCTGGCTTTGTATGTTTCCTAAGGTTCAACTTTGTTATCTGGTAATATAAACTATCTTGATGATACGAATGTATCATCAGTGAAAGGACTTCAATCAGAAGCTTATTCAAGGAATGAAGAATGAGCGGACCTTCTACCTGTCTATCTGCTACCCGCCTACCTATCTTTCTACATTAATTAGAATGAGTAGAGTTACATTAGAGCTTAAGGTGTTTAACGCACACCATGATTCAATGGGAATTATTATATGCATAGGGAGAGCTGCGCTGCTACGAGCCCTGGAGGATTTGGTACGGAACTAAAAGTTCAGTTATTCCATCAGCCGGTTCTAATCTAAGGAGATAGCGGAAGTGGGAATTCCGTTATGTTTGAAGAACTGGGCATTCGTTCATGAAAATAGAGGTATAACGGAAACTAGCACTTCCGTTATACCTCTGTTTTTTGAGCTTTCCAGCTGATAGAGGAACAATTACTTCCGCATTACCGCTCACTTCCGTGGATTCTAGTACTGGCGGGCTGTTTAGGGACATGTGCAGGTGAGGCCATACTTACTTACCGAAAGAAAGGTAATAGATGGAAATCCTCCCGTTAATCCAGCCAGGATTTCGTTTGAAACCAATATAACTGGAAAAACTCACGCTAATATAGGTGATATGGGTGAAATCAGCCAAAATCCTTAGAATTAGCATGAGAAATTCCAGTTATTGGGATAGGAGCCCTATTTTTCAGAGAAATTAACCTGACATTTTCCTGATATTTGAGAGGGCTCCCTAAGCTGCCATGCAAAGCCATAAATGTTCCTCCAAAAAGACTTTTGGGACAGCCCCGTGATCCAATACCTATTACGGAGTATAAGCTTTATCCATAAAAAGGAATTAACATGAAATTCGCGAATACATACATAAAACTGGATTGTAGGAAATTCAAAAGTTAGTGGAAATATATGTGAAATTATGATTTTACAAGATTTTATGAATAAAGATATTACTTTTAAGGGTGACTGCCTTACTTCTAATAAAAAGTTGAAATGGAGTTTGACGCATTACGAAGAATATAGTAGTTTACTTGTGGCTATCAGGCTGAGAGGTTACTAGTGTGTTAGGTTAATCTTTAACACGTGTTGGAAGTCAGGTTCTGCTTCTCTACTCTTCCAGGGAGTGGCGGATAATTGTATTCGCCAGGTGGTTTATCACCATCGAAGCCCCACCATGTGCGACTCCCAGCTCTCCTAAATCCGAACAATAAATTTTGACATCCTGCAAGAATCGCCGGGGAATCATCTCATTGAGTGTATTCCATATGGAATTGATAAGCGTAGGACCAAGCAAAGCGAGAAGGCCCCCCATACATATAACCCTTGGGTTATATGCGTTGATGACATTAGCCAGACCGATCCCTTGATAATGGCCGAGCTGGTGCACTGCGCTAGTTATTTTGGAATCTCCCTGATCCATGCTTCGAACAATCTCTGCGAAGGGGAGCTGCTGGGGAGTGGTGTCCAACAATTCGTATAGCGCCTTGACCGAAGCATACATCTCCCAGCAGCCTCTGTTCCCGCATGAGCATTTTTTTCCGTTCATGTGGATTGTGGAATGTCCTAATCTTCCGGCAGTACCCGTTGTTCCAGTAAACAACTCTCCCTTGTTATAGACGCCAACAGATAAGCCCCAGGAACTGGTGACGTAGACCAAATGATCAACTGACCTGGAATGTCCGAAATGAACTTCTCCTATAGCCCCCGCATAAGGTGCAGGATTAATATAAATAGGAAGATCAGGAATTCGCTTAACAAGCTCATTTCGCAGAGGGAAATCATTCCATTCTTGAAGGTTGGCGCTGTAATCCACTACATCGGTGCTTATATTATAATAGCCTTGAATGACAAGTCCAACGCCTACAACCCCTAGCTGACGATGGGAGTGGGTTTTCTTTAAATCCGCCAAGATGCTCGAGACCGAGTCCACGAAATACATAGGATCTTTGCTTTTCATCGGGAAAACCATACTCTCCAGCTTTTTGCCCAATAGATCGGTAATAAGTAAGGTAAATTGATTAACTTCTATATCGATACCCACACAAATTCCGGCTAATTCATTGATATCAACCAGTGTGGGGGGGCGACCTCTTGATGTTCCCGTTGTACCTAATTCCACGACAATTCCCTTTTGCAGGAATAAATCAATACAGCTTGATACGGTCATCTTGTTGAGGCCTATAAGTGCAGCGATTTTGGCCCGGGATACAGGACGATATTGAAGAATCGTATTGATTATATGTTCCATATTTATTTTTTTGACAAGATCATGATTACCAATCAGACCTTTAGGTTGCATGGCTATCACCACCTTAGGTTATCGCAGTTATTAAGTATAAATAATATATTAAAATAAGTTATGTGTCAAAAATTAATGATAACTAATTGAGAATTCCAGATGCATTTAGTATTCAACACGCAACCATTGTTTAAGTTTGCATCCTTTAACTTTCAGTATTTTCCTAGATTATAAAACTAATTATTGACTTATAACAGAAAAATCATTAAATTAATATTTAGTTATCCAATTAACTTACTTGGTATAATACATATACTAAATAAGGAACAGTTAATTGTATAAGGGCTCATAATTGAGCTGTACAAAAGTGGCGAAGCTTCACTTCGGATTTTTGATAATATCAGACTTTATAAGTTTTCAGCGGAGCTGCAGAAGTCTGATATTGCAAGAAAAGCCACCGCTAAGACACGAATGTATCTTCCTCGAATAGGGTTCGATCAGAAGCTTTTCTTAATGGTGGAGACTCCAAGTGAGACTGGAGTAGGTCAAGCAATTTTGCATATTATTTCGATTCGGATCGTATCATATGCACCTCCCGGTTTTTAATTTGCAAAAGGTGGTGGTAAACAAGGGGGAGTATGAGTAAGTTTGTTTATTTAGTATGTTCATTATACAAAATAAATGTTAATTTCGGCTTAAATACATGTATTTTTTATTAATTAATAAATATGGTTCATTTTATTAGTATAAGTTATATATTAAATATAAATGACTGAAAACGCTTTATCATTTTAGTTTAAGGGGTGTTCTGTTCATGAAAAAATGGAATATAGGTAGTGCTTTGCTTGCGAGCTTGCTGCTTCTTTCCGCATGTTCATCGCAAATAAAAGACGGTAGCGCGACCTCAGCTAAGGATACGAAGGCAGCTACTGCTCAAAAACCGGAGGAGATAGCGGGAGAAATCTCTTTTTGGTCCTGGTCGCCGGAAGATAACGTGTGGCAAGAATTGATCAAAGCCTTTAACGTCAAATACCCGAAAATCAAAGTGAATTATGTTCGCACTCCATCGGCTGACTATGATAAGAAAATCCAGGTCGCCATCCAAGGCGGAGAAGCTCCGGACGTCATGGCCTTTTCGAATGGACCGATGATCAAAAATTATATCCCCGTCCTCGAGCCACTAGCTCCCTTGGCAGAGAAATCATTAGGCAAGGATTGGGAAAAGATGTTCAAGGCTACTCCAATGGAATCGGCCAAAAAGAACGACTACAAGGTCATCCCAACGGGAGTTGCAGTCACCCCCTTTCTTTCCTATGATGTGGATTTATTCAAAAAGGTTGGAGCGGAGCCGCCCAAGACTTATGATGAACTCAAGCAAGTTGTGAAAAAGTTTGAAGATGCCAAGCTGCCCGGAATTATCCCGCGGCTGGGCTTTGCCGGAGGTAAAAGCACGACCGTTACGGATGTATTCTATACCCTCGTCAATCAAATTGCTCCAGGCAAGCTGTACGATGCGGATGCAGGGAAGGTGAAATTTACCGATCCTTCGTTTATTCAAGCGACTAATGCTTTCAAGCAATTTTACACAGATCATTTATTTCAGGATGGCAATCTGACGACTAAATTTGATCCGGATCTTAGAGATATGTATGAGCAAAAGAGACAGCTTCCGATGATCCTAGTAGGCGCTTGGATTATGAACGATGTAGCGAATAAGGATGGATTGAAAATGGGCGACCGCACTTTTGGTCTTGCACCGATGCCGACGATTGCTGGCGGCAAAGCAAGTGTTTTGATCAACGGGGATGTTCCGCTCGGGATCAGCAAGGATTCGAAGCATAAGGATGCTGCCTGGAAATTCGTGGAGTTCATGGCTACTGGGGAATACCAGACGATATTGAGCAAGGCATTGCAATTCCTTCCTGTCAAGGAGGGGCTGTCGATGGATAAATCGGGTTTAAAAACAGATATTGAGAAGCAATCGGTTGATGTCATATTAAATGCTCTTACGAAGGATGTAGGCGGAATTCGTTTCCTGGACAATGCCACTATCGAGCAAGCGCTGTTTACTGGTTTGCAAAAGGTTGCAGCAGGATCGGCTACCCCTGAACAAGCAATGGCTGAGGTGCAAAAAGCTTCAGATGCAGTGAAGCGCTAATCATCTCGTATTATTAAGATGAAGTTTTCTGTCAGAATGGACCTCTGTTCAAAGTGTCTTCTGGTGCTGTGGCTATCGAAAAAGCTTTGGCGTCTTTGGCGGAGGTCCAACTCTTTACTTTAGATGCAAGGAGGAGGGTCTAAGTGGAAACAGCTTTGATGAAATGGAACAAGTCTCCTGCAAAAAAGAAGCGAAGCCGCTTCACCGGCTTATACTTTGCTCTGCCCTTATTGATTTTTGTGTCTGTGTTTACATTCTTCGGCATCTTCTACAATATTTATATCGGTTTTTTCGAATGGTCGGGAATTGGCAGCAAAGCTTTTATTGGTTTCGATAATTATGTGAATCTTTTTTACGATCCGAACTTTTATCAGGCGCTGGGGAATACGGTCTATTTTCTGATCATTACGATCCCTATCTCCATGGCCCTTGGCTTATTGCTTGCCACGTTATTAAATGGAGTTTGGATTGCAGACGGTTTGTTTAAATCGATTTTCTTTTTGCCACATGTTATTGCGGTTGTTACCGTTGGAACCACTTTTGCAGGCATATATGAGCCGAACTTCGGGCTGCTGAACCATATGCTTCAGTTTTTGGGATGGAATAGCTGGACTCATTCCTGGTTGTCCGAACCGGCCACTTCTTTAAATTCAATTGCGGCCGTTTACATATTCGCTAATACCGGATTCTATATGTTGATTTACTATACGAGTCTGTTAAATATGGATCAGGAAATATTCGAAGCGGCAAAAATAGATGGGGCTGGAGTCGTTAAGCAATTTCGCCATATTATTTTTCCAATGCTTATGGGTACGCATATTACGCTTATGATTCTTGGCATTATATTTGCTCTTAAAGTATTTGACTTAGTTTGGATTATGACTGAGGGGGGGCCTGGAGGAGCGACGGAGCTCATTTCCACTTATTTGTTCAGGGAATCCTTGCTGAAATATAAAACGGGGTACAGCGCAGCGGTTTCCGTTGTTCTACTGCTCATCGCATTTATTTATACGGCGTTTCAGCTGCGTGTTTATAACAAGATTAGGAGGTAAGCGTATGTTCGTTCGACTGCAGTTAGCTGAAAAGATTACGATGAATCTCCTTCTCCTGATCATGGCTTCTATTTGGGTAATTCCAATGGTCTATCTTGTTATGTATTCGCTTGAAGGGGGCAATTGGGCGAATTACGAAGCTGTATTAAGTCTTGATTTATTTCCACGCTTTCTATTGAACAGCTTTATTGTGTCAACTTCGGTTGTGCTGCTACTGCTCATGGCAGTTTCATTGGCCGCTTTTGGCTTTAGTAAGCTGAAGTTCCCGGGAGATTCTTCGGTATTTGCGATTTGCCTGATCGGTCTTATGATTCCGCCTGTCGCTATGCTCGTACCTTTGTTTCAAACGATCAAAGCTTTTCATTGGATGAATACTTATTTGTCGCTAATCGGTCCGGAAGTAGCTATGAGTATTCCCTTTTCACTGTTAATCGCCCGTAATTCGTTTGATGAGATTCCCAATGAGCTTTTGGAGGCTGCGGAGATCGACGGTTCCAATGCATGGGGAAGATTTGTTCATGTTATATTGCCTTTGGCAGTGCCTGTGCTTACGACGATTGGCATCCTGGCGTTTTTAAACTCGTGGAATCAGTATTTATTCCCGCTTGTTTTCATCAATAAGGAAACGATGCTGACGGTGACGATGGCACCCAATTTTTTTATCAAAGAGTATACATCCGACTATCACAAAGTATTTGCGGCGCTAGTGTTAATTACAATTCCCATAGTGATTTTATATATTTTCGGTCAAAAGTATATGCAGCGCGGCCTCACAAGCGGAGCTATCAAATAAGTGGCAGGTCGAAAATTTGTTCAATCATTGAATTTGGCTAGGAGGTTAAGATGAGAGAACAACAAGCCGTGAGAAAAAAAACGAATATACTGTTTCTGATAGCAGATGATCATAGATTCGATGGCCTGGGAGCGTATGGGAATCCGGTTGTACAGACACCCGTATTGGATCAATTGGCCGCTGATGGCGTGCTTTTTAAATCCATGTATACGATGGGGGGACAAACAGCTGCGCTCTGTGTGCCTAGTCGCGCTTGTCTTTTAACAGGGGCTAATGTATTTAGTACAACAGCTGCCTGTAAAGAGGTTACGCTTGGAGAGACGGAGAATCAGGACCTGTGGGCACTGAATCCTGCACTAGCCACTTTGCCGGAGGTGCTCCGGGCTGATGGATATCGAACCTTCGGTATCGGTAAGTGGCATAATGGAAAAGGGAGCTTTGCCAGAGGTTTTGCAGGCGGAGCGAATATTTTCTTTGGGGGAATGGGGGATCATGTCGGGCTGCCTCTGCATGCTTTTGACCCGAACGGTATTTATCCGCAGGAGACGGCAGTCCTAAGCGATACGTTTTCTTCGGAGCTGTTTGCAGATGAGGCTATCAATTTCATTCACAGCCATCAAGAGGACGATCCTTTCTTATTATATGTGGCATTTACAGCTCCCCATGATCCAAGGACTCCGCCGCAAGAGTATGCTGATTTATATCATGCAGAAAATATTCCGCTGCCTGATAATTATATGACAGAGCATCCTTTCGATAATGGTGAATTGTATGTGCGGGACGAACTATTGGCATCCCTTCCACGGCAGCCAGGCGAAATTCGTCAACATCTGGCCGATTATTACGGCATGATTACTCATCTGGATGTACAAATTGGCCGTATCATACAAGCACTGCAACAAAGCGGGCACGCTGAGGATACGATTATCGTCTACACAGCTGACCATGGGCTTGCCTTGGGACAGCATGGACTTTTGGGTAAACAAAATTTGTATGAGCACAGTATTCATATCCCGCTTCTTATGCAGGGACCCGGTTTACCGCAAGGGGTTGAAGTCAGCGGGCTGGGCTGCCAAATCGATATTTTCCCGACGTTATGCGAGCTGACGGGGACGCGGCTTTCCGATACGGTGGAAGGCAGGAGTCTGATGCCTCTAATATCCGGCCAGGAAACAGTGCTTAGAGAAAGTGTGTTTTCAGCATATAAAAATGTTCAGCGGATGATTAGCGACGGGCGGTGGAAATACATTCGCTACTATCGTTCTGGGGATAAGGGTTCTAATCGGATTCAATTGTTTGATTTGTATACGGATCCATGGGAAATGTCTAATTTGGCCGATGACCCGTTACAGCAAACCCATATCCAACGTTTGGAGGGGGAGTTATTGCGGTGGCAGCAGAGCGTTCGCGATCCCCTTCTTCATCATTCTTAGAGAGGTGAGCTGAAAATGAAACGTCGTCCCAACTTCTTGTTCCTGTTTCCGGACACACATCGCGGAGATTGGATGCCGTACCATTCGGATATTTTATCCGCTTTAGGTATGGAAGCTTTACCGCTGCGCATGCCTAATATAGAAGCATTGATGAAGCAAGGTGTTACCTTTACAAGGGCGGTCACTCCCTCCCCTTTATGTGCTCCGGCCAGAGCCTGTCTTGCTTCCGGATTACGATATAACAAAGCGGAAGTTGCCGGCAATCATGAGAATTACTCATTGTCTCGAAAAACGTTCTATTCCATACTGAAGGAAAATGGTTACCGTGTCGGTGGTGTGGGTAAATTTGATCTTCATAAACCTACACATTGGTGGGGGCTGGAAGGCTGGATTGACGATCTGAATCAGCTGGGATTCACGGATGCAATCGATAACGCTGGCAAGATTGATGCGATACATTCCGGCAAAAAGTCTCCGCGTGATCCCTATATGAAATATTTATACGATGAGGGATTGGCTGACATCCATTTGCAGGATATGACTGATCGGGACCAACGAACGGATGCAACGGATTTGCCGGATGAGGCGTATTGTGACAATTGGCTGACCCGCAATGGCATTCAAATGCTGAAGGAATTTCCTCAAGATCAGCCTTGGTTTCTGATGGTTAATTTTGTGGGACCGCATGAGCCATGGGATATTACACATCGTATGAAGGCCGAGTGGGAGAATGCCCAGCTTTCGAAGCCGAATCGTTGCACGCTGCCGGAAGAAACATGGAATAGCATCAGGCAAAATTACGCCGCTATGCTGGAGAACATCGATCGCAATATAGGACTTCTTCTTGAAGAAGTAAAGAGACGCGGAGAACTGGAAAATACGGTGGTCATTTACTCTTCAGATCATGGAGATATGCTGGGAGATTTCGATAAATTCGGTAAATGCAAACCGGAACGCGGATCTGTGCACATCCCGTTAGTCATTAGCGGCCCCGGCATCCTGCAGAACCAATATAGCGATGCACTTGTAGAGCTGCAGGATCTGGCTAGCACTATCGTGGATTTGGCTGATTTAACGATGGAGGAAGCAAAGGATTCGTTATCCCTCAAAACGGTTCTGCACGGTGAAACCTACAAGTTACGCGATATACAGATTTCGGGATTGGATGAAGGTCCGCAGCATCCAAGCCAATGGAGAGTGGTTTCCGACAGAGAATGGAAGCTTATCGTTGAGAAAGACGAATGTGATCGTCTGTACCAACTGAAGAACGACCCATGGGAAAATAGAAATGGGGCAGAAGATCATCCGGACATTGTTGCCAGACTTAAGGAAGCGCTGCAACAGGATTAATCGTGAGCGTTCATTGGAGATGAATAATTACAGCCTGCCCTTTGCGGCAGGCTATTTGAGTTATATTGAATAAGGAAAATGAAGCAAGCGAGCCTATCGGAATTATGTAGTTAATATTAATTTTATTGGAAGATTTAGTAATAGTGTCAGCCGTATAAAATAAATAAAGGTTTGTGAGTATTTTGTGAGTCTGAAATGATAGAATGGATTATAAAGTTTTTTTGTGATTTTGTGGGGAAGGGGGGTCCAGGTGAAAAGCCTTGGCAAACTCATTGGAATTGTTCTGATCTTTACTGTAGTTGCTCTATTGTTTGAGCATATTTATTCGCTCACGATCCCGAATCGGGAGATTCCACCCGCGGAGCGAGGAGTGTTGGATTTAAGGGGTTGGGATTTTAGTAATCAAGGACTGGTGACTCTGGATGGACAATGGGAATTTTATAAGGGAGAGCTGTTGGAGCCAAAAGATTTTCGTGCAGGCTTAAGAAACGAAGTCTCTTACCTATCTGTTCCTGGCCCCTGGAGAGGAAATGAAGCAGACGTCGGTATGAGCAGAAAAGGCTACGGGACTTATCGGCTCAAGGTTCTTGTTAAAGATGCTGACGACATATATGGAGTGAAATTGAGCAGCATCCGTATGTCTCATCGGCTGTATATCAATGGCAAGCTGGAGGGAAGCAGCGGATTCCCGGCAGCAGTCAAGGAAGAACATATGCCGGGGAATACGCCGTACAGTGTTTTTTTTCATTCGAATGCCCAAGAAATTGATATCATTATACAAGTGTCTAATTATATGTTTGCTACCGGGGGTATTGTGAACTCAATCCAGTTTGGCAGGAATGGGGATATCACAATGCTGAACGGTTTATTGCTAGGCAGCGATCTAGCTATCATCCTGATTCTTGTTATGTTCGGCGCCTATCATCTTAATCTCTACTTTCTGCGCAGCAGAGAGAAAACTTATTTATTTAGCGGCCTGTATTTATTCTCTTTATCTGCTATCCATCTATTGTACGGAGAAAAGATATTTCAGAGACTGCAGCCGGACTTTCCTTTTGAGATAGTTTACAAGGCATTGGATGTAAGTCAGTTTCTTAGCTCATTATTTATCATTTTATTTTTCTGTTCCATTGATAGCCGTCTCTTATCATATAGAAATAGGATATGGCTGCTATCTCCTATTGTAGGTTATCTGGCTGCAATTATAATCCTGCCGTATTCGCTTTATAATGAAGTGAGGTATTTGTTCTTTTTATACATGGCAATCGCTCCGCTTTATATTTTGGGTAAAATGATATACTTGTTCAGCATTAGCGGCAGGGGAACGTCCGAACGTAAGGAGCTCTTCTTGTTCATCGTTGCTATTATAGCATTGCTAATCTATCTAGTAGATGGGTCACTGTATTCAGAGAACGTGGTTCAAACCAATTTAAGGGGCAAGGTTGCCGTTATCTGTTTCATTACCATTATGAACGTTATGCTTGCTTACCGCTTTACAAATGCCTATGAGAAAACGGAAGTTTTAACGCATCAGCTTACCGTTACCAATCAGCTTAAGGATCAGTTTTTAATGTATACGTCACATGAGGTTAAAACCCCATTGCATGGAATTATGAATATAACCTCTTATTTGCTGGATGACGATGAACATAATCTAACCTCTAAACAGAAGCAAAATCTTTGGTTGGTTAAGGATACATCGGTTAAGCTTTCTATGCTCATGCAGGACTTGATTGATGTTACTCGCTTAAAGCAAGGTGAGCTGAGACTGCAGATGACGGTTGTAGAGGTGAGGTCGGTGACTCAAATTGTATTCGATGTCTTGCAATTCGAACTTGCGGGTAAGACGGTACAGCTGGATAACCAGGTTCCCGTGGATATTTGGGTACAAGCGGATGAGAGCCGATTGCGGCAAATCTTGTACAATCTGGTGCACAATGCTATTAAGCATACGGAAAAAGGAAAAATAACAGTAACTTCAAAGGTTTCCAATGGAATGGCTCATATCTCAGTAGCTGATACGGGAACCGGGATTTCTGAAGACAAGCAATCGAGAGTATTTCATTACTTTGAACAGCTGGATGAAGTGCTGCCGGAAGACGGTTATACGGGAATGGGTGTCGGTCTGTATATAAGCCGTAAGCTTGTTGAACGTATGGGGGGCGAGATTGGGATCGATTGGACGGAGGTCGGACAGGGGACACGCATGACGTTCACACTGCTGAACATAGCCAAGCAATTGCCTGTTCCACATAATCTTTATTCGATCGATCTATATTCTGAAAGAGCTTCTGAGGAGCTTGAACCCATGGATAGCCTGGAGCAGCATGCCTATACCGTTCTTATTGTCGATGACGAGGCATCCAACATTCATACCCTGCTGAACATTCTGAAAAGGCATCGGTATAATGTGATCGCAGCATTTTCAGCTAAAGAAGCATTGGTCAAAATGAAGGAGCATCCTCAGATCGACCTCGTTATATTGGATGTAATGATGCCAGGCACCTCCGGGATCGAGCTTTGCCGTTTGCTGAGAGTAAATTATTCGATTCTCGATTTGCCTATATTGTTTGCGACAGCCAAGGATACTTCACAGGATATCGCGCTTGGCTTTAGCGTCGGTGCCAATGATTATTTGACCAAGCCCTTTGAAGCGGAGACGCTGATCGCAAGAATTCAAACGCTGATTACGATGAAAACCTCTATACAAGAGGCTATTCACAATAAACTTGCCTTTCATCAAGCTCAGATCAAGCCCCATTTCCTGTATAATGCACTGAGCAGTGTCATCTCGTTTTGTTACACGGATGGAGAGAAGGCCGCTTATTTGTTATCAAAGCTGAGCCAATACTTGCGTTATATTCTGGATAGGGATCGCGATAAGCTATTCGTTACACTTAACCAGGAGCTGGAATTGATTGAAGCTTACGTTGAGATCGAGAAGGCCCGTTTCGGGGAGCGATTTGATTTTGTATGTTATGTTGAGGACAACCTCAAACATCTTGCAATCCCCTCCCTTTCCGTTCAACCGTTTGTGGAAAATGCCATTCGACATGGGTTGTTCGAGAAGGACGGACATGGCATGGTGACGTTGACGATTCAGGAGGGGGACCGGTATTTGCAAATTATTGTGGAAGACGATGGGGTAGGGATCCCTGATGATACGCTTTATCAGATTGCCAGTGGTGAAAGCCCAAGCGGTGGTATAGGTATTTCCAATATAAAAAGCCGCCTGGATTCGATTCCAGGTGCTACTATGATCGTTAACTCAGAATTGGGACGCGGAACGAAGGTAACCATGTATTTGCCTCTGACTGTCAGGGAACATCCGGCCATCGAGGAGAGGAGTAAAAAAGTTGTTTAAGGTGCTGCTTGTGGAAGATGAAAAGCCAATTCTTGAATTAATGAAAGTCATTATCGGGAGAAATCCGCACTTTACGATTATCGGCGCTTATAGCAACCCGCTGGAGGCGCTGACCAACTTTACCGAGCTGCAGCCGGACATTGCTTTCCTGGATGTGGAGATGCCTAAGCTAAATGGACTCGAACTGGCACAAAGAATGAATGATATTTCTGACCGCACACGGATTATTTTTACTACGGCCTATAAGGAATACGCCCTGGAGGCATTCAAGGTATATGCTTTCGATTATCTTCTCAAGCCTGTAACACCAGATGCCATTGAGCGGATAACGGCTCGTTTAATGAAACTCGATAGCCATTCAGCCGCTGTAGAGCAGCCGGGTCTTGCCTCTATACGTTGCTTCGGGGGATTTGAAGTTAGAAATTCGCAAGGAGCGCTCGTCCGTTGGCCAACACGCAAGACAGAAGAGCTGTTCGCTTTTTTTCTTTGTTACCCGAATCAGGTTATCAGCAAATGGCATTTGGCGGATTGGCTGTGGCCTGAGATGAATGAAGATAGAGCTTCTCATAATCTGCACAATACCATATATCGTTTGAAGAAGGTATTGAAAGAGCATGAGATTGCGATGGATATTATCAAAACCAATGAAGGCTACTTGCTGGAGACTATGAATACCAGTTATGATTTGCTGGAATTTCATAAGACGGCAACGGGAAGCTTACAAAATGAGGCTCAAGCAGAACGATTATGTGCCTTATATCGCGGCCACCTTTTGGAACGAAAGGATTATTTGTGGAAGGCTCAGCTTGAGGTTGTATACAGCAAGCAGTTTTCTTCACTTGTTCGCAATCTGGTCCAAGCAGATATGGCTGCGCAACAATGGAGCAAGGCTGAAAAGAAGCTGGATGCTTATTTGTCGATATACATATTGGATGAAGAGATGCATCAATTATTAATGCAGCTTTATGCTGTTAGTGGGAAGATTGAGCAAATTCCTAAGCATTATAATCATTTCGAAGCCCTATACCGGAAGGAGTTTGGGATGGAGCCGTCACTAGAAATGAGAAGCAGAGTAGCGGCTTATTTGGATGACAAGGGAATAGGGGTATAGTGATAGTGAATTAGATACTATAAAATAGGACTAACATCCATAGAATGCCACGATTAGGATAAAGGAGAAGACTCCCTGAGGGGGGCGGAGGAACAAATGTTCCTTTATGCGATTTGCAACCTCCATTTTAAGTGGATAGCGGAAGTTGGACTTCCTGTATTCAGAGTAAATGGAGCCAGCCATAAGCGCAAAAACAGAGAGATAACTTATCTCTCTGTTTTTTTGTGCTTTTTTGGCGATAGAAGAAAGTGTGAGTGTTTTACAGCGCTAAAGTAGCGTGTCCTTTCTAATATAAGTTTGCCGAGGGTACTCTATTTATCTCGCAAGATAAGCTGCCTTTAAGTTGGAAATGTATCCTCAATGAAAGAGGTTTGATCTGAAAGCTTTTTGAAGGAATGAAGAATGAGCGAGTAACCTGCCTTGACTAGATTAGAGCTAGATTAGAGCTACATTAGAGCAAGATTAGAGCTTAAGATCTTTAATGCACCCCATGATCAAGGGGGATTTTAATAGGGATAGTGGCGATGAGCCCAGGAGAATTTTTACGGAACGGAAAGTTCCGCTATTCCATCAGCCGCCTCCAATCTGGGGCAATAGCGGAAGCGTGAATTCCGTTATGTTGGCCAAATTGGAGCATTTATGCGCAAAACAGAGCAATAACGGAACTGGCTGTTCCCTTATCACTCTGATTTATGGACTTTTCAGGTAATAAAGGAACAATTACTTCCGCATTACCCTTCACTTCCGTGAGTGGAGCAGTACTGGCGTATTGTTTAGGGTTATGTGTAGGTGATATCTTCACTAGAAGTATTAATGAAGCTAACTGTACGTACGTCGAACACGGCAAGGGAGTTCATGGCTACCAATAACCTCTCCATTCGGCTTCATTCGACAATTACTTCGAGGTTTGTGAGAATTTTGAGAGAATGCGTCTATATAATGTTGAACTGAGTAGAAAAGGGATTCCGAACTAATCCAATGATTGGAGCTTACTACTTGGGATCCGTTTTTATAGGAGATGAGGTGAATTGTTTGCAGAAATGGAGTAAATTTTTGGTGATTATAATAGGGTCATTGTACCTATTTTTAAATCACTTTTCGCTTACAGGGGCAGACCCTCCCAAAACGTATGATGCAGAAGAGCTGTATGAGTATGCCAATCCTGCTGTCTTCTATGTACGGGTATTTCGAGCTGACGGCACATTGAAAGATGTTGGGACGGGTTTTCTGATCAAAGGGGACGGCACAGCGTTAACTGCTTATCATGTAGTGAATGATGCGGATCGAATCACTTGCGCGCTGTATGAAGGAAAGCTGGAAGTAGCCTGCCGGATTGCAGTCAAAGACGAAACGGCTGATGCGGCCGTGCTGAAGCTAAAACCCCATATTGACAGCTCGGGGCGAGAGGAGAGCTACCCCTATTTAAATCTTCGTACAAGCACAGTAAGGCATGGAGAGAAAGCTTTTGCTATAGGTTATCCGATGAAAGACACGAAGATTATTACGGAAGGCATTGTCAACAGCCCGCGGGCTCAGATTAACGGCAGAGATCGAATCCTTGTTTCTGCACAGATTGTTAATGGTATGTCGGGGGGGCCTGTTTTTGATAAATACGGAAATGTTATGGGGATCATTTCGGGTTCCCTTCGTACAATGAACAATATTCATTTGGTCGTTAACACAGAGAATATCAACAAAATGATGGAGAGTGAAAGATAAAAAGCTAATAAATGAGGGGAAAGGGATAAACTTTGATGAATGTCTACATTGTCAAAAAGCGAATGGATAAAACGCATGAAACGATAGCAGCAGTATTCTCAACCCCGCAAAAAGCTGAGGCTTATATATATCAAGTTGATGAATTGCAAGATAAACATTGGATTGAGACCTGGATTGTCGATTTCTATGCTGATCAGAAGACTATGAAGCAACGTTAAATAACAAGGGCTTAACAAGTGGAGGAACGGGAGATTCGAGAGAAAATTTGCAACAGGGTAATGCAGGTGAATTCGGTTATCGATCGATAATGAGAAGCTCAGATTCAGCTAGGGAATCGTATGTTTTGCAAATGTGTGATCGTTATATCAACATCTGGGAAAAAGCTCTCAGCAAGCTCATACACGTATACTCTGCACCGTCTCCCAAAGTTCTGTTGAAATGATAGCTTCATGAAAACCGTCTTTCTGTTATCCGTTTCTCCACCCGCGCCCTTCTTCCGCTAATTTAAATACCTCTCGGGCAATTGCAGCCTTCGCTTCATTAACGATCAGCATCTTATCGATGTTATCGTAACCGAAGCAACTGCCGCCGTTAGCCTTTCCTTGTCACGTCCTTACTGTCATTCCCATTGTAACGCGATCTACAATCACATTCCGTTCAAACTCGTTATGGAACCCATAAAACTGGAAACGCATTGTCGAACGATGTCTATCTACGTTCTGTCAGCTTTCGACTTTTTGTGAGAATTTTGAGAGAACCGTTATGTATAATGGGTTAGGTATTGCCGAAAGTCCTGCGACTAAAGTCACAAAGGGGATGTCGAAATGAAACAAACTGATGTTTGCGCTCTTGGCATTGTTCCTGTTTCTTGGCGGGTTTTCCATTACGCAAGCAGACCCTCCGGACAAACATGACGGGAGAAGCCTATATGCCTCTGTGGAACAAGTAATATTGTATGTCCGAGTATTTCGGTTCTGACGGCACTGTAAAAGATGTGGGTACTGGTCTTCTGATCCGTCCGGACGGCACAGCATTGACTGCTCATCATGTAGTGAGGGGGGGACAGCATCGAATGTGTACTGAACGACGCTTCCGTTGTACCTTGCCGAACTGTTGCGGAAAGCGACCTGGCGGATACGGCGGTACTGAAGCTGTCCCCCCTAATAGAAGCTTCGGGGACCGAGCGGCCCTTTCCGTTTATACCTCTGCGCACGATGAACGGTATTTATCTGGCAGAAGACTCGCAAGCGGTGATGCAGGTGCTGGAGCAAGATGAACATTAGCGTGTAGACAGGAGTTGTACAGCAGACAAGGAGTGGATTAGAGAATGAAGAAACTCGGTAAAGGTTTGGGGAAATGACGAAGCTGATGGCAACGGACGGGTGAAAGCGAAACATAAGCGAGCGCTGCAGGGATCTTTTCAGTCTTCTTTCGCAAGCAGAACAATATTCATCCTGCCGTAAATACGTAACATATCCATCGGGTGATGACGGAATTCATTCCGGATCAGCCCAATACAATCAGGAGGTTAGAGCGTGAATCGACGGATCGCAAAACGAATTTCAATCTTGCTGGTGGCGTGTATGCTGATGACGACGCTGCTTTCCCATTTATCCATGAATGTGGCGAAAGCTGACTCGCAACCACAATATTTAGACGTTCGCGTGAACCAAATGTTCAAAATTGTTAACCGCGGTGATATGCCAACATGGACGAGGAGTTTTGATTTCAGTGAGGGTACACCGAATTTTTTTTATATGTTTTTTCTATGTAGAGATAATCCGGGTGTAACCGTTGAGGTTGATGGCGACAAAGTCACTAACTGTCAGGATGCTGGATTTACGACTAAAGATATTGATCATACGAGTTCCTTCAAGGGGACAATAAAAATTGCCCAAATTCCGGGACTGAAACGGCTGGCGGAAGGCGGGAATGCAAAGTTGCTGCTTAAAGTCAAGAAATTGAACAGCTCAAGCGATCATGGCGCTTACATTCATCTCTATATAAACGGAGTTGATACTTGGTATCAGCACTCTACGCCAAGCGAATCTGACAAATATGATTTAGATTCCGATTGGATAAGCTTCGGGCCGAACGATGAGATTTCGATTGAAACGGAGACGGGGGGCACAAGTACAACCGTGGAAGGTCTTCGCTTGTATTTTGCCGATATCCAGCTGCCTACGATTACGAATTATACGTTTAAGTCCGACGGTGTGGAAAGGGTTAACAAGTTAGGACAGACGCAGCTGTTTTTGAAAAAGGACAAGTCCATTCAGCTTCAATACAACTTCAGTAAGTCCGTAAGAGCAACCAATTTCAATAATGAGAAATTATTCGATAAGCACTTGCTGTACACGGTGCCGCCTGGCATCGGTCTGCCTACCGACAACACACAGCAGGGCATGAGTTTGCCTGAGGGCTTCTATGAAAATTCTATGAAATACGAAAATCCGTTTGGGTTGGATACTAGCGGCTTCAAATTTATCAAAGAGCTTCCCTATACATACAAAGTCGCGGATTATCATCATTCCGGCAATATTCCGATCGGCAACGGCGGAGATCTGGAAACCAAATCGCAGAACGAATACAGCATGAAGGAAAGGCTGCAGGGAGCAGGTTATTACGATGCGGCGGGAAACCCGCTCGATATGTCGGGCTTCTTGAAAGCGAGCGCTGACAGTTCAAGTTTCTTAAGCAATAAGGATGTCAATCCGTTTAATTATGCCGCTGCTGGCAACAAAGGCTACGCGATTATCCCGGACGCCGTACCTCCTCAATATAATTTGACAGGCAACGGCATTACACCGGAAATTCCTACTGGACTTGTTTTAAATGAAGGGAAAGAGATTGAATTTACCGTAGAGCTTACCAAAGAAACCATAGTCAAAGAGGGGTTGTCGGAGGAAGGGCTGTATCTTTTATTCAATAATGGAATGAAGGCCAAATACGCCGCCCAGGAAAATACGGGACCGAACACGAAACTATGGAAATTTAAAATGACCATTCCTCCCGGTCTGAATGTGGAAACCCCGCTGTTAAAAGTGATCGCGTTGACCCATGAAGCAAAAGGGACGGATACAGGGGTCATTCAGGATTACGCGGGCAACCTGCTGATGGATAAGGCCAACATGGACAAAGCTCCTTCCCCGGACCCGTCCAAAGCGATACCTCTAACCAAGATCGACGAGGCAAAACTATCCATTGACAATACGCCGCCCGTGACCAGCTTCCGGTATGCTTCGGGAGGAGCTACCGATGCCGTATATGGAAAAGCCGGAAAAGTCTCCATTGATGCCACCGACCCGGACATTAAGGTGCCTTCCCTTGATCCGGATCAAAGTTTCGCTAAACGGCCCAGCAAAGGCATCTACCGTCCCGGCAACATGACAGGAGCACAGCCCGGGCAATCACCGGAGGTGGGGCTGGTGTACTATACGTGGAGTCAGAGCTCTGCCGATCCGTTCGCAGGGAAGGAAGGGGACCACTTTGCCGCAATCAAGCGGTATTCCTTGACGGCCAATCAGCCCGGGGAAGAATTGTACCCCGGCAATACCGTAACGTTCAAAGTGGCCAACAATAAAACGAACATTATCGATCCACCGGCAGACGCATTAGCAGCAGAGAACAGCGGAGCCTGGTATCTTCATACCTGGACGGGGGACATGACCTGGGATGCGGCAAGAGAGCTGATGCAATATAGCAAAATGAAGACATTCAAGACGGCTAACGCTCCGGTTTTCAACAGCTGGATTGCCGAATACAAAGCGAATAATTCCGGCGCTTCCGATGCGCATGCCGAAAAATATGCCGAGGACAAGGCGCTGGTGCAGGTAGGAAATTATTCGGAATGGCCGATTGACGACTTCAAGAAAGACGATTCCAACTGGACGTATGAAAAAGCGACGCTGCTTTTGGACAACAAAAAGCCGAAAGTCGACTTTGGAGCGCTCAGCGGGAATAACACGCCGGAGGTTAAGGTGCAGGTGACCGTTACCGATGAGCACAGCGGCGTCGGAATCAAGCAATTCCAATGGGTCAAGCAGGGGACTGAACCGCAAGAAATAGACTGGCTGGATTTCCCGGCGAGCGGTGAAATCACGACCTTCAATCATGTGCCGGAGGATGGAACCTATCAATTGGCTGTGAAGGCAGTGGACAAGGCGGGCAATCAGACCATTGAAAAGATGAGCGCCTCTGTAACTGTAGATTCCTCAGTGAAGGTTACCACCTCCTTCTATCCGGAAACGAACGGCAAATACATGAAGAGCCCGGAGGTCCGCTTCACGATTAACGGAATCAATGTAGAGAGCGTCAGGTACGCCGTGACGGGATCTTTGACTCCTCCCGCCGATTATCCTTCCGTCGCCCAGTCCGTTTACGGTACGGTGAGCGGTTCCGTTTACGGCACTGTGAGCAATGCCGTCTACGGGGGCGGGAACGGCATGTATGTAATAGCCGCCGATCCCAGAATCAACGGGACTTATGGCGTTTATGTTAAGGTCAAGGAAGCGGGCGTAGAAAGGTACTATACGTATTCCAAACAATACCTGGCGGACAACGAAGCTCCGCAAATCACGTTTAGCAAAAACGGCGTCACTTACCCCTCCGAGCAGCAGAGTGTTGTCGTGACCGTAACCGATCGGCTAAGCGGTGTGGCATTAAAGAAATACCAATGGTTAAGATCGGACGCTCAGGCGCCTGCGAAGGACTCCGGCGGATGGGTGGAGCTTCCGGCGGATGGAGCGGTGACGATTGATTCTACGCGCTTGTCTCCGGGCGAAACGGCCGACTATGTGCTTTACGTGCTGAGCGAGGATGCCGTAGGCAACAGCGCGGTAGCACACACAGGAGCATTCAGGATATCTCGAAAACCAGCAGTGGAAATTCCTATTGCTGTGAATTCGGATCTGCTTTATATGTACGAGGATGTTAACAATGGGTATACGGCGGTCGTGAGGCTGAACCTGGAAAATCCCATGAAGGCAGGCTACAGATACTCCATTTCTACGGACGGCGGAAATTCCTGGGGCAGATGGCTTCCTTACTCCAATTTTATCGAAGTAGGGGGGCTTAAGGACCGAAATCCCGAGCATTTCCTCCTCAAGGCCAAGTTCAGAAGCCCGGGAGGCGCGGAAAGCCCGGCTATAAGCTTGAATGCGGGTTCCGTTTCCATCGATGAGCCGATATATGCAATTGCATCACACAGCACATTACGTCCTGTGAAGCCGGAAAACTTTGTTCTGGAGTTGAAGGTTCCGGCAGGCATTAAGGCGGTACCTTCAGCAGGACTCAACCCGGCTGACCCTACACGGATCAAGGGCAACAAATTCAGCATCGCCCAGAACGGAGTTTACTCCTTCGATCTGTCGGACCTGACAGACAGCACAAGAGCGGATACTCTCTTGGTGGTAGTGGACAATATGGACTCCGTGCCTCCTGAAGGAAGCATTGAATATTCCATGACAGCCAATACCAATAGCCATGTAATTGCAAGGCTGGAAACATCCAAGCATGTAAAGGTGTTAAACAATGAAGGAAGATTCGCTTACACCTTCAACGAGAACGGAAGCTTTACATTTATGTTTGAGGATGAGGCAGGCAACGCGGGATCTGTCACGGCAGCGGTTTACAACATAGATAAGACCCCACCGGAAGCGAGAATCGTACGCTCTTATGCCTACGGGGAAAACGGAGGCAACACGTTCAAAACGATACAAGACGGCAATGGAGATGTTCTGTTGTCCCAAGGGGTTGTGCTGAATGTCGAGAAGCCGAATCCTGCAGCTAAAAATTTCCAGATTGTAAGAGGCACAAACGGTACGGTTCTTTATCAAAACGGAGAAGCGAAATTTACGATAGTCGACGATGCAGGCAATTCGGCAGTCTTAGGTGATGAAGTTTCTACCATCATTCCCTTCTTGCCCAATCCCGACAGCATCAAGTACGAGTTTGTGGATGATGATGGAAATTTACTGCAAAGCGATCGCATCGTAGTTATCGACGGCGTTAAGGTTGCCCAAGGCAGGATGAAGGTCACCTTATCCGGTCGTGTACAGGCTCCTAACCAGGTGTTCCTGGGAACCGCTCGTGCAAAGGACGGCAACGGAGATTACACCAACCTGCTTAGCGATGCAAACGGAAACTACAGCTATTCCAAAATTTACGCGGCGAATGGTGAGACTACCCTGGCGATCAGCGATTCTCTGGGCAACGTCAACAAGCTGCCAATCGTTGTACAAGGACTTGACAACAAGCCTCCCGTCATTACTCTGAACAAGCTGATTGCTTTTGTCGAGCGGAACAAGCCAAATTTCAACGCTTTAACCGACCTTGGAGGTTTTACTGTGACCGATGACCGGTCCAAGCCGGGCAACATTGCCGTGGAGGTCAGCACTTTGGATTTATCTAAGGTCGGCGGACAAACCGTGACTTATACGGCCAGGGACGAAGCAGGCAATATATCTACGGCTGAACAGAAAGTATACGTGCTGCCTGGCGACGGCCTCATGATCCTGGGGAATGATCTTCTGATTTCCGCAAGCCAATCGGAGAAGGTGCTGTTTGACACGAATGTCGTGAACTTCAAAATATCCAGATACAATCTGATGAATGTAGCCGGAGAGACGCTGGCGAACGAGCGGGGAACCTACGATGTTTACTACCAAAGCGGACTTTACCGGGAAGGTCAGATGAAATATGTCGCGCAGGGTCTATCCCTGGAGGAGCTTCTACAGAAATCCTTCACCGTCGAGTTTCCTAAAACGGGCTGGTATACCCTCATTGTCAGAACACAGGAAAGAGAGAGGGAGTATACCACATTCTTTATAGGAAACATGGGTCGATAAATCCGAGACAGGCTAAGGAGGCAGTAACAACAATTATGAAAAGCTTGAGAAAAAGGCTCTTTGCATGGATGGTTTATATCATGCTTATATCATTGCTCATGAACGTGGCTCCTGTAGCTGCACTGGCTGAGGAAATACAGAAGTCCGGGGTAACGACGATTTCCAACGACTTCATCAAAGTTACCGTCGACAATAAATCGGGGCGCTTCGGGATACGCACGGAGGGAGGACAGCCTGTAAGGAAGAAAGACAAGGGCGTCAATATGCTGTTCGGCGGGGATGATCCGCAGACGTCCTTCACCACCTTTCGGATCGACGGAACGGACTATATTTTCGGGAATCCTTATAAATTTGCGGTCGATTTCTTTTCCGAGGTGACTCAGCCCCAGATTGTGGTCAACACCGATGGAACCAAGCAGATTGAAACGGTGTGGACAATCAAGGGAGTTAAAATCAAGCAGATTCTGATGCTCTACACAAATTCGTCGGACAAACAAAATGCCGGCAATGTGAATGTAAGATACGAGGTTCTGAACAGCACAGGCGCCGATGTTCAGGTCGGAAGCAGAATGCTGCTGGATACGATGGTGGGGGGAAATGACGGTCCGGCCTTCCAGATCGGCACCTCTTTTAAATCGCCTCTTACAGTGGAAAGAAAACTGGTTCATAATCCCGAGGATGACCCTAACATATCGGAGAGGGAGAGGGCGCTGTATAAGCTCCCCCCTTACTGGGTGATGAGGGACAGCCTGGATTTGACCAATCCTTTGGCGACCAATGTGATTGCTTACGGGTTCAACAATTTCTCCGAAAAAAATGTCAACATCGTAGACGATATGATCGTCGGACATTGGGCTGGACTCGCCAATACGAAATGGGATTACACGGTAAACCCGAGCCTGGACTTTACCCGGGATACCAATGATTACGGAACCGCCGATGCTGCGGTGGCCCTCTACTGGAATCCTAAAATAGTCGCCGCAGGCAGTGCCAAAAGCTTTGAAACCGTGTATGGTCTAGGGGAAATTATCCAGCCGGACAAGGTGTTCTCCATCCGGTATCTGGACCCTGTGGAGCAGCTTGCCACTCTCGATGACGGAAGCGCCTATCAGGACGAGGGCATCTTCAACATCATAGCTGAGGTGGAAAATCTTCAGTCATTTCAGATGCAGCATTCCTACATCGATCTGGAGCTCACGCTCGACGGCGGCCTTGATTTTGTACAGCTGGATGAACGGGGCAATATAGTCAGAGACGCTAAGGGCAACGCCATGACGAGCCCTTACAGGTCGACCAACTTGATTCTCCGGAAAGAGGCTACGCCGGAGGAGGCGAGCCAAGGTATCCAGCCCAAATACAAGCCTGGGGAAACCGTCTCCGTATCCTTCAAGGTGAAAGCCAAGGGCAGGGCCTGGCCAACAGTGAAGCAATACTTGCTTACGGCCAAAAGCCCCGAGACAAGCCAAAAGGTGGAAACGATCCAGGATGAGGGAATAAAGGCGGAATATACGTCCTCCAAAGGAGGGTTCGTCTTCTTGCCCCCGGTAGGCAAGTCAACGCCTACTTACGTGTACGCCATGTCTCCGGAGGAGGCATACAGCAAGGATGAAAAATATATCACGCTCAATATGTCCAATATCGAGGCGTATAACACGGGAAATCAAAACGTAGCTCCCAACTTCGACCTGTTCTTTAGAGAGGTGCTGACGGGAAAACGATACAAGGTCCCGGTCAAGGATTCGGTCATTATCCAACCTACGGACGAAGGCCTTACGGGTGATATGCGGATTACGTATCGTACCGGTGATCTGGTGGATGACTATGGCAAGGTGCTGGCTGCGGGTCTAGGACCAGGGCTTCCTCTTGGCGAGTATCGGGTGGAAATTGATTTTAAGGGTGGAGCAGATGAGGAAATGTCTGCCATGTACAGCGTCAAAACCCCGAAATCATTCCGGGTTACAGATAACGATAAAGCGAGAATCCGCGAGGCGAAGATTTTGACGGTCACCAAAACGACCCTCGATCTGAGGGTGAACGCTCTGGGCGACGTGGTGAATCCGAGCGCCAAGCTGGCCGAAGTAAACCGGGCATACCCAGGCTACAATGTGGCCAATATCGGCCAACTGACTGCGGATGTAACGAAATTTGCTACTTTCAAAACCGCGCTTGTGGCGGCCAGCAAGGCGATAGACCCTACTTATGACGAGGTTGGGTTGGTCGATTTTCAAAATGTGTCCGCTTATCGGATCGAGACCTTCCAAAGCGAAGATGAGCTGAAACGAAGCAAGAGCAGCGGCGACGAGATGCTGGTCGAAATTCGCGGCATGATCAAGCAGATCGGCAGCGGGGACAAAGCGGAATACGTGGTCGATACGAAGACGGAACCGGCTATTATCAACAAAACGGTAGCTTACAAGGGCAAGGACATCGTGTTTTCCAAAGGAAAGCTCGAAGCACTGGGCATGAGCAGCGATCTTCCGTTTTTAAGCACTTTGTTTGTCAAAGGAGACGGCGATCTCACCATCTACAACAGCGGCTTCCTATTCTACCGCGGAGAGTGGACTCTGGACTTCTACAACAGCTTCAAAAAGACTTTCAGACTGAGCCAAGAAGAACAGGATGCGAAGGATGAGAGGGCCCGCCAGAAGCTGGCCGAAGAGAAGGCCAAGAAAGCCAAGGAAAACCCTGAAGACAGCACCTTGAACGGCGCGTTCAAATGGGCGGTTGGCGCGGCAAGAGAAAGAATGAATCCGCTGAGGCAATTTGCGATCGATAAAGTTTATTTCAACAAATACAGCATGTATGCGACCCCAGGATTTTCTATCAGCGGCCTTTCCTTGGCTTTGAGCGATTTTCTGCTTCGCGAGGATGGGGTTTCGTTTGCCGGTACCTTGAATCTCAAGGTGCTTGAGCCGGAGGTTAAGGATGTGCTCTTTAGCCAAAAGGGCTTTGTAGGCGTGGACGCTGCTTTGAAATTCAATCTGGACAAGGATATGGGTCTACTGTCGTCCCAGAACAAAAAAACAGGGGAGAAAGACGCTAAAGGAAAAGAGAAGGTCATCAAGGGTGCGGGAACGACGGGGGATGTGGCGGGAGAGTTTTATGTCACCCACTATGTACAGAAGATGCCGGATATCTCTAATAAGTATGGAATGAAATTTAATGCAGAGCTCAAAAACATCGCCACGATAAGCGCAGAAATCGGGTTCAAGCAAGTGACCGACGGCAGAGTGCTGCCCGATGTCATTGCTTTTGGCGCCGAGGATATGGACCCGGGCATTCTCATCACCGGAGCCACGTATTTGACGGGCGTAAGAGGTTCCATTCGAGAGCTGGCGGATACGATCGCCGGAGGCAGTAGTGATGTGCCCCTAACCATAGGAGCCGGGGTGGATATTAAGTTCGGATTGCCACCCGCCACATTCTACGGCTCCATCGATCTGCTGCTGAGGATGACAGGAATCAAGCTCGAAGGAAAGCTTGACTATGCTCCGAGCCCTACGTCCAAAAGACTCGAGATGCTGACTATGGCGCTGATCGAAGCGCAATGGTCGACCCCGTGGTTTGTACGGGCCGAGGCCGAGCTCGATGTATTCGGCTGGAATGTCATTATCGGAAACGCCCAAATCTTCATCGGTCAAAATCTGGAGAAGAACCGTATCGATTTCTCAGGATTTGTCGGTGCGAAGGTGCAAATTCCGTCGAAAGTTCCCATCGTTGGAGGCATTCCTGTAGGCAGCGTATTCATGGGATTGAACAACGATAAAATATGGGGCGGCGTCGGTATCGGCATCGGCTTCATCATGATCCAAGTGGGCATAACCTATTACTGGAGCGGCGACCTGGAATTCGGCACCTCGGGAGAAGGCTTGCCGGAAGGTGTTGCTTACCTCCAATTGCAGAATCAGGAGGACAGACCGAAGCTGGTCGTGATCGGGGAAGGCATTCAGCCTGTGGCTACGTCCAAGGTGTGGGCCGAAAATCAACTGCATGAGATCAAATATCGCAGCGCGGGAGATGGCGTCAGCATTCTGGATAATGGTTCGATGGATGTCGGCATCGGCGGAATTACCGTTTCGAACGGCGGCAAAAATCACGTGCTTCCGATGGGAAGCGTGACTGGAAACGGCTTGCTGGAGGTGGAGTATTTCGACAAAAAAACTCCTGAGCTGACTTTGCGGGACAATACGCGCGGAACCCAATATCCGGTTGTCTTCTATGAGGCGGGTGCTGCGTCCGCATCGTCGGGTACCGTCGCTGAAAAAGGACATTTGCCGGGGTACACCCAGTTTATTCAGGGCTCTCCGTCAGAAGGCACAACGGACCGGAGAAAAGCGTATGTCGCTATTCCCAAAGAGGTGGTCAAGGGAGGAAACTGGACTCTGTATGCTAACCAGACTGTGGAGACCAAGCTGCTGAACGTGCCTCTTCCGTCTACTTTGGAAGAAATCAAGCTGACTCCGGATACCTCGGATTCCAAGTTGTTTAAAGCTTCCTGGAAGGTTGGCAATGCCAAAAACGGGGATACCGTCAGTCTCTATCTCTCCAAGGATGCGGTTACCGGGGAGATGGCTACGGCAAAAGACAGCAACGGCCAAACGGTTAAAGTGCCGGCTGTCGGAGACCCGGGAATACTGATAGCCAAAGATGTGCCGGTCGATTCAACGGGTACCGGCAGCAAGATCATGGATGTCAGCCAGGTACCACTGCTGGGTGGTATGGAAGATATACGCGGATTGATCAGCCAGGGAGATTATTATCTGAGAGCGGAGCTGCACTCCGTAGCCGGCTTCTCAACCAAAAGCTCCGCGGAGAAGTTCCGCATCGTTGACCCGCTGGCCCCTGAATCGGTTAGTCAGGTGAAGATTGTTCCGGTCGGCAATGGATATTTTGATCTATCCTTCAAGCCTGGCAATGGAAAACCGGAACAGAAGGGATACCCGCAGAGCTATTATATCGACGCGCTTCAGGAATCAGCCGGAGGAAAGCTTTCAGCCTATCCTCAATTCGGCGGCATCACGCTTGAAGGGGAAGAGCTTCAGAAGTATTGGAATGAAACCTCCGGGCAATATGAGCATATCCGTGTTGGTGGGTGGAATGCCGTTTCCACCTCCAGCCAGGTGAATCATGACTCCCTCTCGGAAAATTCCGCAGGGATGCCGTTGAAATATACGGGTCTTGAAACCGGAAATGAATATGTAATTGGCGTCACGGCGGCTGTCAAGCCTCCGAAAAGCATGGATCAACACGAGAATTGGCATAGGTCGGACAGGGTGGATTCCGTTAGAACGTTGTTGCCTGTACCGAGTAAGCCGAAGCTTTCGTCTCCTACGGGCAAGATGGGAGCCGAGGGGAAATCGATGACGGTGCTCACCGCAAATACAACCCAACGCATCGAGCTTGTCTCCGATCAGCAGGATGTAGAGGTGGAAGCCATTTACTCGGAGGGAAGCATCACATCCGTGGTGCTTTCGGGCCAAGGAAGCGGCAGCTCGGGCGTATTGAATCTGAGCGGCTTTCCAACAGACGGCACCTACGGCATCGAGCTGAGGGCGAAGAACAAACATACGGGCGACTTCTCCGTTACGATGCTGTATTTGACGGTGGATACCACCGCACCTGTCATCTATATTTCTTCTCCTGGCACAGGGGACAGGACTTCGAACGGAAGCATTGCCGTATCGGGAACGACCAGCAATGATGCTGAACTTACCGTCAATGGCACCCGTATCACGGTGCAGCCTGACGGCACATTCGCGGGAACCGTGCCTGTATCAAGCAAGGAGCCCTTGGTCAAGCTGAATTTTGTCGCGGTGGATGGAGCGGGGAATCGAAACGAGGCAGTTGTCGATGTGACCAATAACGCCTTTAAGGCACCGGTAGCCCTCGTTCTGAAGAAACCGTCGAACATGGCGTTGGGAGAAACGAAACATGTGGCAGCTTACCTGAAATATTCGACCGGGAAGGACGCAGCGGGCAATGTAAGCTATCAGGAGGTGCCAGTCCCTCGCGAAGATCTGAACAAGCTGAGCTTCTCAAGCTATATGGGAGAGGCGGTTGAAGTCGGGGAAGATGGAACGCTGAAGGCGGTGAAATCCGGCTCCAGCATCGTTAGCGCCAGCTATAACGTGTCCGAAGATACGACGATAAGCTCCATGACGGTCGTGAAGGTTCCTGACTTGCTGGAAGCCTTGTCGGTGACTTCGAGTAAAATCGACAATACTGCTGGTAAAACCAGAATCAGCGTGTCGAACGCCGGAAATATGGCTGGAGCGGAGCTGGTGTACAAGGTGGGCGCCAATGTGCCTAAAATGTACGACGACTTGTCGGGCTGGACTGTTCTGCCTTCCAATATGATCATCCCGGCTGTGAGCGGAGATTATGTGGTTGTCGCGAAGAGAAGCATCGAAGATAAGCGAACTCTGGGGACAAGTTCAAAAATCACTGCTCAGGTCTGGACTCCAGTTAACAGTGGCGGCACTGGAGGCAGTACCGGTGGCGGCGGTGGCGGCTTCGGCGGTGGTTCCACATCGGCGACTCTGACATTGAACGGAAAACAGATTGCCGGACAGCAATCGGATGGCGTGTTGACGTTATCCCTCACAGGCAAAGAGCTGAACGCTGGAGAGAACCGGATCGTGGCGAACGACACATCCGCTCATACCTTTATCTTCAATCTGGATAAAAATGTGAAAGAAGATCGGGCGATCCAATTTGACACACCTCTGGCCTCTGTTCTGCTAAGTGCGAATTCGTTTCTGTTAGGCGCCGATGGTTCTCAGGTGAAAATCGCCAAAAACAGCGGGTCTGAGGTTCAAAGCCTCAAAGACCTTGCCGCCGGAATGAGTGCCCGGATGCTGGGACAGGGAGTGGCCTTCAAACTTCCTTTCAAGGATGACCGCTATGTGACTGTCAAAATACCGGTTCCTGATGATGTTGCGGCAGGGGAGCTTAAGGCAGTGATTCTCAAGGATAGCAACGGGAACTGGACGACCATCCCGTGGAAGCTGAATATGTCCGGTGACAAAGCTTATGTGGAGGCCAATCTGACGGGCGACGGAAGCATTGCCTTTATTGGAAGCGAGACATCCTTCCACGATGTTGACGCTAACTTCTGGGGCAAGAAAAGTATTGATGAAGCGGCTTCCAAGCTTCTTATGGTTGGCAGAGATAACGGAGTTTTTGCTCCGGACAACCAGGTGACAAGAGCGGAGTTCGCTACGGTATTGCTCCGTACGGCAGGGCTCATGAACAAGGAAGCCTCCGCGCAATTCACCGATGTAAGAAGCGGGGATTGGTTCTCGCGAAGTGCGGCTATCGCTGCGGAAAAAGGAATTATTAAAGGCTATGAGGATAATACCTTCAAGCCGGGCCAAGAGCTGTCCAGACTTCAGGCTATGGTCATGGCGGGAAGATTGCTGGATTATGCGGGAGTAGCAAGCCGCATTAGCAATGAAGAGGTCAAAGGCATTTTAAGTTCGTTTGCCGATGGTTCTGCATTGCCGGAATGGGCCGCAAGAGACGTAGCTATAAGCGTCAAGAATGACATCATTCTGGGAACGGATGCGGGACTGGACGCGGCAGGCGTGCTGACAAGGGCGCAATCGGCAGCCATTGCGATCCGGCTGGAGAAGCTTTTGGCGCCAAGATAATGTGCAAATTGTAATATCATGGTCCAGCCCCGAAGCCTGTCTTGAACGGCTTTTGGGCTGGATATGGTATGCATAGAGACTAGGGAGGACATTTCATGAGTAAAGCTTTTTCGAGAAAAAGCTTTAAGATCGGCATTCTTATGCTGCTGCTATTGCTCACGTGGGGAGCATTGCTGGTGCAAGCGGATACCGATAACTGGACGGATCACGCCGACACAGCCTGGTATGATAACTATTCCAATTACACTACGTTTACGATCGACTCTCCGGCCAAGCTGGCGGGAGCCGCCAAGCTGGTGAATAACGGTACGACGGATTTTCGAGGGAAAATTTTGGCGGTAGATCGGAATTTGAGTTTGTCGGCATATACCTGGGTTCCGATCGGAACGCAGAACCGGCCGTTCAGAGGAAATCTTATCGCTAACGGCGGCGGACCTTTCACCATCTCTAATATTGCCGTAAACGGCAACTACAGCTATGCGGGCTTCATCGGCAATATGGAAAATGCGACGGTGGGGGGCTTTGTACTGTCCGGAAGCATAACGGTCAATACGACGGATGAGGCGTATGTGGGAGGCCTTGCAGGCCGTGTCAAGAGCAGCGGCGGAAGCAGCAGCTATATTTATGATGTTTCCACGAATGTCAGCCTGAACCTGACAGTCACCGGCAATACGTATGCAGGCTATGCGGGCGGCGTCGCTGGGTCGGCAAGCGGGACGATCAACAATGTTGCGAACAGCGCTCCCGTTACCGTGACCGGCGTGACCTACCAAGCCGGCGCCGGAGGCATTGCGGGGAGCACAGAGGGGCCGCTTACGCTGAAGACGGCAAACAATACGGCTGCTGTTTACGTCAAGAACTCCGGAGCCGCAGCGGCTGGCGGGATCATCGGCCAAGTAAATGCCGGTTTGTTGATGGCGGAGGGTAATACCGTCATTAAAAACAGCGGAGGCGTCAAAGCAGATGGGACAGCCGCTTATAGCGGAGGGATTATTGGGCGCCTAGCTGCGGCAGCGGATTCGGTTGGCTTCTCCGACCAAACGGCAAATTCAGGGAGTGTGCAGGTAAACGCAGCCAATTCCACGGAGGCGTATGCGGGCTCGCTGGCGGGCTTGTTTGAGAAGGATTTAACGCTCGGGTTTAATTATGTAAATTCAGGTTCGGTCACGAATCAAGCGAAGGATCGGGTTTATACGGGCGGCCTGGCAGGCCGGATCAAGGGAAACCTCACTGTGAGCCGCAGCTTTACCAATACAGTGGATATTCAAGCTGCGGCTTCCGGTACGAATTTTGTATACACTGGCTCTGTGGCCGGTTATGTGGACGGGAATATTACCGGGACTACCGGTTTCCAGATCAAAAACCAAGGGAAATTAACGGTGACCGGCAGTGCCTCCAAAGTCTATACAGGGGGATTGTTCGGGGCTGCCGGGGGACAGGTCGCCTTCGGCAGCACGCAGCAGGGAGCGTATGTCAACAGTGGGGACATTACGGTAACCGGAAAGTTGGACATTTATACGGGAGGAATCATTTCCAGTCAGGCTTACACGCAGGCGGCAAACAACGTATCGAATACAGGCAATATTACGGTAACGGGAGACAAAGCTTTGTACACCGGCGGCTACATCGGCAAAATAGCGGCAGCCGGGGCTAATCTTTCGGGCGAGCAGTACGCCAAAACGATTCGTGTCAATGGTAACGCCGCGCAAAATACGGATTTGGCTGCAGGCATTTTTACCGGCGGCATTGTCGGGCTTGTTGAGCAGGCCGGCACCATAGACGGCGCCTCCTTTACAGGGACGCTGGCAGTAGCAGGTGGAGAATATACCTATACAGGCGGGATTGTCGGCTATTTGGGGGCCGGAACGATCTCTGGCGCCAATGCGGGAAATACCGCGGCAAGCCAGGCCACCGTTGACTCTGACGGGGATGCGGGAGGTATCGCCGGCTACGCAGCCGGAAGCATTCAGTCCTCTGCTCCTGAGTATATAACCATTCGTGCCCAAGGCCAGAACGGTCTTGCCGGGAGAGTGGGAGCAATAGCCGGGGAAACCGCCCCAACGGCGGTTATTGGAAGCGGGGCGTCGCCTGTCATTGTCAAAAATGTAAATGTAACTTCCACCGCAGACAAGACCGTGATCGGAGGAGCAGTCGGTGAAAACCGTTCAGGCAATGTCTATATCTCCATGCCTTTGACGGAGGCTAGCGAGCTAACGCTGCAATCCAGCGGGGCTGACTCCATCATCGGCGGTGTATTCGGCAAAAACAGCGCGTCGCTTGCCGCTGCGAATCTGCCAAACATTCGCAATATCAAGCTCGCTTCCAGCGGCGTGCACGCACAAGCGGGCGGCATCATCGGTCAGAACGCGGGAACGCTTAACGGCGTATCGATTTTGAATCCGGACATTTCCGCCGAAGGGCAGAGCAGTATTGCCGGCCTACTCGCAGGCCGCAGCAGCGGCGGCATCGTCCAGCCTAAAGTCTTTAGCGAGGATGATCTGAGTCCGAAGCTGACGGTAAACGGACCGCAATCCGTGGCCGGAGGCATTGCGGGAATACTGGAGAATGCAGCTATAACCGGCAATGGTGTAGACGCGGCAGTTGCTAATGCTCTTATCAACGCCACCGGGGATGGCAGTATCGCGGGAGGCATCGCCGGTCAAAGCATCCTCTCCAATCTGGATTCTGTTGTCAGTGACAGCCCTGTCATTACGATCAGCGGCGCCGGTTCTACGGCAGGCGGTATCGCCGGGGAATCAAAGGGAGCCGGTAATCATATTCAAAGCAGCATTGTCCAGAAGCCTCTAATTACTGCAACCGGTGCTAATTCCAAGGTGGGAGGCATTGCAGGACATGCGGAAAATGAAATAATAAATTCTTCCATATCTGCTGAGGAAGGGGAGTACGCCATTCTCAAGGTCGGCGGGGCGAATTCCCTTGTCGGCGGTATAACCGGCAAGGCGGCAGCCGCCTCCATCAGCGGGAATGCCCAAGGCCGCAATGCGGAGAACGTGCTCATCCATCTCCTGGAAGCTGCAGATGGAACAACGGCAGGAGGGGCTGTTGGCTGGAATGAAGCGACCCCGATACGCAGCTTGTATGCCGTTAATGTGAAGATCACAGACAACGCTCCGCACTCTACAGTAGGCGGATTGGTCGGTTACCACAAAGGATCAAGCAGCGCTCTCATTGCGGATAACTACATGTCGGCGATCAACATAACGGCAAACGCCTCTTCCGGCAATTCCGTTTTGGGCGGCCTTGTCGGTTTGAACGATACCAGAGCTGGAGGTATGGATGACGGCGACCCGAGGGCGAGAGCAAGCTCCATTCAAAATAACAGGAGTCTCGGCAGTTTGACGGTGAACTCATCTGACTCCAAAGTGGGCGGTCTTGTAGGAGAGAACCACTCCGTGATCGCCAATACAAGCATTTCCGACGGCTTCCGCGTCGTCTCCCAGGGCAGTCAGAATACGGTAGGCGGCCTTGTCGGGCTGAATGCCAAGACGGTATACTACTCGTTCTCAAGTGCAGTCTTGACCTTGGGAGGCAGCCGGACGACGGCAGGCGGCCTTGTCGGTGAGAACACCGGACTTGTCGCTTCCTCTTACATTAATAACGATATATCGGCCGACATTAGTGGAACCGGGGCCGGATACGGTTACCTGGGCGGATTGATCGGCAAAAACAGCGGCACGGTTGATCGGTCGTACACCTCCTCCGTTGTTTCTTCCAACGGGGCCTATGCCAACGTAGGCGGCCTTGTGGGCTGGCAGGACAGCGGCAGTGTAGACAGCAGCTACACGGCGAAAAATGTGCTGGCCCAAGGTGGCAATTCCTTTGCAGGAGGCTTCTTCGGCAGAATAACAGGCGGTACCGCCAAAGACAGCTATTCGGCAGGGCAAATTTCCGGAGAAAATGGCGCTTATGCGGGCGCCTTCGCCGGAAGGTACGATACGGCCAATAAGGAACTGCTGGAAAACAATTATTATGTGAAAGATGAAACTTTAGGGATCAACAGCGGTCTGTTAGACTTTGCAGCAGGAAACTATTACGAGCTGAAGCTCTATAGGCGCCTGTCCCCTATTCTGTCCAGCAGTCTGGCGGATAGAGAGGCCTTCAAAGTTTTGTCCGGCTGGGATTTCAGCAGCCAAAATAAATTATGGACGTACGGCACGACCCATGCGGCTTACATTTATCCTGAGCTGGTACTGGAAGCCGGCAGCGGGGGAGGCCCCACCCAGCCTGAGATCAACGTCAATATCAGCTGGTATACGCAGCATAAAGAGGATCTGCGTTTCTCCATCGGTACGGAAGCAGAGCTGGCGGGACTTGCGGCCATCGTTAACGGCAGTGTGACAGGGCTTCCGCGGTTCGATTTTGCCGGAAGAGTGGTGGAGCTCACCGCTCCCATCCGTATTCAGTCCGCTCAGTGGATACCGATCGGCAACAGCGAGCAGCATGCTTTTGAGGGAAGCTTTAACGGCAAAAACTATTTGATCAGCGGTTTAAGAGTGGATAAGCCTGATTTTTCCGGCTTATTTGGAGTAGCAGGAAGCAGCGCAGTCATCAGCCAAGTCAAGCTGGAGCCAGCTGCGGTGACAGGGGCGAGCCGCGTCGGCGCGCTGGTTGCGTGGAACAAGGGACAAATCTCCAACGTAAATATTAACGTACCGGCGGGAGGTTATTTGACCGGCGGAATGTATACAGGCGGTGTTGCCGGGGAGAGCCAGGGAACGATACGGCAAGCTGCTGTTGCCGTGGATGCCACCGGGGAAATCCGCTCCTTCACGAGCGGCGCAGCCGTTGGAGGTGTAATCGGTTATGGTTCTGCTGGAAGCCTCGCCGACACGACCATCACGATGAATGGCGGAATTATTAAAGGCTCAGGCTCCGACAGCAGTACGGGAGGCGCTGCGGGTATCTCGAGTAGGGATCATACCGTGAGCGGCATCCGCCTCCTTGCTCATAATGAAGGGATTGCCAATCCGGTGAATATTACGGGCAGCGGCAATGTAGGGGGCATTATCGGAACCAAAACGGGTAAAGAATCAGCCGTATGGGACGTCTCTGATGTGACCATCGAGCAAGCGGTTATTTCCGCAGGAACCGGCGGCAACGCAGGAGGCGTTGCCGGCAGTCTTGAAAAATCCGCTCTTCTGAACGGCGTTTCCAAGGGGATCATCAAGTTGAACGCGGATGGCGCAAACGTGGGAGGCATCGCCGGCAGAAGCCTTGATTCGATTATTTATAAGGCAACGGCAGCCCCGGATATTACCCTGTCCACATCATTGGGAGCAAGCAACGTGGGAGGTATTGCGGGGATCGTTGAGACAACGGTGGATACGGCTTTCGATTTTGGCAAGATACTTCCTTTGTACAGGGGGATCACGCTATCCAAGGCGGAAGGCGGAACGGTCCGTATCGTGGGGACAGGCAATCAGGCCGACGTTTCGGTCGGAGGTGTTGTCGGCTTGAACAAGTCGTCCTCCCTTTATTACGCAAACGCTGCTTCGGGTATCGAGGCTTCAGGCGTGAAAACGGCCAGTATCGGAGGTATCGCCGGCAGGAACCAGGGGGACATCGTAAACGGGGTTTCAACCTCCGTTATTACGGCTTCGAACTCCAGCATTTACAATGCGGGAGGTATTGCCGGACTTTCGACAGGCGGCCGGATTTTCTATTCACAGGCAAATGCCGGCAGTACCGTGAATATTAACGGCACGGTGGGGAACTCGGGTGTCACTACTGCCGCTCATACGGGAGGTTTTGTCGGCAGGCTGGCGGATACGATTATCCGAAACTCGGTTTCTGATTCGATCGTACGGGTTGCCAGTGATAACCCTTACACGACGTTATACACGGGAAGTTTTGCCGGACTTCTGGAATCCGGCGGTATTGGCAACGGATCGATTGAGCGTTCTTTCGCGAAAGGCTCCGTTACTGTATCCGGGAAGGCGGGCTCATATGCCGGAGGCTTTGCCGGGGATATCGATCAGTATACGATTCAGGAGGCTTATGCCTCGGGAACAGTTTCCAACACGGCCTTTGATGCCAGAAGCGGCGGCTTTGCCGGTATGATCGATCAGGGCGCAGTTATTGCTAAAGCCTATGCTGCCCAAAGCAGCGTGGAGGCTATAGGTGCACACGGAGCGACGCGGGCGTATGCGGGCGGCTTTGCCGGGTATAACAACGGCACTCTGACGGAGACGTACGCCGCTGTGGGGCACATGGCTTCTCTGGCCAATGGCTCCAACTCCTATGTCGGCTCCTTCATTGGCTATAACTTCAGAGACGGCCAGGTGAACAACTCCTATTATGAGGGAGATACGGGGATCGGCCATGGAACGGCGGTGCAGGGCCTTACTCGAGCTGACCTCTCTGTGCAGGAAAGCCTTGCCGGTTGGGATTCCGCCACAGATCATGCTTTCTGGGCATATCTGGATGGAAGCAATGGCGGCAAACCTGTGCTTAGAAACGTTTCCAGCTGGACATTTGCGCCGGATATGTCGTTTATGATGGAGGCGTCGTCCGCTGGCAGTCTTGTCATTACCAGCGAGCAACAGCTTGGAGCCGTGGTAGCGCTGCTAAACGATTCAGATCTCAGCTTCTATCGTCTGTATCATAAAAACGCCGCACTGAAGCCAACGCTATCGAAAGTGACGTTGGGACGGGATGTGAACCTTTCCGGTGCATTATGGATTCCTTTCGAAGAGTTCACAGGAGAATGGGACGGCGGAGGTAAAAAGATCGCCGGCATTAGCTCTGGCGGAAAGGGCATTGAGAACTTCGGCTTTGTGAGAATTAATAAGGGGACAATCCGGAACACGGTCTTCGCTGACGCACATATTGCAGCCGGATCGAATGTAGGGATTGTCGCAGGAACGAATGCGGAGAACGGCGTCATCTCGAGCATCACCGTAAGCGGGAAAGTGTCCGGAAGCGGGGATTATGTAGGCGGCGCAGTAGGTAAAAGCATCGGCGTCCTCAGTGGCGTCGCGGCAGGAAATCTCGAAATAAGCGGTCGGGATTATGTGGCAGGGATTGCCGGATCGGCGAAGCAGCTGTCCAATATCCAAACAGGCGACATCACCGTAACAGCCGCGCATCATGCCGGAGGCATAGCGGGAGAGGCTGCAGGCATTTCGAATGTGGCTGCCGGGAACGTGACAGTCAAGGGTGAAGGGATGATTGGCGGCGTGGCGGGAGCGGTGACAGGGCCAGTCAGCGGCATCCGGGTGACAAGCGTGACTGTGGAAGCGGCAAGCGGGACAGCGGCAGGCGTTGTATCGGAAACGGACAACGAAATCAAGGATGTGGAGCTAAGCGGTGTAAACGTTAAAGGCTCCGGCTATATCGGCGGTATAGCCGGCAAGACGACGGCGGCGATCAGCGGCATCACCGTGACCGGGAAGACGCAGATTGTGGCGATAGGAAGCTTTGCCGGAGCGATAGCTGGATCGGCGAAGCAGGTAGCGAATATCCGGACAGGCGACATCTCCGTAACAGCCGCGCATAATGCCGGAGGCACAGCAGGAGAGGCTGCAGGCATTTCAAACGTGGCTGCCGGGAATGTGACGGTCAAGGGCGAAGGCACGCTTGGCGGCATGGCCGGAGCGGTGACGGGACCTATCAGCGGCATCCGGGCGACAAGCGTGACTGTGGAAGCGTCTAATGGGACGGCGGCAGGCGTCGTGTCGGAAACGGACAACGAAATCAAGGATGTGGAGCTAAGCGGTGTAAACGTTAAAGGCTCCGATTATATCGGAGGTATAGCCAGCAAGACGACGGCGGCGATCAGCGGTATCACTGTGACCGGGAAGACGCAGATTGTGGCGACAGGAAACTTTGCCGGAGCGTTAGCTGGATCAGCGAAGCAGGTAGCGAATATCCGGACAGGCGACATCTCCGTAACAGCCGTGCATCATGCCGGAGGCATAGCAGGAGAGGCTGCGGGCATTTCGAACGTGGCTGCCGGGAACGTGACGGTCAAGGGCGAAGGCGCGCTTGGCGGCATGGCCGGAGCGGTGACGGGACCTATCAGCGGCATTCGGGCGACAAGCGTGACTGTGGAAGCGGCAAGCGGGACGGCGGCAGGCGTCGTATCGGAAACGGACAACGAAATCAAGGATGTGGAGATAAGCGGTGTAAACATTAAAGGCTCCGGCTATATCGGCGGTATAGCCGGCAAGACGACAGCCGCGATCATCCAAGCTTCTATCCAAGGAGAGCTATCGATTAAGGATGGTGTGGCCGGAGGGATTGTCGGCAGGAATGAAGGCAGCATAGACCGTTCCCACTTTAAGGGGGCGATATCCGGCAAAGGGCATATCGCAGGAGGATTGGCCGGCGAAAATATGGCTCGCATTGAAGCCTCTTATGCTGTAGGGAGCATCGACATTAAAAAGGATGCCGCTCAGGTGAAGATTGGCGGGCTCGCCGGAACAAGCGTCCCTGCGGCTGTCATTGAAAAAAGCTTTTCGGCTGCAGAGCTTCATGCAGAAGCCGATGTTGTAAGCGCCGGAGGAATTGTCGGCGAAAACGAAGGATCTCTGAACGGCGTCCTGAACGCCGGGAATATTCATGTCTCGGGCCAAAGCATTACCCGGATAGGAGGAATAACCGGATATGCGCTCGCGGGCAGCATCAATAACGTCCTGAGCTATGGACAGGTCGAAGGAGCAATAAACGGATTGATGATCTACAAGAAGACCTTCTACGGCGGAATAGCCGGGCAGGTCGCGGATCAGGTATCCATTGCGAATGCGTTCGGCGACAGGCAGATGCTCAAGGAAGATATTGTCTACAGCGATAGCAGCGGTCAAATCGTCAGATCCGTACCAGGCAAAGCAGAGAATCTGAAAACCGGCGCTCTTGTAAAGGGTACGCTGTACACAGGATTGGACGCGACGATCTGGAAGGCTTCCGCCGGATTGTATCCTCGGTTGGCCCAGTTTGACGGCGTAGATACGGCCAAGCTGGCGGCAGCGGCAGTTGTGCTGAATGAATATGATACAGCTTATCATGTGAAATCCAGTTATACTTTAACTAACGACCCTTCCATTGTGTGGAAGACTGTGAACAAAGAGGCCGAGGTACAGCTTGTTGCATCTTTGCAGCAGGAAAGCAAAACCATTACCGTGAATAAGCAGGCTCTGATGTATGCCGATACGGCACTGAAGCCGACAGGATTATCGAATACCACCTTTGATGGAACGGTTAATATCACCTTATCTGCTGATGAGCCAAAGGGAATCATTTATTACACCTTGGACGGCAGCCGACCTACTGAGGAGTCATTACGGTATAACGGGCCTTTTGCTTTAACACAGACTACAACTGTGAAGGCGATTGTTGTAGCTGGAGGTAAAAACGACAGTGAAGCTGTTCAGGCTCTGTATACGAAAAGGGAGAACGTTTCTGGTGGCGGTAGTGGCGGAGGAGGCGGAGGCGGTTTTATGCCTACGACTGGTTCAAACGTTGATGTTCTTGTTAATGGCAAGCCGGAAACGGCAGGTTCGGAAACGACATTGGTCAATGGCTCGACCGTCACAACTACAATCGCAGTGAATGAGCCTGTAATGGGGAAAATCCTGGAGCAGCAAGGCGACAAAGCGGAAATTACCATCATGTTCAATAAATCATCGGATATATCGATTGGAGAGATGAGTGCCGAGTTTGTCAAATCTATGGAAAACAAGAACGCTGTATTGAAAGTTAATACAGGTACGGCGACCTACACCATACCTGCGCAGCAGCTCCATGTGAACGCGATCTCCGAGAAGCTGGGCAAGCAAGCGGCTTTGAAGGACATCAAGATACGAATCGAAATACGTACGTCTGGGCAAGAACAGGTTAAACAGCTGGCTACCGCGGCAGCCAATGGTGATTTTACCGTCCTCATGCCGCCAATAAGCTTTAAGGCTTCCTACATGTATGGAGACATAACGGGAGAACTAGATAAGTTCAGTACCTACGTGGAAAGGATGCTGGCCATAAAGGATGAAGCAACTGCCAATAAGGTAACAACGGGAGTTGTAGTAGAAGCGAATGGTGCCGTTAGCCATGTGCCTACGAAAATCAGATTTGTGGACGGCAAAGCCTATGCTGCAATCAATAGTTTAACGAACGGTATTACGTATTCGTTGATCGCGCATCCAATGGAATTTAAGGATGCTGAGAATCACTGGGCGAAGGAAGCCATCAATGATATGGGCTCACGAATGGTAGTAGGCGGGGTAGGCGAAGGGCTGTATGAGCCTAACCGTGATATTACCCGCGGCGAGTTTGCCGCTATCGTGGTCAAGGCATTGGGCCTTAAGGCTGAAGTAGCGGGTAACCATCAGTTCGGTGATATAAAAGCATCGGACTGGTACGCCCCTTACATCCAAGCTGCTCATGAATATGGAATTATTTCCGGGTATGACAATGGCAGCTTTGGAGCCATGGACAAGATTACCCGCGAGCAATCTATGACGATCATCGCAAGAGCTATGAAGATTACAGGTATGGATGCAGCACTTGCCACGGGAGAGCAGGATCAATTGCTCGCAGGCTTTAAGGACTCTGGTCTTGTAGCTGACTATGCGAAGTCAGGCATAGCCGCAAGCTTGAAAGCGGGTCTTGTATCCGGAAGAAGCAGCAGTCTTATGGCTCCTGCCGATAATATGACTCGCGCGGAAGTAGCATCCATTATCCAGAAATTATTACAGAAATCAGGTCTGATTTAAGTAAGTTCAGTTTCCATTGTATTAAAAGATATTTTGATGAGGGCTGTCCCAAAGCTTTAGCTATTTGATATGCTCCCCAAACGGTAGACAGGTGAAACAATAAAAGCCTGCTGCTGTGTGGGGGAATATCAAAAGTAGCTTTAGCCTAGGGGTAGCCCCTTGTCATTTTATGACTTCTTGGAGCACCCCTTTTTTGGATGTGTTGCTTAAGTGATGGTGCGAAAATAGACGTTCAAAAGTCCGCTTTCATTCCAGAGGAGACTAGGATTTTCGGGTGGCTGCCATAGAAAGGTAATAGATGGAAATCCTCACGTTAATCCAGCCTGAATATCATTTGAAATCAATCTAACTGGAAAAACTGCATCTAATATAGGTAATATCGATGACATCAGCCCAAATACATAGATTTAGCATGAGAAATTCCAGCTATTGGGCTTAAAATGCTATTTTTCAAAGAAATTAACCTGACAATTTCCTGATATTCCCTAGGGTCTGCTAGGCTGCTTTGCAATACTGTAATCGCCCCCGCCCCCCTGATACCGATACCTGCAATGCGCGCGAATCCTGGGCGCGCATTGCGGCGTTACATGGCGGTTGGTCGAAGAGATTAGCACGATCTACTAGAATAAGCAAATTGCTCCGAAGCTACTTCTCCTTAAAGTCAATACTGTCGAGAATATTGACCTCGACGATAATTTCATGTTTCAACTCCGGGTACAACTTGTCCTTCCAGTCCTTCAACTGCTGATTAGACATTCGATGTCGAAAAAGCTGACCGTTTCCAAGCACGTCTGCTTTTAATGATCGAAGTTTCTCGGTGATACTCTTGGCTTGCTTTTCAAGTAATTTTTTGAGATCTTTAGCGATTTCGTTATCTTTCTTATTTTTTTTATTCTCGGTAATTTCAACATCCAATCGGATACGACTCACTAATTCGGGTCCTGTGGCAGGCCATTTTGTATGGTTGTGAACGGAAGCTTTTTTTATGAGGATACTTGCATCCTCGGCCAATTCGATTGTTCCGCCTGTGTACTTTTCCTGGAAAATATTATTTAGAAGGGTCTCATCGGGGGAGAGTATTCCAACCATCCGATCCCGTCTCATGATGGCTGAGCCTTTGAATACAAATAAGGTAGTCGTACCTCTTTCGACCAATGGAATGGCGAAGTCTTCCGTATACGAATAAGTGCCGCGGTATGCTTCCCATATCCGATTGATTGATACACTTGGGGTCCAGCCGGCTTCTTCGCTGAAATAGTCATACGAGGATACCTCTGGGGTTGGTTTGATACTATGATGAAGTGTCTTTTCAAAATCGCCAGTTACGATAGCTACCATACCTTTAATGGAAATATCGCTGGCTCGCATGGCGTAATCCACGATATCCTTCATCCCTTTCTCGGCGATTTTCTGACTTACCAAAAATAACCTCAAGTGAATCAAATCCACACTTTTCTCCGCCTTCGTTCGGATTGTGTCCATAGCTTTGCTTATGGAGCGCGATTCTCCTTCCAATATAAGCGTCCCCCCCTTAATATTGGGAACTTGAAGGATGATCTTATATAGACCGTCATCGTTCATATTAATCCCCATAACGACAGGCAAATAACGCTTATTTATGTCCTTGACATCCCAACAGCCGCTCAATAATGCAACAAAGATAATCAGGACCAGAAGACGAATCATAGGACGGGATATCAAGAAGGGTGCCTCCTTTGCCATAAGCTGGACAGAACTGTCGCAACAGGAATAATGATGATGCTGTAAAGTGCAAATACTGTATTTATGGAGTCAAAGCGATTCAGACTATGCACATTGGGAATCATTAAACTTAGCACATATACGGCGAATCCGAGGATGGGCAAGAGCCATATTTCTTGAATAGGAAGGATCAGTTTCCTTATCAGGAGGATAAACATCCAGGTTGAAACTGCCCCCTCAAGGATGCTAAGTGCGCTAGACGAGACGATGAAAAAGGTGGGCAGCCAATCGAACACAACCCATTCCAGATCGATCGTATCTGTTGCAATTAGGGTGGGATGTTCCAATAGCATCAATGTTTCTTGTCCAAATATGAAGAGGGGGACATAGACGCTGGCTATGTAAAAAAAAGCAATTAAGGTGAATACGAACCACATCTTTCGCATAGTAATCGATTTATTCAAGGACAACATTCCCAGGAACAAAAAGCCGGTGTGGGCATACATGCTAACGTAGTAGGACGGTTTTGTCACGAAGGACATAGTAGGTTCCCATAAAGGGAATGCGTTTAACAGGTCAAAGTTTTTATAGCTGATCAGCAACGAAAAGAGGACAAAAGGCATAAATAGGAAAAATAGAGCTACGCTCATACGAGCTATCACGGCAATTCCTTTACGAGCCGCATAAAATAACAAAATCACATAGACCAGAGTAGTGGCCCATAGAGGAGTCCGTGGAAGCAAAATGAGGTTAATATCAGTAATTTGATTACGTGTCAGCAGGATTAAATGAAAAAAAATAAACAAAACAAAGGGCAGTAGAATCAGAATAGCCCCCCATTTTCCCAACGCTCCTTTGATGATTTCCACCAAGTTTTTTCCTCTTGAGAGGGATAATCCTTTCAGATAGATCCATACAAGAACAACCTCCAACAGACAGCTGGCCAATACGGGCTCCCAGTGGGCTTTAGTTGTTGAATCAAAAATTTTGACAGCGTAGAAGGACAGGGCAGCCGCAAGGTGGACTTGCAGAAGTAATATGTAGATCATCCATTTACTCATAGGAAGTCTGTCCTTTTACACTAAGGCTCATATAGGGAACAGAGGTTGTATTGAGGCCTGACAAATAAATGCATAACCCAATAATGGATGCCTCCAACCCGAATATGCCGAACATGGTACTAAGGAGCAAAGTGAAATATTTGAAAATTCGAATTCCAACCGTATTCATGTACCCCGCAATCGTAAAATTAGCAATAGTGGAGGTAGCCAAAATAATGATCAGCAAGTTGCTGACCAGTTGGGCTTGGACAATGGCTTGACCCAGTATAATGCCACCGATCATCGTAATAGTGGGACCGATACTTTTCGGTAGACGTGTAGTAGCCTCAATGACCATTTCCAGCAGGATAAGCATGAGGCATACCTCAACAATGGATGGGTAGGGAACACCTTCTCTACTCTGCGCAACAGAAATAGCCAATTGAATCCGGAGAAGCTCAGGGTTCACGGAATTCAAGATGACATATAAACCGGGCGTAACGATAGCAAATAGGATTCCTACGATCCTGAAAAAGCGATAAAAAATGGTAACCAAGGCCGGATAGTTCAAATCGGATTTAAGTGACCACAAGTCCTTGATAATGGCCGGGAATGCCAATGCAAAGGGGAATTGATCCATAATAATAATCACTTTGCCGTCAAGCAGGTTCTGGGCGGTCTCTTCAGCAATCTCCGTAGATAGATAGGTCGGAACAAGGGAAATCCGAGGCTGATCGAGCATTTTTAATAAATCGGCTACATTTTTAATATCGTTGGATTTGTTATTGTGAAGCTTTTGTTTAATAAATTCAACTACTTTAATATTAGCCTCTCCCTTTACGTAAATGAAGGCAATGTCCCTAGGTGAATTAGTGCCTGTTGTATGGGATTCGACTACCATATCTTTTCTTTTTACTTTTTTACGAAGTAAACCAATATTGGTATTAAGATCCTCCGTGAAAGAATCGAACGCTACTTGAAGCGGATGCTCATTCTGAGGCGGCATGATCGGGCGGCTGAGCTTTGATCCCACTGGTGTTAAGGAGATCGGCTTGTCAGAATCCATTTGGCGTATAATTATTTCTCCGGAGAGCATAGAAGCGACGAGTTCAATGGATATTGGAGCTGCCTGCAAGGACTCTTCCGGATTTTGTTCCATGATGGAAAGCGTTTCTGACAGATCGACCAGTGACTTTAAATAGTACAAGGTCATTAATTGGCCTGAGAAGGATACGGTTGTTATTGTGAAATCGGCATTGTCTTTCATTTGATCAATAAGCTGCTGCTCCCAATCCAATTTAATGGAATCGTACATTAAAATCACCTCTTCCATAGTTTGCATTAAATACCATGGAAATATGTATGATTTAAACAGAGCTTCACTAATTCAAAGGGAAGAGGTAAGGATTAGGCTGATGGCCCTAACCCTTAATAATAGAGCTCCTTCTGCCATGCTCCATCAAGCGGTGTTAGCGGCAAAGCGGGGAGCTTCAATTCCTGCGCGGCAATGCGGAGATAGCGGGTATTGAAACGAATCTCCATTTGTTCTTTGGAAGGTGAGATTTGCCCCAAATGCTGGGCGGGCTCAAAATAATTCAGCATCTTCAAATCCTTGTAGTACAGGGCTGCATCCCAACGGATTTTTGAAATGGACAGGCTGGTTACCTCTAACGCAAACCCGGTTTCCACAGAAAATATTTTTGCAACCCGATTGGGCTGATCCCGGATTAAACGGTTGGCGAGCAGATTCGCCTTTAAATAGGCGACGGCCAAATCCTCATGGGCCAAAACCCAACGCTCATCCGCCACTATCCCAGCCATGAACCCTAAACCTAACTCCTGATTGAAAATCGATTTTCCGATTTTTTGGTGATGGACAAGACTAAGGAATGGTTCCCACATGATCGATGCGCTTAGCCTGCCTTGACGCAAGCTTTCCATACTTTCCTCAATGGAGCGATGAATAATATTCAACTCTGGCATGTTATGCGATTCCAGCATCTTTCTTAACCGGTACTCGGCGTTAGTACGAAAAGTAGTGGCAATGGGCAAAGTTGCAAGCTCGGATATGCTTCCCAGTGTCAAATCAGTTGGTACTACCATCCCAAATCCGTCTCCATTAGTCGATTTGCCCGCAGCGGCAAGCAGAATGGGTCGGAAATCAGGCAACAGCGTGCCAACCAAATGACTGACGGACAGAGCGTAGTCTCCAAAAGTGGCAATATGAATATTGCCGGCGATCATCCAATTAATCAATTCCATGCCGTCTTTGGCTTTATGCCACTTGACCTCGATCCTGTCCTTGGAGCGGATGCGTTTCAGCTCTTCTTCAAGTAATCCGAACTCTTTAATAATTAACGGACTCCACATATGGGTCGACACAGTTGTATATCCGATGATCAGGGTCTCGTCGCTGGAGGAGGCTGAGGGAGTACGCCGAACTTGGCCAAACTCTCGATACCAACGCATTACCTCGTTCTTATCGAAGTAGATTTCCTTGCCTATTTTAACGCTTGGCAGCTGTTTATTTTTGCGCCAGCGGTCAATAGTAGAGCGGCTCACATCCAATTGATCCATGACTTCCCGGATATGTATTAAATTGAATTGATCCTTGAGCATTAGGAAGCACCTCCAAAATGTAAAATTAAGGACATTTTCGTCTATTTTGGTCATTTGTCGTTTATATTTATCATTTTGTTGACTTAGCAATAGGGGCGTGCTAATTTTAATTAATCCTAGTATAACGATATGAATTATGTTATTTCAATCATTATTTGCAAAGTAAAGGGGAGAATCGTTTGTCGAACACAGTTAGCACGAGATGGCTCAGTGAAAACTTAAACAATAAGGAGCTTGTAGTTGCAGATTGTCGGTTTATTCTCGGGAATCCTTTTGCAGGAAAAGAAGCCTATGAGAGCGGCCATTTGCCGGGAGCCGTATATTTCGATTTGGAGCACGATCTGTCAGGTACAATTGAAGCACATGGCGGAAGACATCCTCTTCCTAAGGCGAATGATTTGGCTATAAAGCTTGGGAATGCAGGGATTGATGAAACAAAAATCGTAGTCGCTTATGACGACCAAGGTGGTGCAATGGCTTCCCGGCTATGGTGGATTTTGAAATATTACGGTCACGACCGTGTTTATGTGCTGGACGGCGGCTTTACACATTGGAAGAGCCTCGGTTATGAGGTTACGACGTTGCTTCCCACTTACAGCTCGAGTGAGTTCATTCCTCGCCTACAGGAAGGATGGCTGCTGAACGCCGAACAAATCAGGCAAAGGCTGGGGCAAGCGGATACGATCCTCATCGATTCGCGTGAAGAGAAAAGATATCTCGGTCTCGAAGAGCCGATAGATAAAGTGGCTGGACATATACCTGGGGCTGTAAACTATTTTTGGAAAAATGCTTTCACTGCTGAGGGATCGTTGAAAGAGACTGGCGAATTAAAAGAAATGTTTACCGAGGTGGATGGGTCAAAAGAGATCATCGTGTACTGTGGGTCGGGGGTTACAGCGTGCCCTAACCTTCTCGCTTTAACGGAAGCCGGGTTCACTAATGTCAAGCTGTATGGCGGAAGCTGGAGTGATTGGATTACTTATTCAGACAATCCGATTGCAACAGGAAGTAAATAGTTAAATAGGCAGCCGACCGGATGACCGGAGGCTAAGATTATCATTGCATACAGCGCAATGGTGATCTTGGCCTTTTTTTGTCGGAGTGCTGGAGCTCAAAATACAAGGGAAAAAGGAATAAAAAGGAAAGGAATGATGACTGAATATGAGCAAAAGAAAAGGCCAGCTTCATATTACGTTATCCTTGCAAAGCACAGGATACCACCCCGGGAGCTGGCGACATTCCAAAGCCCGCACAGAGAAATTGCATGATCCGGCTTATTATTACAGACTGGCTCAAACCGCTGAGCGTGGCAAATTCGATTTGCTGTTTTTGGATCATACTTCTACCGGCGATCGCCTAAGCGCTACAGGAAAAGAGCCAGGGCTGCTTCTTGAGCCTTTCACTTTGTTGGGAGCTTTGGCTTCAGTCACGAAGCATATTGGGCTAGGCGCAGCGGTATCGACATCCGTCATTGAGCCGTTTGCCGTAGCGCGGCAGCTGGCGGCGCTGGATCATCTCAGCGGAGGAAGGACGGCATGGCTGGCGAGTGTGTCAGATCATCGCGAGCCGAAGCGCCATGGCGGATTGCCTGAGCTGTCCCGATCTGAGCGGACCGAGCGCCAGCAGGAATTTGTTGAAGTAGCGCAACGCCTTTGGGACAGCTGGGAAGAAGGGGCGGTCATTGTCGACAGGGAGCAGGGACGTTATACCGATTCCGATAAGGTGCATTTGATCCATCATGCAGGGAAGCATTTTACCGTGCGGGGTCCCTTGAGCATTCCCCGGCCTCCTCAGGGATATCCGGTTCGTATCGGGTTGAGCTCAGCTCTGGGAAACCGGAATGTGGAGGATAGTGATTCGGCAGAGCTCATTTTAAGCTCACGGCCTTCAATAAGAGAAGCAGCTGATTTTTATGCGCAGCTTAAGCAGCGAAACGCCCTGAGAGGACGTTTCCCTAATGGCGTAAAAGTGCTGACGGTCTTGACGCCGATTATAGGGGCGACTGAAGAGGATGCCCGGAACAAAGCCGCGGAGCTTCAAAAGCTGATCGATCCGGAGGCAGGTATCGCCTTGTTATCCGATCTGTTTGATACAGATCTGACAGAATACCCTCTCGACGGTCCACTGCCTGTTATTCCCTTCTTAAAGGAAGCGGTCATAACGGCGGGACTGGAGGGGTTGACCCTCCGCGAACTCAGCCTCCGGGCATTGGAGCTAAAAGGAACTAAAGTGTTCGTAGGGACATCAGAGCAGCTTGTCGATTGGATGGAAGAATGGTATCTCGCTTATGGGAGCGATGGATTTCATCTTCAGCCATCGCTGCTGCCGAACGGACTCGACGAATTTGTCGAACAGGTCATTCCTCTGCTGCAGCGAAAAGGCCTTTTTCGTACTGAATATACGGGAAATACGCTGAGGGATCATCTAGGGCTCGAGGCTCCGGCGGCTTACGGCCCAATAAGCAGGGAGGGATAGCGATGGGACATGCAAAAAAACAGCTGCATCTCGGTGTTTTTCTATTAAATACCGGACAGCATACCGGAGGGTGGCGGCATCCGGAAACCCAGGCCGATCGGCTGCTCGATCTGGCTTTCTATCAAGATTTTGCGAGGCTGTCGGAGAGAGGGAAATTCGATACGATCCTGATACTGGAGCAAATCGCCATCGGTGAGCAGAATGGCAGGGTAGCGGAGGAACGTTCGATACCGACACCGGATACGCTGACCTTGCTGTCCATTATGGCATCCGCTACGGAGAAGATCGGCTTGACGGCTACGCTGTCTACGACGTATAACGACCCCTTCCATGTTGCAGCAAGGTTTGCAACGCTGGATCACTTGAGCCGAGGCCGGGCTGGCTGGAATATGGTGACCTCACAGGATCCGCGGCTCGCTTCCCAATTCAGCAAGGAGGCCCATATGGACCATGCCTTGCGGTATGATCGTGCGAATGAATTCGTCGATGTAGCTATGAAGCTTTGGGACAGCTTAGAGGAGGATGCGCTGCTCGCGGATCGAAGCTCGGGTCTTTACTTCGATCCGGCCAAAGTGCACGATATCAATCATTCAGGCGCTTATTTCTCAATGAGCGGCAGCTCTTATGTACCTCGCCCGCTGCAGGGGCATCCCGTGCTGTTTCAAGCAGGGTCTTCGGGAAGTGGCCTGAAGTTTGCAGCCCAGAAAGCGGAGGTCGTCTTCACCGCTCAAGATAATCTTCTGGATGCGCAGGCTTACTATGCGAATCTGAAAGGGATGCTGGAGCAGTATGGACGAAGGCCGGAGCAGCTGCATATTTTACCGGGTCTCGCTCCCATTCTCGGATCGACAGAGCGAGAGGCGAAGGAAAGAGAGGAGTACTTTAACGAGCTTGTTCTTCCGGAGGTCGCAGTGAGAACCTTGTCCGGCACAATTGATGTGGATTTATCTGCATATCCACTGGACGGTCCTTTTCCATACTGGGAAATCGATGCGAAGGCCAACAATAGCAAGAAGAGCCGCCTGCAGCTGCTGAAGGATTTGGGGAAACGTGAGAAGCTGACCGTAAGGCAGATGAGCAGGCATGTCATATCTGCAGGCGGACATCACACATTCGCGGGAACGCCGGAACAGCTGGCGGACCTGATGGAGGAATGGCTGGATCATGGAGCGTGTGACGGCTTTAACATCATGCCATCCCACTATCTTCGCGGGCTTGAAGAATTTGTTGACCATGTCGTTCCGATTTTGCAGCAAAGAGGCCGCTACAGGACTGAATATACAGGAAGCACGCTTCGTGACCATCTGGGGTTAGCGAATCCAGCGAATCGCTGGTCGGCGATCCATACTAAATAAAAAAATCAGGAGGAACCCTTTTATGAAAACTAAAGGTCTTTATCTTATTTTTGCTGTGATACTGCTTGCGATCTTGGCAGGCTGCGGAAAAACCGCACCAGCTGCGGGAGACGGCTCGGCCAATGCTTCTGCACCAAATACGGCATCACCAGTCGCCAAAGCGGCGCCTAAAGTCATCAAGGCGGCATTAAATACGGTGCCTGTGCCGTTATTCAGTTACCTGGACGAGAAAAATCAGCCTGCCGGTTATATGATTGACTACTTGAGGGAGCTTGAGAAAAAGCTGCCGGAATATAAATTTGAATACGAAGCTGTAGATAACGAAGGTCAGCTGATCGGTACCGATACTGGCAAATACGCCTTCGCAGCCAACTTTTGGTTCAAAAATCCGGAGCGGGAGAAAAAATATTTATACCCCAAGCAAGAGTTTGGCTATTCGATTACAGGCTTGGCCATTAAGCCGGACCGCAATGATATCAAAACTCTGGATGATTTGGTAGGCAAGAAATTGGTGCCGATGACTCCGGTTTCCGGCTTCCGTTACATTCTTAAAGACTATAATCTTTTGCATCCGGGCAAGGAGATCAAAATCGAGGACGTAGAGAAAACAACACCAGCAGATGATTTGAAGCTCGTTGAATCCGGCAAGTACGATGCCCATTTGCTTAATATTAATCATTTTGAAGATGCGGTAAAGAAATTAAACCTGAACTTGAAGATCGGTGGCGTTATCTCGAAAGAGTCGGTCTATTTTATATTCAACAAGAACCAGCCGGAGCTTGCTCAAAAGATTGATGCAGCCACGGTGGAACTGATCAAGGACGGAACGCTGTCTAAGCTTTCGGAAAAATGGTTCAAGGTGGATGTGTTTAAAAGCCTGGAGTACGTACAGCAGGGTTATAAATTCCGGAAGGAAAATTAACGAAGAGGAGCTTCGCCGGAATGGACACGACTCTGAATCTGATTCTGCGAATAGCTGAGAGACTGCCTGTTACTTTGACGATTTTGTTCTTATCTCTCTTGTTTGGTCTATTGCTGGGATTAGTCATAGCCATTGTCAGGATTCAAAAAAAAGCAATTCCTTATGCCATTGCAACGTTCTATCTATCCTTCATGCGGTGCACTCCGACCATCGTCCAGCTATTCCTGATCTATTATGGGCTGCCACAGCTGCTTATCCTGTTTGGGATCGATGTGAACAACTGGGACAAAATTATTTTTGCCGTGATCACCTTCTCGCTGCATAGCGCAGCCTTCTTTTCCGAGGTCATCCGATCCTCCTATCTGGCGGTAGGAAGCGGACAGCAGGAAGCTGCATACAGTGTGGGGATGAGCTACAGTCAATCGCTCAGAAGAATCATTTTGCCGCAAGCCTTCGGCATTGCGATCCCGAGCTTGGGCAACAATGTCATTATTTTATTAAAGGAAACCTCGTTAGCCTTTTCCATCGGGATCACTGATATTATGGGTCAAGTGCAGATCATCCTCGGAAATAATTACGGCGCCAATACGTTTCAAGTTTATTTCCTGGTATCGTTGATTTACTGGGGGCTGAGTATAGTTATTGAGAAAGGACTTGGACGGTTGGAGAAGATTTATAAAAAGGGGCATGTCAGCATTGCGAGATAAAGGAAGAAGGGAAGGGGAACCCCATTGGCTAACTTCAGCTTGGCATTCGCCATCGAGAAATTCCCGGAGGTTCTGAAAGGCGTACCTTTAACCTTGTTGGTGGCAGTCATCTCGATGGGATTGGGTACAGTTATTGGACTTATCATCGCATTATGCAGAATTTATAAGGTGCCGGTACTCAATAGGCTCGGTGCCTTGTACGTTTCCTTCGTCCGTGGGACCCCTCTGCTGGTGCAAATTTATGTCGTGTTCTACGGCACGCCGCTGCTCATCGATATTTTGAACAAGGAATGGGGCTGGCATCTGCCTTTTTCAGAAATATCTCCTCTAGGTTTCGCTTTGCTGGCGTTTACGATCAATTCGGCTGCCTATCAGTCGGAGGTCATTCGGGGGGCGCTCGGCACAACGGATTCGGGGCAAATGGAGGCTGCGCTTTCTATCGGGATGTCCACATCCCAGGGACTACTAAGAATTATAGCTCCCCAGGCACTAGTCGTCGCTCTCCCGAATTTGGGCAATATTTTTATTAATTTGATTAAAGGAACCTCACTTGCATTCGCCATCAAAGTTATCGAGATCATGGCCCAAGCCAAAATAGTGGCAGGTGACGGTTATCAATATCTGGAGATGTATCTTGACGCTTCGCTTATTTATTGGGTCATTTGCTGGAGCTGCGAGAGGCTCTTCGCATGGCTTGAGACGAGGTACAGCCGTCATGAAAGAAGGATTGCCGCGTAATAATGGGCAAGCGATAATGCTACTCTTAAACTTGAGGTGAGGCAGTATGATAAAAATGTCTAAGATTAAAAAATCATTTGGCCGTAATCAGGTGCTGAAGGGTATCGATCTGACCGTACGCAAGGGTGAGGTCGTCGCTATTCTTGGGCCGAGCGGTTCGGGCAAAACAACGCTGCTGCGCTGCCTGAACTACCTTGAAAAGCCGGATGAAGGAAGCATTGCGATCGGCGGGTTCTCCATCGATTGCAAACGTGCGGGCAAGAAGGAAATTCATCAGCTCCGGCAAAGATCGGCCATGGTGTTTCAGCAGTATAATCTGTTCAAGCATAAGACTGCACTGGAGAATGTGATGGAAGGTCTTGTGGTGGTTAAGAAGATCCCAAAGGAAGAGGCGAAGCAAAGGAGCGTAGAGCTATTGGAAAAGGTGGGGCTTGGCAGCAAGCTGGACGCCTATCCGTCTCAGTTATCCGGCGGTCAGCAGCAGCGCGTTGGCATCGCTCGGGCGCTGGCGCTTAATCCCGAGGTAATTTTATTCGACGAGCCGACCTCGGCACTGGACCCGGAGCTTGTGGGTGAGGTGCTGTCGGTTATTCGCAAGATTGCCAAGGAAGGGATTACGATGATTATAGTTACCCATGAGATGAGCTTCGCGCAGGATGTCGCCAATCATGTCGTCTTTATGGACGAGGGCGTAATTGTGGAGGAAGGCAACCCGTACGAGCTGTTCAATGATCCGAAAGAGGAGCGTACCAAGCAATTCCTCGCGCGGATTCGACCCGAGCTGAGTTATTCCATTTAAGGCTATACGAAGAACCGTTTGGAGAGTAATTTTTCCAACGGTTCTTTATTTGTATCCGGCTATGAGTTGAGATAAGGAATGCAGATCTCCACAGCAGTTCCTTGGAGAGGACTTGAAACTATAGTTAATTCGACATCATCACCATAGGCCAGCAAAAAACGGCGGTATACATTGAATATTCCCGTATGCTTTTGAAAATAAGGGTCGATGTATTCTCCTTTGGATTCAATTAGTTGGAATAGCTTGTCTAAAACGGAAGAGGATATTCCTGTACCTGTGTCAGTAATGACGATGCGTAACAGATTATCCTTTTGCCCGACATGTACAGTCAAAATAAATTCCTCAGGACTCATATTGGGGCTCCATCCGTACTTGATCGCATTTTCTACAAATGGCTGAATGCTCAGCTTCATTATCGGAATATCGAGCAGGGCTGGATCAACCTGAAATTGGGACATGACTTCCATTCCATGTCTGTAGAAATGGATGTTCAGGAAATTGCGGATATAGGCTATCTCCTCTTTTAAAGGCGCCCATCCTCCATCGTTTCGCACATTATACCGCATCATTCGAGAAACGGATTGAACCATTTCGCCTACGGCATCTCCATTATTTTTAACAGCGTAGGACTCGATGGTTTCCAGAGTGTTGAATAAAAAGTGAGGATTAATTTGAGCTTGCAGCTGCAGCAGCTCCCTCTCTTTTTCTCTCATTTTCGAATGAAACACTTCCTTCTCCATCTGTTGAAGCTCATTGAGCATATCATTATAGCTTTGAATCAGGAACCCGAATTCGTCATTGCTGGGTCGGATTTTTATCGGAACGTACGATCCTCTTCCTAATCGCTGCAGTCCTCCTTTAAGCTTGTAGAGAGGCTGGAAAACAATATTCATAACGGGAAAAGCAATGATTAAAGAGATGCTTAGACTGGCTAATGCAATAAGCAGGGTCAGTTGAACGGATTGCTGCACTCCCTTGGAAATACTGCTAAGCGGTGCGATCCAAATGAGCTTCCAATCTCCGTATGGAATGCTCGAGTAGGTGGCCTGGTACTGCCCATCACTTGAATTAAAAACCAGCTCTTGCTCAGGGTGCGACTCTGCATCCATCGATTTTTTTAAGTCATTGAGCAAAGTTTCATTGAATTCCAAATCAGAAACCGTGATTCCTGTTGGTCCATGCAATAATAAGAGATGACCTTCCTCTTGTCCGTATTTGGTGCCACTAAGCATGCCCTTGATTTTACTTTCCGGAATCTCAATTGAAATCCAGGAAGTAATGGCACCATTTTGTAAATTAATAATAGGTCGGACAAAGGAGAAAGCGCTCTCAGGCGACTCCAATGTGTAATTGACGAGATGAGGCACAATCAATTCCGGTTTTTGTTTTTCAAACATTTGTTTGTAAATAGGGTCATTTTGGATTTGATATTCATAATTACGGCTTTTTGTTAAAGATTCAAAAAAAACTTTGCCCATTTGGTCCAGATATAAAATACCGAGCAGATCTTTCCTGACTTGCAGCGAGTTGTGCAGAATAGGGCGGAAATAAATGAGCTGCTTGGCCTGCTGATTAAGATTCTCGCTTGGGATGTCCAAAAAAAGCTGGAATTCCGAATTGGCCAACACCGCGTCCATAGACTGGCTTAGCTCCTTCAAATATTCGGTTATATCATGAGAAACGAATTGTACATACTGAGAAGATACGGATGCCGTATATTTCGTGCTGGAGCGGAACATGAAGTACTGCGAGCTATAACTGACAACTGCGATAGGGATAATCGAGAATGCCAAAAGCAAAATAAAAAGCTTGTATTTAAGGGATAAATAACCGAATATGTTTCTAAAGAATCGAACTATACGGAGCATGAATGCGCACCTCCTTCAGGTTTTTGTACTTAATCATATTCAAAAAGGATGGCGTTAACAAGCCCTAACCCTTATAAAGGAGTGTATCCCGAATGAAAATTTGCATAGCCGATGACGAATTGGTAGTCAGGGAGAGTATTATAACTAAATTAAGTACGTTATTCCCGTTAGCGGAAATTTTTGATGTGGAGTTCGGCTGTCTCGCCTTAAAGCAAATAATAATGGTGCAGCCCGATCTTGTGTTTATGGATATAAGAATGCCGGAGATGGATGGGCTGGAAATACTCAAGCAGCTCAGGCAAGAGTGTCCCAACATCCCTGTGGCCATGCTGTCGGGCTACGATGATTTCGAGTATGCACGAAAGGCGCTGCAGCTAGGAGCTGTTGATTACTTGCTTAAGCCGGCTGACCGTGAGCAGCTGCGTGCTATCGTTGAGAGAGTCCAGCGAGAGAGAGAATCCATGTTCCTCAAAGAGATAGAGGAGCACCTCGGGAAGCTGTCCAGCCAATATGTGTTTATTAACCCGATAAGATGCTTTAATCCAAGATTGTGGTTTGATAATCGGGAAGCGAAGGAGATAAGATTCTACGAATCCTCTTCAGAATGCGAGCTAGCAGCAGTCAATCCTGGGGATGTTCTGTTCACTTTCTCGGTAAACTCAGATTACAGCGGAATTGTGAGCCGTGCTTCCATAGGACATTCGGGAAAGCGGTTTCATGAGAAGCAACAATTTGTACAGGTCATTCTGGAGGAGATTGAGAAATGGGAAAGTGTGCGCTTCTGGGGAGATCAAAATGTGAATCGATCTAAAGCTCATTTCATCCATTCTTATGCGAAAGAAGCGGCTCAATCCCGATTAAACATACTGTCTTTTGCAAAAGCAGGCAATTATACAAGCTTGGAGACTGCGGTGACCGGATGGCTGGAATATTTGCCGCATTTGGATTTGGGAAAATTAAAAAAAGAATGCATAAATTTGATGGCATTGCTGGATGAAGGACTGGCAAGTAAAAACGAAGTTGTTTTCTTAGAGGAGGAGAAGCTTCACTACTGGTCTCGCTGGGTGGACAAGCATAAGACCTGGGATGAGCTGAAAGATAAAATCCTCAAATTCGTATTAGGCGGAATTCGCGAATTAATGCTGCTGGAGACCCAAGCTAATGCGAGCTGGTTTGAACAGGCGTTGCGCGGAATTAATACTTCGCGGGATCCCAACATCAGTCTGGAATCCGTTGCGGATTCCGTGGGAGTGCATCCCGTGACGCTAAGCCGCATGTTCAAGCAGCAGACAGGAATGACCTTCGTTCGCTATTTGGTCAACTGCCGTCTGAAACAGGCCGCAGCGATGCTTCTTGCAACGGACAAGAAGTTCGAAGATATTTCCGAGGAGATCGGCTACATCGATTATCGCTATTTTAGGAGCCTGTTTAAAAAGGAATTCGGAATGAGCCCGACCGATTATCGAAAAGGGGCGGGAGCATTGATCCCGGCAACGAATAGGAATGAAGAAGACTGTAGGTTAAAAACTTCTCCCCCAGCGCTAAATTATTCGTCTATTTTTAGGGTTTGAAACCTCTTATACTCATAAATGTAGGAACCACCGATTGATCAAAAGGGAGGCTCGAACATGAAAAAGAAAATGCTGCTGACGGCAATGACTCTCGCCTTAGCTATGGGAAGTGTTTTATCGGCATGCTCTTCAAGCACAAGTCCTGCAGCCGAATCCAAGAAGCCAGAGAATACGGCGCAGAGCAACGAACCGGTTACGCTTGAGATGTGGGGAAGATGGGAAGAAGCGAATAAACAGATCAACGAAACGATTGAAGCCTTTCAGAAAAAATACCCGAATATTAAAGTCAAATATACGGCGGTGCCTTTCGCACAGTATGTGGCACAAACGCAAACGGCTATCTCAGGCAATAATCTCCCCGATATTTTTGGTGCGCATCCGAATCTTCCGGTATTTCAATTAACGCGTCTAGGGGTTATTCGTTCTCTTAATGATTTGATTACCGAGGAGAAAAAGAAGCAGTTCTACGAAGGAACCTTCTCCGAAGGCGAAACGATGATGGCCGGTGAAGTCTATGGGTTGCCGCTGTTTAACCCGATGCGGACAAGCCAGGTGATGTATTATAACAAAGCTGTTCTGAAAAAAGCAGGCTTAACGGAAAAAGACATCCCGAAAACATGGGATGAGCTCTATCAATTCAGTAAAAAAGTAAAGGAAGCAACGAACGGTGAGGCCTATGGATTGATTGTTGGTGTGAAAGCTACAAGCCAGCTTCCTCTCATTGTTCAACAGATGGCAACGGCGATTACGCCGGAGGTCATTCCGGACCTCAATGTTCCGCCATTTAATTATAAGACGGGTAAATATCAATTTGATTCCCCAGGCATTATTCAATCATTGGATTATTTCAAGAAGCTGCAGGATGAAAAGCTGCTTCACCCGAACAGCGTCGTTATGTCTTTCCGTGAAGGGACTGCATTGATGGAGGCGGGGAAAGCCGCTCTCGTAATGGATGGCGCATTCTTCTCCAATCAGATGAAGAAGGAGCAGCTAGACGATTATGGCGTAGCTCCATTGCCTACATTGGATGGAAAGCCGCAATATGCCATGTATAAAGGCGGCTCCAACGCATCGTTCTATGTTTCCAAAGGGACGAAGCACTACAATGAGGTTAAGCTGTTCCTGCAGTTCATGATGGATGAATTGTATCCGAAATTGCTTCGTGACGGAATCGAATATTCTCCGATTATGGCTCAAAACGAAAGCACCAAGATCACGCATCCCATTGCTGCGCAAGCGCTTAAAATTCAAAGCGAGACGGTAAAGCTGGTTCCACGTCCTTTCACTAAAAATATCGAAACCTTGAAAGTAGCTACGGAGATGAGCGGCAAGTTTCCTAAGACAACGCTATCGAATATAGCGGAAGGTTACTTATCCGGACAACTCAAGGATGTTAAAGCAGCTTTAACCCAATTATCGGATGAAACGAACAAGGTATTTTTTGACAGCATGAAAAAAGTCCAGTCCGACGGGGGCAAAGTTAGCGAGTCCGACTACATATTCCCGGATTGGCAGCCCTTCCAGCCTTATAAAAAATAAGCGTTTCAACACCAAGAAAAACTTGGGAAGGAGTCCAATAAGGGCTCCTTCTTAAATAAGGGATGTGAAAGGATGAATTCCAGACTCACAAGGAAATATTTATGGGCTTATCTGTTTATTTTACCCCAGCTTATTTTCTTTCTCGTATTTACAATCTATCCAATCGCGATGAGCTATGTGTACTCGTTTTATGATTGGAGCGGATTTGGTCCGATGAGTGACTTTATTGGTTTTGGCAATTTTAAAAAGGTGATTCAGGATCCCGCCTTTTGGAATGCCTATAAAAACAATCTGATTTATATTGTCGTACAGACCGCAATAGTTATTCCATTGACGCTGATCACAGCCATTATTTTGAATTTGTCGTATTTGAAAGGGAAAACATTTTACCGAACCTTATTTTTCCTGCCGGTTGTTACGACAGCTGCTGTTATTGGGATTGTCATGAAATTTATTTTTGGCAATGAAAATGCGCTTGTAAACAATGTACTGCAAGCTTTTGGCTTCATCAATCAGCCCATTCCGTGGCTAGCCACGTCATTCACTGCTATGGCTGTTCTAATTATGGTGGGTGTCTGGAAAATATTTGGAATGACGATGATTTTTTGGCTGGCTGGTCTTCAAGCACTTCCTGCGGACGCTTACGAAGCCGCCAAAATCGATGGCGCAGGGCCGTGGAACACTTTGAGATATATTACGTTGCCACTGCTTGTCCCGGTAGGAACCGTAATCCTGCTGCTGACCGTTGTTCATGGCATGCATGTGTTCGATCTTGTCAAAACTTTAACCGATGGTGGACCGTATTTTGCAACGGACATGGTTGATTTATATATTTACCAATTTGCGTTTGGCAACAATGGATTCCCTCAGTTGGGCTACGCTTCGGCTGCTGGCATTGTGTTCGGAATCACTATCTTTGCGATTACGCTTGTCTTGGGGGGCTTAGTTAAATTGACGAATGGTTCCGCGAAAACAAGCCGGAAAGGAGTGAAGGTCGGATGAAAAGCGCCAAGTGGACTCAGCCTTTGCTGCATGTTGCTTTACTATCCATTGGGTTGGTGTGGATATATCCCTTTATATGGATGATCTTCTCATCCTTTAAAGATAATGTGGAGTATATCAGCTCAGGCCTGAGCCTGTTGCCGAAGCATTTTTTGTGGGAGAACTATGCAAGGGCTTGGGAGGTTGCCAATTTCTCCTCTTATTTTAAAAATTCGATCATTTTAACCTTCTTTGCAGTTATTATCGTCGTTGTGTTATGCGCTTTGACCGGATACGCTTTGGGACGAGTGGATTTTCCCGGTAAAAAACTGTTTATTGTAGCCATTACAGCGACGATGTTTATTCCCAAAGGGTATACGATTATCCCGGTCTATCAGGTTGTGAAGAGCTTGGGGCTTCTAAACACGATGCCTGGCGTAATTCTTGCAGAATCATCAGGTGCGCATGTTTTATTCATCCTGTTGTTCACTTCCTATTTTCAAGGACTTCCCAAGGAGCTGGAGGAAGCCTCCGAAATAGACGGCTGCGGATTCTTTCGGACTTTTTGGCAGGTCATGCTTCCGATTTCCAAGCCAATTATTGCGACAACGGGCATTATGCAGGTCATTTTTACATGGAATTCATTTTTTGTACCATTAATCTTTACATTGAACAAACCCGAATTACGAACGCTTTCCGTAGGTATGTATTCTTTTGCAGGCGAAAATTCAGTGGACTTTACAGGACTGACTGCCGGAGCAACAATTGCGCTGCTGCCCGTTATCATTGTTTTTATTGCATTCCAAAGGTTTTTTGTGGAGGGTATTGCAGGCTCGGTAAAAGGTTAGAGAGGATTACAGGAGGTACTGACTATGGTTAATTTGGCGGCAAAGCCATTCAATCTGCAGGATGAGGAAATACGCTGGGTGCAGGAGACGTTGGCCTTCATGTCGATCCAGGAAAAGGTCGGTCAATTGTTTTGTCCAATCGGTTTCACAGATGACCGGGAGCAATTAAAAGGGCTGCTTGAGAACATCAAGCCCGGGGGAATGATGTATCGGCCAGGGCAGGGAGAGACGGTTCAAGAGATTCATCGATTTTTACAGTCGAATACAGCTGTTCCATTGCTTGTTTCTGCTAATTTGGAAGCTGGAGGAAACGGAATTGCGAAGAATGGCACTCATTTTGCCAAGCCTATGCAGGTAGCTGCGACAGATAACGAGGAGATGGCGTATCGGCTTGGTTTAGTATGCGGCAGGGAAGGGCGGGCCGTTGGCTGCAACTGGACCTTTGCTCCTATTGTTGATATCGACTTGAATTTCAACAATCCGATCACCAATGTAAGAACCTTCGGTTCCGATCCGCAGCGGGTGGCGCGAATGGCCAAAGCCTACACCCGAGGTATCCAAGAGAGCGGTATGGCTGTTTCCGTAAAGCATTTTCCGGGGGATGGGGTGGACGATCGGGATCAGCATCTATTGACGTCGATTAATTCCATGTCTACGGAGGAATGGGACGCTACATTCGGCCTGGTATACAAGGAGCTGATTGAGGCTGGGGCCGACACGATCATGATAGGGCATATTATGCTGCCTTCGTATTCCCGCAAGCTCGTTCCGGGTATCCCAGATGAGGAGCTGATGCCAGCCACTTTGGCGCAGGAACTGGTCACGGGCCTATTGCGTGAACAGCTTGGCTTCAATGGAATGATTGTTACCGATTCAACAGGCATGGCCGGGTTTACGATGGCGGAGAAGCGGGAAATCGCAGTGCCTAAATCGATTGCAGCGGGCTGCGACATGTTCCTGTTCAACAAAAACATCCAGGAAGATTATGATTTCATGATGAAAGGTCTGGAGACGGGAATGGTTACGTTGTCCAGGGTGGATGAGGCCGTAACCCGGATTTTAGCACTGAAGGCTTCACTCGGCCTGCATCAACAGCAGAGGGAAGGAACACTTGTACCGGAAGCGGATGCGTTGTCCGTATTGCAGTGCACAGAGCACGAGCAATGGGCGAAGCAATGTGCAGACCTTGCCGTAACGCTGGTCAAAGACACGCAAAAGCTGCTGCCGTTGAACCTTGAGAAGCATAGGCGCCTTTTATTTTTTGTCCAAGGGGATGAAGGGCGCCGCCATACAAAGCCGAACATTCACAAGCAAATGGTGGAACGATTGTTGGAAGAGGGCTTTGAAGTTACCCTGTTCGACAAGAACAATTATAATTTTGACGAAGTATTCGGCTCCATAAGGGAAATGAAGCAAAGGTATGATGCAGCTCTGTATTTTGCCAACATGGAGACTGCAAGCAACCAGACGAACCTGCGCATTAACTGGGCTGCCCCAATGGGAGTCGATATGCCATGGTTTACACCGGAGCTTCCGACGTTGTTCATTTCCGTGGCCAATCCATACCACCTTCAGGATGTGCCGAGAATCCCCACTTATATTAATTCTTACACGGGTAACGAGTATATTATAGATGCCGTTGTCGATAAGCTTTTAGGTAAATCGGAATTTAAAGGTATAAATCCCGTTGATCCCTTCTGCCAATATTGGGAGGCGAGGCTGTAGCATGAGCGGAATTGCCAATATTGCAGCCGTTATATTTGATCTGGATGGCGTTCTCGTCCATACCGACCACTATCACTATCTGGCTTGGAAGCGGATATGTGATGAGGAGGGAATAACATTCGACGAGACGGTAAATCATCGACTGCGGGGAGTCAGCCGTACAGAGAGCCTGGAGATTATCCTGGAGCAAACGGAGCATACTTATTCTCAGGAAATGAAGCTTCAATTAGCTGAACGTAAAAATGGTTATTACAAAGAGCTGCTGCACAGCCTGAGTCATAGTGATACAGCCGTTGGTGTATTAGAAACCATTGGATTTTTACAAAAGAACAGGATCAGAATGGCCATCGGGTCCTCAAGCAAAAATGCGCCTCTTATATTGGAGAAATTAGGCTTGCTGGATAAATTCGATGCTGTTGCGGACGGAAATTCCATTCGCAACAGTAAGCCGGATCCGGAGGTATTTCTGATCGCAGCCGGGAGATTAGGGGTGGAGCCAGAGCTTTGCCTGGTTGTAGAAGATGCTGCATCAGGTATAATTGCGGCCCGAAGAGCAGGTATGAAGGTGGTGGCAGTCGGTCAAGCATGCATGGAAGAACAGGCAGATTTCCATATTCATGATATGAGCGAGTTCATTTCTTTGCTCTCGGATCGGTGAAGCTGTCCTAGCCACAGCTCTATCGTATAGACGGAGGTTGCTCGTGGAACCAGACAGAAAGAAACAATATCTATTATTAACAGCAGTGGCTTTGGGAATGATTCTGAATCCATTAAATACTTCGATGATTTCGGTCGCTTTTTCGAGGCTTCAAGAGGAGTTTCAAGTCCAATTTATGGACATCTCCTGGTTAATCGCTACTTTTTATTTGGCGAGCGCTATAGGACAGCCGGTTATGGGGAAATTAAGCGATTTGTTTGGAAGAAAACGCATATTTCTCATTGGATTGGCACTTGTCACCGTTTCCTCGCTGCTTGCGCCGCTTGCGCCAACCTTTCATTGGTTAATGGCATTCAGGGTTGTTCAGGCAATAGGAACATCTGCTATTTTTCCTGCCGGTATGGGGATTATACGCAGCAGCATTACACACAACCAGGCAAGAGCTATGGGAATTTTATCGGTGTTTTCCTCCACATCGGCTGCCGTAGGTCCATCAATAGGTGGATTACTAATTCATTATGGCGATTGGCCTGCGATCTTTTTAATCAATTTCCCTGTCATAGTGGTTTCATTGCTGCTTGCTGTACGAATCATTCCGGCAGATGTGGGATCAACTACAGGAGCAGGCAAAATTGATCTTTGCGGCATTGCGCTGTTTTCTTTAACGCTTTTTCTATGGCTGCTCTTCCTGCTGGATTTAAGCAATGGACTGGATGGGTGGAAGCTCGGAACAAGCATAATTCTTACCTTAGTCTTTTATTGGTATGAAACCCGTCAAGCGCAGCCATTCGTCGATATTCATTTTTTGAAAAATAACCTGAACGTGACATACATCTATATGCAATTTATTTTTGTGAACATCATTTTTTATTCGGTTACGTTCGGGATTCCTATTTATTTGCAGGATGTCCGGAGGTTTACTGTACAAGAAACCGGCTTAATGATGTTGTCTCTTGCCATGTTCGGAATATTGATTACACCTTTTGTGGCAAGATGGTTGGACAATAGCGGCCCCAAGTATCCTCTATTAATAGGGAACCTGATCTTCATCATTGGGACTGTACTTTTATCCAACATACAGGATGATTCCTCGGCAGCCTTTACCTTTACCATATTATCTATTCTCGGGGCTGCAGTGGGAATGCTCAATTTGAGTCTGCAAACGGGGCTGTACACATTCGTATCTAAAGAAGAAACAGGGATAGCTTCTGGTCTCTTTATGACCTCAAGGTTTATCGGGACGATCTTATCATCCAGCCTGCTTGGCATTGTTTTCGGTAAAAAGGTTGCAACCGGGCAGCTGAATTGGATGGGAGTGTCCTGTGTTGTTATTAGCCTGTTGATGCTCATGATATCGCTTCGAATAATACAAACCAAGGAGCTGCCACATTCAGGCTAAACCGAAAGAAAGGAGACTTAGGATGTCTGACCTTATTTTAAGTTTTGCATGCGCGGACTATGATCGTACTCAGGCATTGGCTAACGGTTCAGTAAAACCGGCAGGGATCGATCTGAACTATTTGAAGCTGCCGCCGGAGGAAGTGTTTTTTCGGATGATGCGGTATGAGGAATTCGATATGTCGGAGCTATCTGCTTCTTCTTACTTGATTGCCAAGGATCGCGGTTATCCGAAGTTCACGGCCATTCCTGTTTTTCCATCACGAACCTTTCGTCATTCTGCCATTTATATTCATAAGGATGCAGGGATCAATAAACCTGAAGATCTGCGGGGAAAAAGAGTAGGGGTACCGGAGTATCCTGTAACGGCACTTGTCTGGGTTCGGGGACTTTTACAGCATGAATACGGAGTGCATCCCTCTGACATGGAATGGTATTGGGGAGGAGTAGATGCGCCTAAACGTCAGGGAGAAAGAGTGTCCATAGAACTGCCTGCCAATATTAAGCTCGAAGCGATAGGATCTGCTCAGACGTTAAATCAGATGCTATTGGATAAGCAGATTGATGCCATTATTTCTCCGAGAGCACCTTCCGCATTCGTTAAGGGCTCGAGTCAAGTCATAAGATTGTTTAGTGATTATGTATCCGCCGAAAAAAACTATTTTCAGAAAACGGGAATTTTCCCGATCATGCATTTTGTAGTTATCAAAGACGAGATTCTGGAGAAGCACCCATGGGTCGCAATGAGTATGCTTCAAGCATTCATTCGAGCGAAAGAGTTGAACTATGAGAGCTTGGGTCAAATAGGCTCCTTAAGAGTGACGCTGCCATGGCTGGCTGCAGAGCTGGAGCAGACTAAACAGCTGATGGGCAATGATTTCTGGCCGTATGGTATGGAGAAGAACAGAAAGGCATTGGAAACACTTGTCACCTATGCCTATGAGCAAGGCTTGATTAAGCGCCAGCTTAAGGTTGAGGAGCTTTTTACTAAATCAACAGGCCAGTGAACTGCAAGAGATCTTGCATGGTGCATAGTTAGACTTACGAGTTGGACCATTTCTGATTCATGGAGAGGAGAATTCATTTTGAAACTAGTTACTTATTCTATCAACAGCAGCCCTTTTAGACTTGGCATCCGATTAGATGAAAACACAATTGTAGATCCTCAGCAGGCTTATGCCGATAAATTGAAAGCTGGGAGGCAGGAAAGAGCGGAGGAAATTGCAGAGGCTTTATTACCGTCAGATCCGACTGCTTTCCTTGCAAACGGAGACATTGCGATAAACGCTGCCAAGGCAGCACTTCAATTTGCCTCATCAGGCAGCAGACCGGCCGCCGTATATAAGCTGGAGGAGATAAAGCTGGGACCTCCGCTGCTTCGTCCTAATAAAATTATTTGTGTCGGACTCAACTATAAAGATCATATCAAAGAGATGAAGCGGGAATTCCCGGAATTTCCGGTTATATTCGCCAAGTATTCCACCGCTATTGCAGCACCTTACGATGAATTCCCTCTCTCCTCCAAGCTGACGCAGAAATTAGATTATGAAGCGGAATTGGCATTTGTTATCGGCAAGAGAGGTAAGGATATTTCTCAGGCAGACGCACTTGACTATGTCGCAGGCTACACAGTAGTCAACGATATTACGGCCCGCGATATGCAGAAAAGAACGATTCAATGGCTGCAAGGAAAGACGCTCGATAAGAGCCTTCCTATGGGTCCTTATCTGGTAACGAAGGACGAAATTCCCGATCCGCATTGCCTGGAAATTTCATTGACTGTCAACGGTGAGCTAAGGCAGAAGTCGAATACGGAGCAGCTGTTATTTAATGTGAATCAGCTTATTGAATTTTTATCCGGCATCATGACGCTGGAGCCAGGGGATGTTATTTGCACGGGGACGCCAGGAGGGGTAGGCGAAGCCAGAAATTTGTTCCTGAAGAATGATGATGTCGTACGGGTGGAAATTAGTGAAATCGGGGCTATCGAAACAAAAATTGTGGAGGTGGCGAAATCATGAGTGCGAGCCTGGAGCCCATTCGAGATATAGCTCATCTGGCGCATATTGAGTTATTGACACCGAAGCCGGAAGAAAGCCTGCATTTCTTTCGGGAGCTGCTTGGACTTGAGGAGGTTTCCCGTCAGGGGCAATCGGTGTTTCTCCGGGGCTGGGGAGATCAGCAGCTGTACAGCTTAAAGCTAACTGAGTCGTCAAAGGCCGGATTGGGGCATGTAGGATTAAGAGCGTTTTCGCCAAAAGCGCTTGAACAACGGGCGCAAGCTATCGATGTTAGCGGTTTGGGTATTGGTTGGACTGACGGAGATTACGGACATGGAAAAACATACCGTTTCACCGATGCTGACGGACATGTGATGGAAATCTTCTATGAAGCTGCCCCTTATGTTACGCCAGCTCATCTGAAGCCATCGCTGAAAAATCAGCCGCAAAAGTTCGCAGCAAGAGGAGCTGCCGTTACCCAGCTGGATCATATTAATTTGTTAAGCTCCGATGTTGACGCAGACAGCTCCTTCCTGAGAAGCCAGCTTGGCTTCAGACTAAGCGAGCAGGCGATTTCCGAGCAAGGGAAGCAGACGACCGCGTGGCTTCACGTGACGAACAAATCCTACGATATGGCAATATCGCTAGATAAAACCGGACATAAGGGCCGTTTTCACCATCTTGCTTATAAGGTGGAAAGCTTGGAGATGGTGCTTCGTGCGGCAGATATTTTTATGGACAACGGAATCTTTATCGAAGCAGCCCCAAGCAAGCATGTCGCCGGGCAAACGATGTTCGTCTATGTATACGAGCCTGGCGGGAACCGGATTGAGGTATGCGCCGGCGGATTCCTGATTTTCGCTCCAGACTGGGAGACGATCACTTGGACACAGGCGGAAAGATCTAGAGGATTGGCATGGGGAAATCCGTTACCTTCCACTTTCCACACCTACGGCACACCGGAAATAAATGATTAATGAGGTTAAGGGGGAAAAGGATGTGCAAGATGTAATGAAATTTACTCATGAGGAAGCTGTCGCCACCGCCAAAAGTCTTTTTGACCCTATAAGGGCACGTTCCCGGCAGTCGGAGGATTTGCGGCACCAGCCTGCCGATACGATTCAGGAATTTATTTCTTCCGGCCTGGTTCGGGTTCTAGTTCCACAGCGCTGGGGAGGGCATGAGCTAAGCTGGAAGACATTGTCGGCTAGCGCAATCGAAGTAGCCAAAGCCGATCCTTCGGCGGGCTGGTGCTATTCCTTGCTCCTGCTTCATAACTGGATGTTGGCGTTCTGGCCGGATCAGGCTCAAGCCGACGTATGGCGCGATAACCCTGACGCATGTATAGCCACCTCGCTTAATCCTGGACCCACCTCTCAGGTAGCTCGCACGGAAGGCGGGTACAAGCTGAGCGGAAAGTGGGGCTTCTCTTCAGGGATTAACCACTGCGATTGGGTGATGATCACGATGGGAGTTCCTCAGCCGTTAAACGAGCAGGAGAAGAAAGTGCTGTTTTTCCTGATACCGAAGACCGACCTGCAAGTGCTTGATGTGTGGCATGTCATCGGGATGAGAGGGACGGGGAGCAATCTGCTCGAATTGAAGGAGGTATTTGTTCCCGATCATCGGATTATTGAATTGGAGCCGTGGAATCTACATGGAATATCTCCGGGCATGCAAGTAAATACGTCCCCGCTTTATCGAATCCAGCTATCCGCTGTTATGCCGGCTACACTTCTTTCCGTCATCCTGGGTGCGACTATGGGAGCATATGAGCTGTGGCGGGATACTGTAATCGGTAAAAATAAAACGAAATCTGGAAATCGCGCAGCCGACATGACCCATCAGCAAATACGGCTGGCCAAGGTGGCGGCCAAAATTGAAGCAGCTAATGCGCTGCTGCAGCAATCGCTTGACCTTGTAGAATTAGGCCATGTGCTGGATTACGCTCAGAGGGTTAAGCTTCGTTGTAATTATGCCTATTGTGTTGAGTTGTGCATAGAGGCTACAGAAACGATATTCATGAGCAGTGGTGCGGCAGCTGCCGCCGAAAATAATTTATTGCAATTGTTCTGGAGGGATATTCATGCCGGTGCTATGCATCAAGCCTTTAACTTTGATTGGCTCGGCGAAATTTTCGGAAAGCTTGAACTGGGACTGCCGGTGAAAATTGAATATTAAAATTACAAATATTACCATTTTATAGTTAATTGAGGTGCACAAGTTATGACTACAGCCGCGGACCATTTAAGCCAGAATTTGGTTTCCTCGCTTCAAGGAGAAAAGATTGTTACGCTGATTACAATGGACGATCAAATGCTGCCGCAGCTGAGTGCGGTATCTTGGGTAATAGCCAATCAAGAAGGAACTAAAATAAAAATTGCACTCGGTCATAAAGCTTCGAGCATCCAGAATATTCAAATCAACCCCAATGTTGTTCTGGGAGTTATTGGCGCAGGCAGTTATTATGCCATAAAAGGAACCGCATCGGTTTCTGATGTGGTTGAACTGACAATGAAGCTGCAGGTAGTAACCGTGGATATCGAATCGGTAGAGGATGTAATATTTTACGGGGGTAAAATTATTACCGAACCTGCTTATGAAAAAACTTATAATCCCGAGTTAGCGAAGAAGCTGGATACAGAGGTATACGCGCTTTTGCGACAGTAAGAAAGTCAGACTGATATACGGAAATGTAGATCTTGAAAATAATCACTAGCTGCTGCTGTACGATAAAAATCCGCGAAATGGCGGATTTTTTCTACATAATATAAGGATGTTTAAATTTTTTGCCGAACTAAAGTGGGGATACCCTTTCTAAGTGATAAGGAAGTGTAAGTTTGAACCGGAGGTTCAACTTTGTTATCTGGTAATATAAACTACCTTGTTGATACGAATGTATCATCAGTGAAAGGGCTTCGATCAGAAGTTTATCCAAGGAATGAAGAATGTAGGCGACGTGCCTACCTGCTACCTGCCTACCTACCTTTCTACATTAATTTAGAATGAGTAGAGTTACACTAGAGCTTAAGGTGTTTAACGCACTCCATAATTTAATGGGAATTATTATAGGTATAGGGCGAAGCTGCGGTGCGACAAGCACTGGAGGATTTGTACGGAACTAAAAGTTCCGTTATTCCATCAGCCGGTTCTAATCTAAGGAGATAGCGGAAGTGGGAATTCCGTTATGTTGGAAGTACTGGGCATTTGTTCATGAAAATAGAGGTATAACGGAACTAGCACTTCCGTTATACCTCTATTTTTTGAGTTTTCCAGCTGATAGAGGAACAATGACTTCCGCACTACCGTTCACTTCCGTGGATTCTAGTACTGGCGAGCTGTTTAGGGGCATGTGCAGGTGAGGCCTTACTTACTCTACCGGAAGAAAGGTAATAGATGGAAATCCTCCCGTTAATCCAGCTTGGATATCGTTTGAAACTAATATAACTGGAAAAGCTCACGCTAATATAGGTGATATGGGTGAAATCAGCCAAAATCCTTAGAATTAGCATGAGAAATTCAGGCTGTCGAATTAAGCGCTTTCAATATCTCTCAAATTTTAATCCATACACCCTATTTCTCAATAGTGTTCTCGCAAAGCTCAATCTAGGTGTTAAA